>CAKKRK010000090.1 GCA_919902665.1 Nitrospiraceae bacterium
GGACCGGACAGCTGCCAAACGGGATGAAAACAGGAACAGGGGAGGAGCCCGGTGTCTACCAGACCAGGATGGCTGCCGACGTGCATCAAAAGAAATTGAAAGAGGCCGAGGCGACGCCACTCTTGCAACAGAAGCTGAGTGCCGCCGTCGCAGGGAATTTTTAGTCATGGCGTCGCATCTTCGGCTCACCCCTTACCCCTCACAGTTCAACAAGCTCACCGTCCCGATCCGTGTCGAGGGACTCCTCACGATTTTGCTGTTGCTCGCACTGACGACTGGCTGTTCCAACGTCATCCGCTCCGGCCTCATGAACAGCAATACGGTCTTCTTGGATCCAAATACCAATCGCACCGTGTATACCCAACTCAGGAACGCTTCAGAAAATCAACAAGTACTGCTGAACGACGTGAATACGAAGCTGAGTGGAAAGGGATATCAGTTGGTTCAAGATCCAGAGCAGGCCAATTACTGGATACAAGCCAAGGTGATCTATTGCCACAAGGCAGCCGATGGAGTGGCGCCGGAAGCCGTGGCCAAAGCCGGCCCAGGTGCGGGCATCAGCAGCGGCGGGACAGTGATGGCCTCGGCCGCTGACCCGAGTGGTGGGATGGCTGGAATGGCCGGGATGCCGGACATGAGCGCCATGATGAGGCAGGCCATGGCCATGAGCGGTGGGGGAGGAGGATTCGGCGGCATGTCCGGGTTCTCTGGCATGCAGCCACCGCCCAAAGAAGATGGCGTGACCTACCTGTGCGTCGCGGATGTCCAAATTACCGACCGAAAAATCGGCAAATCAATCGGTCGGCCAGCCGGAGGTCAGTCATCAGGCAGTGAAAAGGTGCAACTGATGCGAATGGTCGGCCACGTGCGGCAAAAAAGCTTAGACATTCCCGAAGCTACCCCCATCGTGCAAGAGAAAATCGCAACCGGGATTGCGGGACTGTTTTAGTCTCGTTCATTGGATTTCGCTACGCTCGCCGTTTGGCACCTTCGCTATGTTGGGAAAATGTGCTGGCGCGTTATGCGGTCAGCAATTTGCAGTTCTGCTCTTGGTGTAGGGCGGCCGAATATTGTTATGGGAGTGACAGGAGTTGGTTATGGAGATCGTCATAGTTCTAATTGCTGGTGCAGCAATCTACTGGTTCTTTATCCTTAGGCCAGGAAGATTAGATTTCTGGCGTGTTGTCGCGAAGCACCCTGATGCCGCGTACGAACATTTCAAATCCGACCACTGTTGGAGGGTTTTTGAGGAACAACTACCAGAGAATTACCGCAGTCTGGTTCCAAGATCCGAGTGGGTAGGCCCATTTCAGTTCATAGTTCCAAAACTTGGAAACAAGACAATGTACATCTTTGGCAAACATCCAACTTTCGAGAAGTCTCAAAATGACTTTCTTAGTAAGTTTGCCAAAAGCACTTAACCAGTTACAGGAGCTGACGCCGGGTTCAGCGGGCTATGTTTCCATTTGTGTTATGTGGCCAGCGCGGCACACCAACATGTTCGGGCGACACTTCGCATCTCGAATCTGTGGCTGCACTGTCTGCCGGTGAGCCACAAACGGGTGTTCAGTGCCTCTACGGGAGCTGAGGGACCGCTGTGCATAAGAAACTATGAGTTGTCCGCACTCCCACATAGAAGCGGCCCTAGACCGATGGTCAGAGTGTCATTGGCATATCCACCAAATGGAGGTGAACTATCACACTCCAGACCTATTTAGGTACTCACTGAATTCGTTCATCCGTGCTGCGAAGGAGATTCCACAGATGCTCTGCATGGAGCTTCAGAATCATAATGCATACCGAAGCGAGTTCAAGCCATTGATCGAGTCCCTACACAGCAACGCGCTTCTCTGTGTTCTACACAAGAAAAGGGACTTCATAGTTCATCGAGGTATGTTGGAGGTGCTAAGCACAGGGTCTGTAGGCACTACGGAAGGTCGAAGAATAAAGATTTCATTCCCTTTCCCAGTAGCTGCTCATGAAAGCACACAAGATGCGTATGAACGCTTCAAAGAAGTTTGCAGGAAAGATAAATTCATTCGGTCGTTGGCGGGGCCGGATTGTGACTCGTGGCCAATAATTCGGAGGGAATGGAAGGTTCCAGATGCTCCCGACAAGGAACTCCTAGAGCTGTCGGTCGATGCCTGGCGATTGATTGGCGAAACTATCTCTCACGTCGTTGTAAAACTGGGTGGACAAAAATTGGACTTATCCTTCTCATGTAGCCATGAACCGGAAAAGGTTAGAGCAGTAGAATTTAGCCAGAAGGAATTCTTCAAATCCGTTGATGGGATAGAAATCAACTCGTGAAGGGCAGTGAGATCATGAGTGTTCAACCCTTTGTCTTGAGACCCGATCAGCATGAACCCGCATTGAATGTGGTTGGAACACAGGTGACGGCCTTGGCGTCCAACGCGGCGACGCAAAGTTTCGAGATCACCCTGCAGCAGGGCGAAGATGCAACAGGCCCTCCACCGCATCGCCACGATTGAGGGCAGATCGGGTTTAGTTCTTGACCTCGCACTTCCTCTGACCAAGCGAGCAGGAGAGTGTGCAAGTTTAAGAACTGCCCCCACAAGTTTCGCTTCTCCACGCCCCGGCCAACGCGGGTGCTAGCCTTTCCGTCTCGCATCAGTCGGATATTTCGTTTATATTCTCTATATGAGCACAAGTTCTATCACCCGTGACGAAGCGATCCGACGACTTCACACCGTTGAGTCCAAGATTCGGGGCCTTGGTGTTCGTCGGCTCGCGCTCTTCGGGTCCGTGCTTCGTAACGAGGCTCGCCCCGACAGTGATGTTGATGTGCTTGTCGAGTTCGCTCCGAATGAGAAGACATTCGATCGCTTCATGGCGCTGGCGGATCTGCTTGAAGACACGTTGCAGCACCGGGTGGAAGTGATCACCACGGAGTCACTCTCACCGTTTATCGGGCCACACATCTTGGCCGAGGCAACGGATGTCCTTCGAGCCGCATGACTATCTGCGGCATATTCTCGCGGAAGTCGAGTACCTCCTCGATCAGAGTCGGACTCTCACCTATGAGCGATTTGTAGCCGATCAGACGCTGCGCCGTGCGTTCGTGCGCAGCTTGGAAATTATCGGCGAAGCAGTGAAGAACCTGCCCACTGAGTTCCGGGTATCGCATCCCGAGGTTGCGTGGCGTCCGATGGCTCAGATTGCGCGATCGCCTGATCCATAGTTACTTTGGAGTGGATTATCAGCTGGCATGGGATGTGGTGTTCGAGAAACTTCCGGAACTGAAACGTAGCATCCAGCGGATTATTGATTCACAACAAGCTTAGCCATCAGGTTGAAAGAGCCCTGGAATGGCGAGCCCTCACTCGAACCGTTCGGCGGCGCAGCTCATAGTCGCCAGCTTTGTTAGGAGGCTGTAAGGTCGGGCGCGTGTACTTCTTATCTTGAGACCCGATGAGAAAAATCGGCAGTAAGTCAATCTCGTTCGTCCGATCTTGAGACTCTCACCGTTTTGCTTACCACCTGTTATACTGACCCATCTCTTCCTTCACTCTGAGGACCAGCCTCATGAGCTCTCCGACATGGGATGAATTCGCCGAGCTTGCACTGAAACGTATTACGGCGTCAGGCGCGGAGTACGGCGACATTCGCATTCAGGACAGTAGCACCCAACACATTGAAGGTGAGGATCGCCGAGTTGCCTCGATTCGAGACATCAAGGACATCGGCTTCGGTGTGCGTGTGCTCTATCATGGAGCTTGGGGTTTTGCCGCGAGTTCAGTCTTGTCGCTGGAAGAAGTACCACGGGTGGCTAATCTGGCTATTGAGATCGCCAGAGGGTCTGCATCGGTGGCCCTGGAAAAAGTGCGATTGGTGCCGGAACCGGCTCATCGTGACCGCATCGTCACGCCCTATCGCATCGATCCCTTCACCATCCCGCTTGAGAAGAAAACCGACTTATTGCTGAATGCGATGGAGACGCTCCATCGGCAATCCGGCATCGCACGAAGCAGCGCAAGCCTGTGGGCGCGCCGAGACCACAAATTGTTCTTGTCGACCGAAGGGTCTCGTGTGGAATTCGATCTGTTGGCCGGGCAAGGCGACTGTACAGCGACTGCGCTGCATGAAGGCCGGTTTGCCTCGCGCAGCTTCAATACGCCACATCTTCGGAAGGGCTATGAACTGATCGAGGAAGCCGACCTTCTGCGCGAGGCCTCGCGCGTTGCCGCTCACGCGATCGAAAAGGTCAAGGCTCCGGCGGTTGATGCGGGCCAGTATGACCTCGTGCTCGATCCTGAACATCTGTCATTGACGATCCATGAGTCTTGCGGCCATCCGAGCGAGCTGGACCGTGCGCTTGGCTACGAAGCCAATTACGCAGGAACCAGCTTCTTGACGCCAGAAAAGCTGGGTAACTTTCGCTATGGCTCGCAGCATGTGAATTTGGTGGCCGATAACACCGAATCGGAAACATTAGCAGCGACTGGTTATGATGATGACGGGGTTCAGTGTCAGCAATGGGACGTCGTTCGGAACGGGGTGTTCGTCGGGTATTGCACGAACCGTGAAGTCGCGTCGAAGATTGGTGAATCTCGTTCACGTGGCTCCAATCGCGCTGATGGGTGGAGCCACGTTCCGATGGTACGCATCGCGAATATCGGACTTGAGCCAGGTTCAGCGACTGTCGATCAACTGATTGCCGACGTGAAGCACGGTATCTACATCGAAGGCCATGGGTCCTATAGCATCGATCAGCGCCGCTACAATTTTCAGTTTGGCGGGGATGCATTCTGGCTGATTGAGAACGGCAGGCGCACCCACATGCTGCGGGATGTGATCTACCATGGGATCACGCCGGAATTCTGGAATAGCTGCGATGGAGTGGCCGACCGAACTGCTCGCCGTCGATACGGCTTCATCACGTGTGGCAAGGGGCAGCCAGGCCAGTCTGGTTGGATGACTCATGCCGCTTCTCCTGCGAGGTTTCGCCAGATCCATGTGATCCGAGGAGAGGGAAGCGCATGACCGTCCCGAGCGGCACCTGGCCGAAGCTGACCAGCAGCGAGGAGTTTCGCTTTCTGAGCGATCTGGTCTTGACCCGCTCATCCGCTGATCAGACGATCGTCCGTCTTCGCGATCACCATGCCGGCACGACGAGATTCGCCAACAATCAAGTCATCCAGAATGTCGATGCGAGGCGGGGCTCACTGGCCGTGACGGTTGCCTTTGGGGGACAGCAGGGGACCGCGAGCACGACGGATTTTACTGCCGGCGCGATTCAGGATACGTTGGCGCGTGCGGAACGGATTGCTCGTGTCTCACCGGTTGATCCGGAATACCTTCCACCTCCCGATCCGTGCCTGTTCCCTGTGCGAGCGACGGCGAAACCAGAAACTCTGGCGGCAGGACCGGTCAAACGTCTGGAGTATGCGAATGAAGCCATCGGACATTGCCGGATGGAGAACCTCATGGCGGCCGGCGTCGTGGCATCATCCGGGACCGCGGTTGGGATTGCGGCGAGCAATGGGCTATTCGGCTATGAGGTACGAGGAGACGCGAGGTTTAGTCTCACGGTCCAAACTGGTGACGCGACGGGCTGGAGTGCCGCGGCACATCGGTCGATCGATCATTTGAAAGTTCAAGAGCGGACCTTGGCGGCCATTGCCAAAGCCAAGCGAGGCCGGGATGTGTGTGAGATGCCGGCAGGGCAGTATCCCGTGATTCTTGAGCCGGCAGCCGTGGCCGGACTGTGGGCGTGGGTGCTCTGGTCTCTGGACGCCAAGTCTTACACAAAGGGAACGAGCCCCTTCGCCGGCAAGCTGGGCCAGGCCATCGTGGACGAACGGCTGACGCTCAAGAATCACCCCGATCATGCCGACCTGCTAGGAGAAGGATTTACCCATGACGGGCTGCCGAGTACAGCCTCCTTGTGGATCGACCATGGAATCCTCAAACAGCTGGCCTACGACAGGTTTACGGCGAAGGCTGATGGCATAAACCCTATTCCGACACTGGAGGCTCCGGCCTTGTCGATTGCGGGGGCTCCTGCACAGTCGATTCAGGATCTCATAAAGAACACGGACCGTGCGATTCTAGTGACGAATTTTTGGTATATCCGTCCTGTGAATCCTCAGGACCTCACGCTGACCGGAATGACGCGAGATGGAACGTTTCTGATCGAGAAGGGGGAGATCGTCTCAGCTGTAAAAAATTTCCGATTTCATGAAAGCCCGATCCGGGCCTTTCGACACATCACGGCTTGGACTGCGCCGATGGAGGCGGTGAACTCAGAGACCGGAAAGATGTTGGTTCCAGCTTTGGCCCTCCCGCATTTTCGTTTCTCAAGCGTCACACGGTTCTAGCTGTGTCATGAGGACTCCAAACATATTTAATCGACCGCAGAATAAAAGGGTTGACTCTTCTCTGCGCGAGGAGTAGGTACAAGAAAGGTATCCCACTAGGTCCAATTGAAGGGGGGATCTGCCAGATGGCCCCGCGATTCAACAAAGAACCCATCAACCTCATTCACCGAATCCCATCACAGAAGCAGATTGATGAAGCTCGGCCGGTTGCTACGCCCTACGGTCAGATCCTGCTCAATGCTGGTGCCCTGTGCTGGCGCAAGGTGGTTGACCTCTTTGCCTACGTCACGCGCTATGAGGACGAGATCCATCCGCGCCTTCGTAAACCCCTTGCGCTCCCCGACCGAACGACGGAGCGTACCACGATCCAAGGGCAGGGTCCCGTCTGGTCGACGAATGGAGTGGAGGGGCCAATCCGGGAAGCAGAGAACCCGGTGACCGCGAAGGTCACAATCCTACAACAGCCGTCTCCGGTGCCGGCTCATGTTCAGTCGGAAGAAGTCGCTGAAATCCGAGCCTGCATGATTGGGCAGCAAGATGAGATTGCCCGGCTGACGTCGCACATTCAAGAGCTGACTTCCTTGGTTACCTCTCAGCAAGAGGTCCTCATTCATCTTGGGAAAGAGCTAGAAGTCGGCACATTTTCACCGGGATCCACCACCAGCACGGCGGCTGCCTCTCTCAAGCGGAACCGTATCGGTCGGAAGAAACCGACGGTCAGCGAGACGCCCAATCTTTCTCAGGAACATGAGCACTCCTTTCATCCAAAGGATAGTGAGGGTCAGTCGCTCCATCTGTAAGCTCGGCCCGGTAAGCCGTTGGCGCTGAATACTTCTCCATCGCTTCACCGCTAGAAAACCGAATCCTACTGATTCGACAACGATCCCGTCATACAGACGCACCTGCTCCTCTAGCCAGATAGGGGTTCCGTCTGCTAAACATCCGGCAATGACCATCGTTCGTGTCCTCTTGTGGGCTGTGCTGTGGCTCGGCCTGTTGACGATTGATCTCAGTGCGGCCCCTGAACGTTCTACCGCCCGGGTACCCCTCTTTGAGAATCTGGGTACCCTCCATCACCCCATCACGACGAGTTCACACGAGGCGCAGCAATACTTTGATCAAGGTTTGCGGTTCGTGTACGCCTTCAACCATGAAGAGGCGCTCCTGGCCTTCGAAGAAGCCGCTCGACTGGACCCCTCTGCTGCCATGGCCTATTGGGGGGTGGCGCTCGCATCGGGTCCGAACATCAATGCCGCCATGGATAAGGCTGCCGAACGACGGGCGTGGGATGCCCTACAGAAGGCTCGCGCGCATCGTGCCCGCACGAGCGCAGCCGAACAGGCCTATATCGATGCGATTGGTAAGCGATACGAGCTCAGAACGCATGCACGACCGGCTCTGGATAAAGCGTATGCGGACGCGATGCGTGTAGTCTGGCAGCAGTATCCGAACGATCCGGATGCCGGTGTCTTGTTCGCCGAGGCCTTGATGGACCTGCGGCCGTGGGATTTATGGACGGCAGACGGACGACCCAAACCGGGCACCCAAGAAATCGTGTCGACACTGGAATCGATTCTAGCGCGTTTCCCGGATCATCCAGGAGCGTGCCACTACTATATCCACAGCGTTGAAGCCTCTCCGAACCCGGACCGAGCCGTCGCTTGTGCGGAGCGATTACCCGGGCTGATGCCGGGTGCTGCTCACGTGGTCCATATGCCGGCCCACATCTACATGCGACTCGGTCGATATCACGAGGCGGCTGAACAGAATGCACATGCGGCGGAGGTCGATCGCAAGTATCTGGCTAGGAGACAGTTACACGGCGACTATGCCGACGGCTACTACACCCACAATCTGCATTTTCTCTGGGCTTCCTTAGCGATGGAGGGACGAAGAACCGAGGCATTGAAGGTGGCTCGTCAACTGACGGGCACGATCTCCCAGGAGGAAGTGCGGAAGGATGTCTGGAAGGAATTGTACCTTCCAGCTCCCTTGTGGTCCATGATCAGGTTTGGACAATGGGACGACCTGCTGCGTGAACCGCCTCCTCCAAAGACGCTGCATTTGCAACAGGGGATGTGGCGACTGGGGAGGGGACTAGCGCTCGCGGCGTCCGGTCGTATGCCCGGGGCCGAGGGCGAGCATGTGGTGTTGGCCGGCCTGGCGAAACGATTTGGGCGCGATCGAACGCGGGAAGAGAAAACGGAACGGACTCTCCTCAAGATCGCGGAACGGCTGCTGGCTGGTGAGCTCGCGACGCATCGTCGTCAATACGATGAGGCCATCAAATCCCTCACGGATGCCGTCAAGCTGGAGGAGGAGCTGCCTTACACCGAACCGCCGTTCTGGCCGATTCCCATTCGCCATTATCTCGGCGCCGTCTTGTTGAAGGCCAGTCAGCCGGGTAAGGCGGAAGCGGTCTACCGAGCCGATCTGGCCAAGAATCCGCGGAACGGCTGGGCCCAGTTTGGACTCATGCAGAGTCTTCGCGCTCAGCGGAAAGGCCGTGAAGCAGATGCCGCAGAAGAACAATGGAAACAGGTCTGGGAGCATGCGGATGTGACCCTCACGGCCTCTCGGTTTTGAGGAAGAGGAAGTGGACTGAAGGAGGAGTGATGCGATTTGTGGTGGGAGTAATGGGGCCGGCCAAGGCTGCGAAGAAGGACCTCGACAATGCCAGGATCCTTGGAGAATTCATTGCCCGGCGGGGTTGGGTCGTCTTGACTGGTGGTCGAGACGTGGGCGTCATGGACGCGGCGTGCGAAGGAGCCAAGCGGGTGGGGGGCAGCTTGACCATCGGGGTCTTGCCGACGGCCAAGGACAAGGTGTCCCGCCATGTGGACGTGTCGATCATCACGGAAATGGGCAGTGGCCGGAATAATATCAATGTTCTGACGAGCCATGTCGTGGTGGCCTGCGGCTTGAGTGGCTCGGGTACAGTGTCAGAAGTTGCGCTGGCCGTGAAGGCTGGGAAGCCGGTCATTCTCGTTGAAGCGTCTCCTGCCGATATCGCTTTTTTCAGAAAACTCGACAAACGATTGGTCCAAGCCGCTGCCTCACCGGAGGAGGCCATTGAGTTGATCATGAAACTCATGGATGGGCGTCAGCGACGAGCGCGTCGTACAGAACAGGATCTCGACAGGTATATTCCAGTTTGACGCGTGAAGGACTCTCATACCGGCCCCTGTCTGCTGCCATGCGAGTTCTCCCCACATCCACATCTCCGCACGTGTCGTAGTAAGATGTAAGAATAAGACTACGGCGACGACTCTGAAGAAGGAGGAGACGATCATGACAATCCTGCAGCGTCTGACATCTATCGCCATGAGTCTCGTGATCTGCGCGACCCTCACCGGCTGGCCCTCCAATGGAGTGCAGAGCGCACCGGCCACCGCCAAGGCGTATTTTGCAGGTGGCTGTTTCTGGTGCATGGAAGAGGCCTTCGAAAAGGTGGATGGAGTCCTCGGCGCAGTTTCTGGCTATATGGGCGGCACCGTGGCCAACCCCACCTACGAAGAGGTCTCGGCTGGGCGGACGGGTCACGCAGAAGCGGTTGAAGTCACCTACGATCCAACGAAAGTCACGTATCAGAAACTCTTGGATGCCTTTTGGCGCAACGTCGATCCGGTCACGCCAAACGCGCAATTCTGCGACCATGGGACGCAGTACCGCGCGGCCATCTTCTATTCAACCGACGAAGAAAAGCGGCTTTCGGAGGAGTCAAAACGCGCGATCGAAGAGTCGAAACGCTTTCCCCAGCCTATCGTGACCCAGCTGGTCCAAGCCTCAACCTTCTACCAGGCTGAAGAGTACCATCAGGATTACTACAAGAAAAACCCGCTCCGGTATAAGTATTACAAGTATGGTTGCAGCCGAGCTCAGCGGTTGGAATCGTTATGGGGAAAGTCGTAGAGGTAGAATGCTTGCGTGCCGAGCATCTAATACTACAGCCGGGCTTTCATGATCAGACCTCTTAATCGTTCTCGCTGAGCCAAGCGAATGCTGGTGAACTCCAGGCCGAACTGTTTCCCGTCGATCCAGCGCATGATGGCCTGATCGACCCGGAGTGGCCATTTAAAATCAGGAAGAAACAACGACAGTTTCAGCAGCATCCCAACTGTCACGTCGATCGATGATTCGGCACTGCACCCGTTTGTTGATACGTCCAGAATCTTCGCTTCACCCTCAAAATCATCATCGCCAAAGAAAAACAGGCGGCAGGAGAGGGCAAGTCTTCTGCCGCGTCGGTCCTGTTGGTTCGCATCTGCCAGACCGAGTTCTCGAGAAGGCTTGGATGTCACGGCGGTGGTCCTTTTCAACTGAAGATCGAGGGGCCAGCAGTCTTTAGTGTACGCATAGAAACTGCCTGAGCAAACAGAATCCATATTGTACCTAGGGTGACACCGATAACCTCTCCTATCGCACCTTAGGTTGTGGCTCCATCTTGACGCCGACCTCATCCTCTGCCACAAAGAATACCGATTGTGAAGGCTTAAGAAGGAGAAGGGGCATGCGAACAGTCAGTCGACGGATGGGAGATCTCGCCCAATCGGAAATTCGGGCCATGACCCAGGCCTGCGCGAGTGCGAAGGGGCTCAATATGGCACAGGGGGTCTGTGATACGCCGGTGCCACCGATCGTGCTCGAAGGGGCAGAGCAGGCCATCAGGGATGGGCACAATGTCTATACCCGCTTCGATGGCTTGCCTGAATTACGGGAGGCTATCGCCGACAAGCTGGCCCACTATAACGGGATTCGCGCCGATCCTGAAACCGAAGTCACCGTCAGCGCTGGGGCAACCGGCGCCTTTCACTGTGCCTGTGCTGCGCTGCTGAATCCCGGTGATGAAGTCATTCTCTTTGAGCCTTACTATCAATACCATATCAGCGCGCTCATGGCGGTTGAAGCAGTTCCTGTAGTGGTCCACATGCAGCCACCACGCTGGACCTATTCATTGACGCAGCTTGAGCAGTTTGTGACCACAAGAACAAAGGCCATCATTATCAATTCACCCGGCAACCCCTCGGGCAAGGTTTTTAGCCGCATGGAACTTGAGGCGTTGGCAGAGTTTGCGTGCCGGCACGATCTGTTTGTCCTGACGGATGAAATCTACGAATACTTTCTCTATGACGGGCGACGCCATGTGAGCATGGCCTCCTTGCCGAATATGGCAGAACGGACAGTGACCATCGGAGGGTACTCCAAGACGTTCAGTGTGACGGGGTGGCGGATTGGGTACAGTGTGGCTGCGCAGACGTGGACACGAGCGATTGGCGCGATGAACGATCTCCTCTATGTGTGTGCTCCGGCGCCGCTTCAAATGGGTGTGGCTCGTGGCATTCGAGACTTGCCGGACGATTTCTATGGGAGCCTGGCTCGAGACTACCAGCACAAGCGCGACAGATTTTGCAGCGCTCTGGCGAAGGCGGGACTCACTCCCTCGATCCCAGAGGGGGCCTATTATGTGTTGGCGGATGTGTCCCGGCTTCCTGGCGACAGTGGGAAAGCTCGTGCCATGTATCTACTGGATCGAACCGGTGTAGCTGGTGTACCAGGAGAGGCCTTTATCCCCGGAGTGGCAGGAGCCAACTTCGTCCGGTTCAGTTATGCCAAGACCGACCGAGATCTCGATGAAGCCTGTCGGCGGTTGACCCAAGCTGGCTTGTAGATGCTCGCGCGAGGAAGCGGCTGTTTCTTGCCCGATGCGCGAGGCCGTGCTATGAACTCGACCATGAGTCTGCACCTCGCTCCCATAGTCGCTGCTGTTGTTGCGTTGCTGTTGACGGGATGCGGTCATCGGGCGACGGTTCCTCTCTCTGTCTCTGCTGACCATTCCGCTGGTGATCGTTCCGTTCTGGAAGGGGAATGGGAATACGAAGACGGCGGGGTGGTCGTCCTTCGACTCGATGATCAGGGCAACGGTACGTACGCATTCAAGGATGGGCGATTCGAAACGATTCAGTTCAACGGCCGAACATGGATCGGTAAGTGGTCTCAGAAAGAAAACGATCGGGAAGGCGGTTTCGCTGTGAACCTCTCTGCCGATGCTGTGGAAGGCGACGGGACCTGGTGGTATGAGCGAATCGGTGCGAACACGTCACCATCCGAGAAGGGTGGCACGTTTCATCTAACGAGGAAAACCTCCATGACACGTCTTGGCGACACTCCTCCCGCACCCTGATCCTCCATCACTCGCCATTACATAAAACCGTTGTCGGTTCCACAAGTCAGGCCTCTGAGCTGTCGCGCGCGCGCCTCGGGACAGTGTGGGCCAGTAGCGATGATGCCTCGATAGCGAGGCTCGCGTCGGTTAAAGAGTAGTTCCTGTCCAAGGCCATCGGAGATGGTTCCCCCTGCCTCCGTGATGAGGAGCGTCCCTGCGGCCACATCCCATTCATTTTCTGGTTCCCACGTGACGACTCCCTCGATACGGCCAGTTGCGGCGAGTGCGAGTACCCAAGCGATAGAGCGGATAGGCCGCTTATTGATCGATGGATCCAGGGAGGTGAAGCGGCCGATCTGTTGTTCCCATTGATTCAGGGCAATCTCTGGATGTCGACCGTTCCACGAAGCTGGTGGAGTAACCGGTTTACTGTTGAGACGCAGACCTCCACCTCGAGTTGCGGTAAATAATTCGTCCGTGGAAGGGTTGAAGATGCCTGCCACGATCGGTCGACTCTGTTCAATGAGGCCGACGGAAATGCAATACTCCGGTTCACCACTGATGAACGCCTTCGTCCCGTCTATTGGATCAACCACCCAGACCCGTCGTTTCTGAAGTCGCTCCAGACGATCAGGTGATTCTTCAGAGAGCCATCCATCCTCAGGAAACGCGGACAGCAGGTGGGAGAGAAGGACCTCATTCACGGCCAGGTCTGCCGAGGTCACTGGGGATTGGTCCGGCTTCTGGATCGTCTCAAAGCCATCAACTGCGAACCGTAAGGCTTCTGCTCCAGCCTTCCGAATCGCCATGCTGAGAACATCTAGTTCATTGTCCCATGTCATGCCAGGAGAGTAGCAGGCCTGGAGACAGATGAAAAGAACCGAGCATGTTCCAACTTGACCTGGTCCCTAAATCTGCGTACAAGCAGGTTACGATGAAACTGATTCAGAAACGGTCGAAGAAGACGGGGCTCTCGCCAGGGACGCTCATTCACATCGGCGAACAGCGAACCGAGGCCGTGAGCATGACCTTGTTCAATTATGCCGGCGCGCGCTGCGAGGAGCTGGTTGTCACGGACCTGAATGCGTTTCAACTGCCTGCCGACGAAACCGTCACATGGGTGAATGTTAGCGGGGTCCATAAGGTTGATGTCTTGGAAGGATTCGGGAAACATTTTGGCCTGCATCCCCTTCTTCTGGAAGACATCGCCAACACGGACCAACGTCCGAAGCTCGACGACTATGAGACCTATTTCTTTCTCGTGATGAAGATGCTGACGACCTCTGAGCGAGGGGAGATTGTCGTCGAGCAGGTGAGTTTCGTCCTTGGTCGAAATTACGTTCTCTCATTCCAGGAAAACGGCACCGATGTGTTTCACACGGTGCGGGACCGTCTGAGAGGCGGGAAAGGGCGGCTTCGGCAAAACGGGTCAGACTATCTGCTCTATGCACTGATCGATGCCATCGTCGACCAATACTTTGAGGTCCTGGAACTGCTCGGTGAGCAGATCGAGTCGCTGCAAGAACGGGTAATGGCCGATCCCAAACCGGACATTCTCAAAGACATTCATGGGCTGAAACAGCAGTTGCTGTTCGTACGCCGTGCGGTTTGGCCGCTCCGGGAAGCGATCAACGGTCTGTCTCGCTCGGACTGTCCGTTTTTGCATGAGTCCACTAAAATTTTTATTCGTGATGTCTATGATCATGTAGTTCAGATTGTCGACACCATCGAAACCTTGCGGGAAATGGTTTCGGCCAGTCTGGATATTTATCTGTCGAGCGTGAGCTATCGACTGAACGCCGTCATGCGGGTCTTGACGGTCATCACCACGATTTTCATGCCGCTCACCTTTATCGCGGGCATCTACGGTATGAATTTCGAGTATATGCCGGAGTTGAAATGGCCGTGGGGCTACCCGATGGCGATCGGCATCATGGGTCTTGTGGCAGCCATCATGCTCATCGGGTTCCGTCGAAAGAAATGGTTATAGCAGGATGATGATGTTGAAACAGCTCTCCAGCTTCGTTCTCACGTCGCGCAGAGATTCAACGTATCGAGCGGGAAGGTCTTTTTGAACATCCGGGAGCGGATAGAGCACTATTAATCTTGGACGTCGACTTTATCCACGAAATAGGTGGTGTCGCCAAAGCAGGTCGTGGGTATATGGCGATACTCTTTGTAATGCAAGATCACTCGTTTTCCCATCACCTCTGATAATTGTGCGGCGACTTTATCGTCTGAGATTGTAAACTGCCAGAGAACAGGTGCCGTTCCAGGCACGGCGGTCATGGCCAACTCTCCTTCATGGCTCTTACACAGCCAGCCCTTCGTTGAAAATTTCTGAATGTAGCCGGCCCGGTTTCCATCGGAATAGGTCCAGTTAAACACGACCGTGAGGTAGGCAGCGCCTAGAAAGAAGAGAAGCGTTACAAATATTTTCACCGGTATCTCCTCAGTTACGAATGAATGTCGCTGAACAACCAAGGAGCGTCAGTCTTTCGGCGAGATTCATAGGCCGTGATCTC
Organism: Nitrospiraceae bacterium; assembly: GCA_919902665.1. Classification (GTDB taxonomy): domain Bacteria; phylum Nitrospirota; class Nitrospiria; order Nitrospirales; family Nitrospiraceae; genus Nitrospira_D. The sequence goes on from CAKKRK010000090.1 coordinate 15,030, forward strand.
AGGCTCATGTCGGAGCGTGAGACCGATCGAATCAAGCCCTCGGTAGAGGCAATCCTTGCGGAAGGGGTCGATTTCGAACCGGTATGTTGTTTTCTCGGGTGTGGTGACTGTCTGACTGCCAAGATCGACGGTGAGCCGGTATCCCTCGGTACCGACGGCGTATTTCATGAGCGCCAGCACCTCATCGGCCTTCAGCACAACGGGGAGTATGCCGTTTTGAAAACAGTTATTGTAAAAGATGTCTGCAAAACTCGGTGCAATGATGCACCGAAATCCCTGATCCAGTAGAGCCCACGGCGCATGTTCACGAGAGGAGCCGCAACCGAAATTATCGCGCGTTAATAAGATCGAGGCCGATTGATAGCGAGGTTGATTCAAGAAAAATTCCGGATCGAGCGATCCATCTTTTTTCTTCCTCCAATCAAAAAAGAGGCCCTCTCGGAGTCCTGTCCGTTTGATCGTCTTTAGAAACTGCTTCGGAATGATCTGATCCGTGTCGACGTTGATGAGATCCAATGGGGCAACGAGACCGGTGAGAAGAGTAAACGGTTCCATAGTGTCATCAGCTCCAATGTCGAATATCGACGAAGTGCCCTTCGATCGCTGCGGCGACCGCCATCGCAGGCGACACCAGATGGGTTCTCCCGCCTGCGCCCTGACGGCCTTCAAAATTTCGATTGCTGGTGGACGCGCAACGTTCCCCTGGCTGCAGGACGTCGGCATTCATGGCCAGACACATGCTGCATCCAGCCTCTCGCCATTCGAATCCTGCTTCACGAAATACGTGATCAAGGCCTTCCGCCTCCGCTTGTTGTTTGACGAGTCCGGACCCTGGGACCACCATGGCATGCACAGACTTGGCAACTTTTTTCCCCTTGGCAAGGCTGGCTGCCAGCCGGAGGTCTTCAATTCGTGAATTCGTGCATGAGCCGATGAAGACGCGGTCGATGGCAATATCCGTAATGGGTGTGTTGGGCGAAAGTCCCATGTAGGTCAAGGCACGTTCCGTCGCGCTTTTTGTGTTGGCATCGGACATTGTTCGTGGATCTGGGATCTTTTGATCGACACCCAGCACCATCCCCGGACTCGTTCCCCAACTGACCTGAGGCGCGATGTCTTCAGCCTGTAACGAGACGGTCGCATCATACTTCGCATCTGGGTCAGTGGTGAGCCGTTTCCACGCCTGCACGGCTTGTTCGAATAGATTCCCTTTTGGAACGAGCGGCCGTTCCTTCAGGTAGGCGATGGTCTTTTCATCGGGGGCCACTAACCCAGCGCGGGCTCCCCCCTCGATCGACATATTACAGAGGGTCATGCGCCCTTCCATGCTCAGTGCGCGAATAGCCGACCCCGTATACTCAATCACGTAACCGGTTCCACCGGCCGTGCCAATTTTTCCGATAATCGCAAGAATAATGTCCTTTGCTGAGCAGTGATCGGAAAGGGTTCCCTCAACACGGACCTCCATCGTCTTTGGTCGTTTTTGGATGAGGCATTGCGTTGCCAGTACATGTTCGACTTCACTGGTCCCAATACCGAATGCCAATGCACCGAATGCCCCATGGGTCGATGTGTGAGAATCTCCGCACACGATCGTTGTCCCTGGCAGGGTGAATCCCTGCTCGGGGCCAATGATGTGCACCACGCCTTGTCGGACATCATCCATGCCGAAGTAAGTAATGCCGAAGTCGCGACAGTTTTCCGCAAGGGTCTGAATCTGCTTCGCGCTGATCTGATCGGCGATCGGTAGCTTCCGGTCGGTTGTCGGAACATTGTGATCCGGGACGGCCAGAGTTGCGGCCGGTCGTCGAGGGCGCCGTCCCGCAAGCTTTAACCCTTCGAAGGCTTGAGGAGAAGTCACTTCATGAACCAGTTGCCGATCAATATAGAGGAGCGTGGTCCCATCTGCTTCCGCCCGCACGACATGTGTGTCCCAAATTTTATCAAATAGTGTTTTGCCTGCCATGGCTACTCCCGTCTTTATGAATTCGAAGCGTCATTATACAGAGAAGTCCTATGGTCTTGACAAGTGCAGGTCCAGAGCTTGCCCTGCTCTACGAGACGTGGTACCACCGCACCGATGAAATCCAGGCCCTGGAGCGAACCCTACATTGTTGAGTGGAGTTACCGACTACTGGAGAGCTATCACTATTGGATCGGACAAGACCTCATTGATCGGGCGGGCGATCGAAAGACACAGGCCCTCCAGTTATTCGAAGCATCCATTGTCGTTGTGTCGCACGGTGTGGAATCGGACCCGATCTTAAATTATGGCAATCAAGCCGCCTTGGATCTGTGGGAGCTGTCCTGGAAGCAATTCATCCAGACGCCATCGCGACTCACGGCTGAGGCGGATGACCGGGTTGAACGAAAGCGGATGTTGATGCAGGCCAGCGCCAAGGGTCATTACGATGGATATCGGGGGGTGCGAATTTCCTCGACGGGGAAGCGATTTCTTGTCGAGCAAGCCGTGATTTGGAATGTGATCGATCCTGCCGGACACCGCATCGGTCAAGCGGCGACGTTCTCTCAATGGTCATACTTGTTATGACCGAGAAGAGGGAATAGCCTGCGATCCTACGGGATTGGTCAAGACCATGGTTACTGTATCGAGTCGAGCCAAGACCGGTCGGGGTGAGACGATCGACGAACGTCTGTCTATGAAGTCATTAACGGAGCAGTTAGGGAAGGTCTGATTTATTCCCCGTTGGTGATGTGCTATGAGGAATGCAG
>CAKKRK010000091.1 GCA_919902665.1 Nitrospiraceae bacterium
CCCCTTGACAGAAAAGAAACCTCGCTCCTGTTGCTGAGAGCCGTCATCCCCAGAAACCTGTCAATCCTGTGGATAACCATTGGATTAGTGGCCCACGCGCCAGCATCAGCATAGGTCGCCTAAATCATGTCAAGACATATTCCTAGGAATATGTAAGAAAGCAAATAACTTAGCCTGGAACCACTATTACTTGTGGCACAATCAGGATGAAGCGGATGCCTATAAAATAGGCACTTCGCTGAATACACACGCCATTTGCACTGTCTTTCGAAGAATGGCGAGACTTGTTCACATGGTTATCCACAGAAGATGTGGAATAAGAATTCTACTTATGGCGAGCAGGCCTCGCGGACTTCCACTTCCACGGTGGGATGGGATTGGGCTCTGACCACAGACCTGTCCCCGCGGCTCTGGCCAGTTCTTCCATGTCTTTCAGGACTTGATCGTTAGCCCCGCCCGGTTGTACCCAAGCGAGCCCTTCTTTGACCAGTTCATGGGTGATCTGTCGTCCATCCGGCAGTAGGATGTCGACGGTCATCCGACCCTGCCGATCCCGCTTCAAGTCTCGCACGACCACTTCACGGTTGCCGATATAGGCAGCCGTGACACGTTTCGCCTGTTTCCCATAGGGCTGTTTCAGCTCGGGACAATCCACCCCGCGAAGATACACCATGTCCCTTCGGCCTTGATGGTAGATAGTGAGACGATCTCCTTCGTGGACGATCAAGACCCGCGCGACGAAGTCGGCCTGGGCAAGCGCAGGAGCGACGATGGCCGATACCAGCACCAGGCCAATGGTGATGCAACGCGTCATCATGACTGTATATGCTACCGCCAGCAGCCCATTCGACCAATCATTTCTGAGTTTTGTTACAGCGCGGCTGTCCCGCTTTGAGTATAGATACAAGATAGCCTTGCGAGGAATGCGTCAAACCCTCACCCTCCTCCTGAGTGGATAACGGTTCTGACCTCCCCGAGTACTCAGGGTAGCTATTCCTGTATACATCTGTTACGATATCAATGTTTCAGTGCGGAGGGCCTCGCACGAAACACGAATTTCAACGGCCTGTCACCGATGTTGTTCCTGCCGAGAATCTGATC
>CAKKRK010000092.1 GCA_919902665.1 Nitrospiraceae bacterium
CTTTCAGCAATCCATGTTCGCCAAGAATCTCTTCCGGCGACTCACAGCCTTGCAATATCTGACCCTAAATTACTATTTGTGGCTGGATGGCGATCCCGCGACATTCAAGGCACGTCGGCGTCCATGATCGTCAAAGATCATTGGGACCGCATTGTTGTGCTCTTTGGAGATCAGCTGATGAAGTCCATGCGTGGGATCGGAACCCTGGCACACGCTCCGAGACATGGGCTGACCTCATCGACTCTATTGCTTGCTGCCCTGACGCCATAGCACTCCACTCACCCGGATAGAAATCCCGGGATTGCCTCACCTTTTATTATTCAAGTAAGATGACCATCCCTTACTGATGTGGGAGATATAGCATGCGTCAGACAGTTATCCTTTTGCTGGGTGGATGCGTTCTCTCAGTGCTTCTTATGTCTGTCCCTTCTCACAGGGCTTTGGCAGTAGACGAATGTTGCGCGACGGAGGCGACAGCCAAGCCCGCTGCGGCGCTCGTCGACCGTCCTGAATATCTGGCCTGGAAGAACTTCAGCCCTGGTGCGAAGGTTGTGTACGCCGCTCGGTACTGGAATCTGACCGGCTCGAACAACTTCGTAGCCGGTCCGATCACTTCTCTCAATGCCTATCAGTTGCGGGTCATCAACGCTGAGGGCGTCAGGCTGTGGTTCAGCCAAGCTCCCACTGATCGGTATGGGAGGCCCATGCCTCCGAATGAATGGGAAGAGACCATTGCCGCTCAGTATGATCCCAATGTCGGCCTGTCGGCGAATCAATCGCGTTATGCTCAACTGCTGACTGTCTTCCAGCAAGCCGGCAATCTTGCGATGGGTGTTCAACCAAAACCCCGACCAATTGAAACCGGTGAAGATACGATCGAGCTCAACGGCGTGCGGATTGCGACGCAGTGGGAGTCTGCGACGTATGAGTATGACACGTCGGTGTGGCCGACCTTCAAAAATTGCCGCCTTGTCATCAAGCTCTGGACCAGCGCCGCCGTTCCGACGGGGTTGGTTCGCAAGACAGAAGAGAGAACCTGCCCGCTGGGCGGAGATCAGTTGGCGCGAGTCATGGTTGAAACGTATCTCCAGTCATTCGAGGGGTTTACGCCGACGGCGAGCACGTTGCGCTGATGCTTCGCCTGGCAGGCCAGTAAGGGATAGCAAGCGATTCAGAAGTGTGAAACAGCCTTTCGGTGAGTGACCGGCTAGTCCTTCGGACTGCGAGCGTTCTTGTATTACCTTCCTAAGTAATGGGGACAGATCTTGAATCATGCATCGTGATGGCGTGTGGCTTCCTGGGTGATGGGCTGACTGAGAGTGGAACGTGGGCGGCTCAGCCACCAGCCATTCTCATGGCATTCGGTGGTCGCATCTCGGATGTGGTGGGGGATCGGGTTTGGCAACGCGCGCGTTCGGTGCGCTCCCCAGCAGTGCCGAGTAGGCGCAGCGGGAATGAACGCCATACAAGAAACAAGAGCTGACCCCAAGTACGAACCTCCGTGTATTGGAGAGGGCAGCGTGTTAAAAGCCAAGTTCTTTTTCTAGATCGGCTTTCTTCTTATCGAACTGCTTTTGCTCAGCCTCACTCTTCTGGCTGAACATGCCTTTCATACTTTCGCCAGATTTTTCCATGGCCCGCTGCGACACTTCGCTTTTCTTTTTAATCTGGGCAGCCATATCCTTCGCCTTCGGTGAGCCGGAGAATTCGTAATACGTCATGGCCTGTCCCTGTGTAAACGTGGGGTCAGGGCGCTTCATGATGGTGTCACCGCGTTGCTCAGCACGGTCCTTCGCAGGTCTGTCACCACCGGGAAGATATTTCATCCAAAGAGCCGCACTCCTCAGTTTCTCGATGGATTGCATGCTGGATTTGCCAAGGTCACCAATGTTTCCGGTCAATCCTTGAGCATCTTTTTCCTCAGCCTTCATCAGTCGATCGGCATTGGCTGAGGCCACCTTAGCCAGCTCTTGCCGGAACGCTGGCTGAGAATTGTAGGGCTGTCGCGAGCCGGTGGTGCCATCGACAGGCCCGTATCGGCCGTTGTCGATGTTCCAAGCCGTCTCGAAGAGACGGAGATCATCAGGTTTGGTCTGAACGGCCTTGATGAGCACACGATTGGCTTCCTGATGGTCCCCAATAGTTTCAAAATAGCGGAATGCCGAGGTTAGACCGTCGCCCCGTATTGGCTCATTGGAATACAAGGCGCCTTTCGCTTCAGCTGCCTTGCCAAGGTCCCGCCCCAGTTTGGGCAGGTTGGCCTTGGCCTTTCCCATGGCATTCTTGTCGTAGCTGTCGATGCACTCGTTTGCTGCCACTCTCATGTACGCGACGAAAAGAGCGGCCGGCTGTCCGGCTTGCTCGGCCTTTGCAAGCGCGGCCGACTGAGCCAGCGCAGCTTTCTTTTCCTCGTCGCCCAGGCAAGGATCATCCGCATGAACGGCGGGAGCTGCGAGGGTCATGAGCATGAGCGAATATCCGGCTACTTTCGACAGGCGCATGGGCGATGACCTCCGTTATTTACCAAAGAGCCCTTTCATCATCTTGTTGACGTCCGGTATCTGCTCGCCCAAGCTCTCGCCAGCTTGGCTCTCACGAGGTTGTTTTCCACCGGACTGGCGCTGGCGCGGGTTTTTTTTCATCTCCTCCATATTGGGCATGCCGCCCATCCCCATCATGGCACCCATGTCGTTCTTCGTGTAGCCGGCTGGTATTTCAAAGAGGGCCGGGTTTTGCTTTTCGATTTTTAGATTGGTCAGTTCGCTGGTCATGCGCATCTTCTTGTCGCCGTCTTTGGACAGCATGTCCATCTTGACGGTGATGCCCTCTTTCGTGGTCCAGAAGAAACCACCGAATTTCCCCGAGCCATCTTTCTTGACTGCGACAATCTTGGACTTCGTGGCCTTGATGCCGTTGATCGTTTCCTGGCCCACTTCAGCCTGCTCGACGATGTCAAATCCGTCCATGCCGGAGGTATTGGAGCTATCCATCGGCATTTCCATATACATATCGCCCATCAGTTGCCACACGACCTTCTTATCCTTCCGCGTGATCGACGTCATGCCATCCGATCCACCCATCTCCATCCGGTCCTTGTTGACCGTATGATAGATGCGTGACTTCATCGTCATGCCGCCTTCGGTTTCCATCGTACTGTCGGCCGAGTAATCGACTTGTACCTCAGGCGGAGAGGTCGCACCAGCCGTGAGAGGGGCAAGGATCATACAGATCAGCAGAGCGACATGACGCAACAGATTCATACGCAGGTCCTCCTAGCGAAAAGGTGTACTGGAGCCACGCAGGGTATCGGGATTTGCTACGTACCGTCAATACGCAGAAATTCGAAGGATGGGGTCATGAAAGCTCAAGCCCAATGGGAAAGGTTGCCATATAGCCACCGGTGGTTGGGGATGGCTGACATAGCAATTGATCACCACCATCACGGAAGATGAAATCCTGTTGATTGCGTACGCGACGCCGTCCTTGTGACGCGTAGGGAAGAGCGGTATGCACGCGGTCGGTCAGTTCATCGGAAAAGTACAATTGGGAGGTAAATTCATAGCGTTTCTCTGCCAAGGGTGCTGTGCGGATTTTGAAGTGAATATGTACTGTTCGTATAGGGTACCAGCCAGGATAGATGGTTAGGAACCGTGCGGTTCCTTGCGTATTGGTCATCTGATATCCGCGTAAAAACTTCCGTCCAACCGTGCTGAAGCCAGGATCTCGCACATCGGAATAGATCCCCATGGCGTCACAATGCCAGACATCGACTTGGGCATTCGGTAGGGGATGGCATTCTCCAGCGAGAACATGAGAGATGTGAAACGCCAAGGTTAACTGTGTACCTGGCGTGACTCTCCCGTCAGTCGGATCGGAGCGAATGTCCATCCGATGCAAACGTTCATCGACGAAATAAGGACCTTCTGTTTGCTCAGGGCGGAGAACACACAGAGCCTGCGGTGGGCTGGCAACTGAAGAATTCGTGGTCAAACGGTCACCCAGCATCCAGCCGACTCCCGTGGCACCAAGGAGTATCAGCCCCTGGCGGCGGGAGAGGAGGGCCCCTCCCTGCCTGTCATGGTGTTTCATCCAGTCCACACGCTCTCGTTTTGTGAAAATAGGCACAAGACTCAAACACTACCGGCCCCTCATTCGTGGATGAACGCTTGCAGGTGGCGGAGACGATGGCCCTGGTGAAAAACCTCCTCCAGGGGGGCCATAGAACCCACGCCCTCCATAAAAGCCACCATACCCACCGTATCCGCCATATCCACCAAATGGTCCTCCCCAACCACCATACCCATAGCGAGAAAATCCGCTATATCCATAGGGCGGATAGTAGGCACCATAGTATGGACTTCGGTCTCTTCCTCTCTGGGCTGCAAGACTCTTCCAATCAATAATGTGTTTCACCTCAAGGATGGGGTAGGTATAGTCGCTCTCATCAAGTTGTCTCGTGGTCTCACCTTTTACGGTGCCGATTATAGTAATGGGCGTACCTTGCGGGAGGCTGGCAGGGTCGAGAAATTGTTCTCGAAGTGCAAGGAATCGGCCTTCTGATCGAAGACGCTCTTCAGTCAACGTCCCTTCTTTCTCAGTCGGCAGTTGCAAGATTTCCAATTCGGTTCCTGCTTCTGTCCGTTTAGCCTTAATCACGTTCCCGCCGATCATGACCGTTCGCCCGACATATTCACCCGGAGATCTCTTCAAGTCTGCAAAGCTGACGCTGGTATCGATCTCCTTTTCCAACCCGAAAGGAATGCCGAGCAGCTCCGTATCGCGTTGGACTTGATGGAGAGACTCTGCACAAGCAGACAACATTAAGGCAGCACACAACAAGGGAGCGAGGACAGTCATGCGAGACATGGTCATTCTCCTCTCCTAAAAGTGATACGACAGCCCACCAAGGAGAAGCTGTGCTCTGTAATTACCGCTGAATCCACCTAAGTCACCGAAGGCTCCATCAAACTTCAGGGTCGCTCCGGTGTACTTATACTCGCCAAAGACGGCGATTTTTGGTGTGATGAATGTGCGCAGGCCGGCGAGGACATTCCACGCTGGGGCTACTGCAGAGTCACTTCGCACGGTAGCCGTATCACCGATGTGGGCGATGGCCGCTCCGATGCCGGCCCCCACATATGGCTGGAGTGTGCGGCCTGGATATCGGGCAATAAAATTGACTCCAACAGTGGTCACCCTCATATGGATCCCTGGGTCTTGTGCCCCTGGTCCGAGGTCCAGTTGCTTGATATGTGGGGTACTATGGAAGACTTCTCCCTCTATTCCATACCAACTATGTCCAGGGAAGTAACCGACCTTAGCTCCGTAGGTGATCGAGTTTTGCAGATCAAAGTCTGGATCAGGGGCAGGGTTGAGATTGGGAACTCCTGCGGAGGCACCTGTTCCTGCAATGCTGTTAATTCGATCCGCGAAGTTCACACCGGCCTGTCCAGCCACATACATTTCTGCGGAAACGAAACTGGGGTTACAGAGAGAGATGAACCAGCACCCTGCCATCAAACAACTTGTAACGAATGGAGCGTTCTTTTTCATCGTTGTTCTCCTGAACCATAATCATCATAACAAAAAAAAGTTAGTTACATAGCCCCTCAAACCCGTGAGGTTTCCGTTTGTGAAGACCTTCAGCTCGAATCATGATTTATCCTCTGTATTCCAAAGTGATAGTCATGACTGACCGGAGAAATCCGTAAGTGTCCATTGGATTGCGGTTCATATCTGTGGTAGACCCTCTGCTACGGATGACGATCAGCAGGATCGTTCTGCTGATTCCCACCATAGCATTTACTCAAGGAAGGAGCGGATCATGGGACTCATGGATCAATTAGGACAAGCGGTGGGTGGCATGTTAGGAGGACAGGGCGGTCAGAATCCTCTGTTGCAAGCCGTGACCAGTCTCCTCGGAAAGGACAGCGGTATTGGAGGACTTGCCGGGCTTGTCCAGGCGTTTCAGAAGAACGGGCTCGGTGAAATCGTGAATTCCTGGGTGAGCATGGGCCAGAATCTGCCGGTGACACCAAACCAGATTGAACAAGGCTTAGGCAGTGATCTGCTGAACCAACTGGTCGGTAAGGCAGGACTTTCCTCTGGAGCAGTGGGTTCACAGCTGGCTGGCCTTCTTCCTGATCTGATCGACAAGCTGACGCCCAATGGCAAGATTGAAGCGGGTGGGCTCGAACAGCTTATGAAACTGGTCCAAGGGATGAAATAGGCGTCGAACGAAGCGGTCGGCGATTAGGTTTTAGGTGTTGGTTCCATCATCCGGGCAGAATACCGGCATGCGCATCAGGGACCGGCTCGTAGTCTGGATTGCTATCGGTCTGGTCTTGCTGTCGGTTGTGTGGGCACTTCGTGATCTTCGGGTCTCCAGCCCGGCACCAACTCAACCCACGAATCTCGCACTCACGCCGGAAGCGATATCGCTGGTGACGGGCGATGAGCCTATCGTCGAGGTGTTGACCAGACCCGGCTGTCCGGTGTGCCACATCATTCCCGGGATTCCCGGGGCCACCGGCCAAGTCGGGCCTCCGTTGGTGCTTGGCACGACCGGTGAGCGACGGCTTAAAGACCCTGGCTACCGTGGGGAAGCCACGACGGTGCATGAGTACATCGTTGAATCGGTATTGGAACCACAGCGATTTGTGGTGCGAGGGTATCCGGAGAAGACGATGCCGACGTGGTATGGATCTAAACTGAGTGCGCTGGCTCTTGAGAAAATGGCGTCGTATCTTGAGCGCCAGACCGAAGAGGGGCTAGCCCCTTGAAAGATGAAGTCGTGTGACTATCGCTTGCGGATTGGCGTGACATTTCCCGAAGCGCCGCCCTGAATCTTAAAGGCATCGGCCCCCTGTCCCCCCACCTGTTTATCAAGCAGGGCGTTCACGGCATCATCGCCTTTCAGCCCTTCAAGCTTGATTTTGAGGCGCAAGTTATTCGCGCTATCGGCGTTGATGAGGGCCTGTTCCAGCGAGATCTTGTTTGCCTTATAGAGCTCAAACAGGACATGATCGAAGGTCTGGCACCCTTCGTCGGTGCCTTGCTCCATGGCCTCCTTGAGTGTGTCGACCTCAGCCTTCTTGATCAGATCCTTGACGCGCGGCGTGTCCAGCATGATTTCCAGGGCTGGGACCCGTTTGCCATCGACCGAGGGAATCAATCGCTGGGAGATAATCGCGCGCAGATTGAGGGACAATTGTAAATAAATCTGGGCATGGCGCTCGACCGGAAAAAAATTCATGATGCGTTCGATCGCCTGATTGGCGTTGTTGGAGTGCAGCGTTCCGATGCAAAGGTGACCGGTCTCGGCAAAGGTGATTGCCGCTTCCATGGTTTCGGTGTCGCGGACCTCACCAATAAGAATCACATCCGGAGCTTGACGAAGCGTATTCTTCAGCGCGCTTTGGAAGGTTAACGTGTCGAATCCGACTTCGCGCTGGGTGATGATCGACTTCTTGTGCTGATGGACGAACTCGATCGGGTCTTCCACGGTAATGATATGGCCCTGGTGGACGGTGTTGCGATGGTCGATCATGGCGGCCAGCGATGTTGACTTTCCGGATCCGGTTGCGCCCACCACCAGCACCAGGCCGCGTTTGGTCATCGCGATATCTTTGATGATCGGAGGGAGTTCCAACTGCTCGACGGTCTGAATCTCCGCTTTGATGTGACGGAAGACCAATCCGACATTACCCCGCTGCCTGAAGATGTTGACGCGGAAACGACCCAACTCTTTGTAATAGAGCGCCAGGTTCATCTCCATCTTTTCTTCGAATTCGCCGCGCTGTTGACCGCGCATCAAGGCTAATGCCAGTGCTTCGAGCTGTTCGTTGGTGAACAGGGGGGCGTCGGTTGGTTGAGTGGCGCCATGGATGCGGTAGATCGGCGAGGCGTCGACAGTCAAATACAAGTCCGACGCTTCGCGGTCCACCATCACTTTTAGAAGACTTCGAACATCCATCGGTCGTACTCCGTCGTGTGTGTGCTAGGCGGCTCCGGTCATCGGTGAACTGAAGAGATTGGGGTTCATGCTCCGGGATTGTGCTTCGGCCTTATGAACGATTCCCCGCGTCACGAGATCGACCAACGCCATGTCCATCGTTTGCATGCCGTCCTTTTGGCTTGCCTGCATGATCCCCGGGATTTGGTGCAGTTTGGCCTCACGGATAAGATTGCGTACGGCCGTTGTCGCCATCATGATTTCGAGTGCGGCGACGCGTCCGCCGGTTTTCTTCTTCAGCAGCGTTTGGGTCAGCACGGCTTCCAACGCCTCCGAGAGCTGTGTCCTGATTTGCGCCTGCTGCGCCGGTGGGAAGGCGTCGATGATGCGGTCGATTGTTTTGGGCGCGCTCGAAGTGTGGAGGGTGCCGAAGACCAAGTGTCCGGTTTCTGCGGCGGTCAAGGCTAACTGAATCGTCTCCAAGTCCCGCATTTCGCCCACCAGGACGATGTCCGGATCTTCGCGAAGCGCCGACTTCAGGGCATTGGCGAACGAGAGTGTATGGACGCCGAGTTCTCGTTGATTGACCAGGCATTTCTTGGATTTGTGGACAAACTCGATGGGATCCTCGATGGTGATGATGTGACCTTCGAACGTGTTGTTCAGATAATCCACCATCGCCGCGAGCGTGGTGGATTTTCCTGAGCCTGTCGGTCCGGTCACCAGGATCAATCCCTTTTCCTTGTCGCACAGTTGTCGAAGAATCGGCGGCATGCCGAGTTTTTCCAGCGGGACAATGGTGGTCGGAATGTTCCGAAAGACGGCGCCCAACCCCCGTTGTTGCACAAACACGTTGACGCGAAAACGGGCGATGTCTCCAAGCTCGAAGGAAAAGTCACATTCTCGTTTTTCCTCAAACGTCTTTCGTTGAGAGTCGCTCATCATGTCGTAGATGAGAGCGTGTGTTTCGTCGGGAGTCAGGGGAGGGTGGTCAAGTTTTTTGAGATCGCCATGAATGCGAATCATCGGAGGTTCGCCGGCACTGATGTGACAGTCGGAGGCACCCTCCTTGACCGAGAACGTCAGCAGCTTTGAAATATCCATCGCCCGTAATCCTCGTGTGATGGGTTGCTCGTGTGGTGGAAATCTCCAGTGATCATGCCACAGGAACACTTGAAAGCAAGAAAATAGCCGGAAGATGCGGGTCTATGAGGAGGTGGGCTAGAGGAGGCCGGTCTCACGACCGGCGAGGTCAAGCGCATGAAGTGCTTCGTCGATCTGCTCTGTCGTGTGTTCCGACGTCACTGTGAAACGTATGCGACTGGTTCCATCCGGAACAGTCGGCGGTCTGATTGCGGAAGCGTAGATCCCATGAGTGAGCAGTCGTTCGGCGAATGCTGATGCAGTGGCGGCATTGCCCACCAGGATTGGTAGAATTGGACTGACGGTCGGAGTCATCCGAAAACCAAGCATCTGCATTCCATTGAATAGCCGTTGTCGATTTGACCAGAGCCGCGTCCGACGTTCGGGCTCACGTTGAATGACCGCGACTGCAGCCGAGGCTGCCGCTGCGATGGAGGGTGGAAGTGCTGTTGTGAAAATGAACGGACGGGTCACGTTGACCAAATACTGAATCAGGTCGTTGGGTCCAACCATGTAGGCGCCATGGCTTCCTAGTGCTTTACTGAGAGTCCCCATGTGAAAGGGGATCCGCTGTTCCAGCCCGAATTGCTCGATTGTTCCCCGACCGGTCGGCCCCATGATGCCGGTCCCATGGGCGTCATCGACGTACAAGGTCGCTTCATATCGCTCGGCCAGCGAGGCCAAATCTGACAAGGGAGCGAGATCACCATCCATGCTGAAGAGTCCTTCTGTGATGATGAGCGTGGGACGACTCGCGCTCCGTCGCCGAAGCAATGACTCCAGATGTGCACAGTCTCGATGACGGAACACTCGAAGATCGGCACGGCTCAATCGGCATCCATCGATGAGACTCGCATGACACAGTCGATCCGCCAGGATCAGGCCTCCTTGCCCGATGAGGTTTGGAATGATGCCGATATTGGCTAGATAACCGGCCCCGAACAGCAGCGCGGCTTCCGTCCCCTTAAACGTTGCGAGGGAGGTTTCGAGATGCGTATGGGGAGGAAGGGTTCCACTGACCAAGCGAGAAGCTCCGGATCCCGTTCCATACTGTTCAGTTGCATGGATGGCGGCACGGATGACTTCCGGATGGGTTGCCAGTCCCAGGTAATCGTTGGAGGACAGCAAGATGACCTCGCGCCCTGCATGGTGGATCGTCGGTCCTGTGCCTGATTCCAATGGAGACAGTCGGCGCAGGAGCGATCGGTCGGCGAGTTGTTGGAGTCTGCGTCGAAACATGCTGGTTGAAAAACTCTTATCAGATCTTCGCTTGTGTCGTAACCCTGTGAATGAGTTCGTTCTGATTACATTGACAACGGGAATTCATCCTTAGTATAAAGCAACGCTTCTGGGGCAGAAAGCTGGTTCTCAACCATATAGGTGATGATTTCTGATGACATACCGAATTAAAGTTCCACCTCGGACGTTGCCAGTGGATGAAGCTCACCTCGTGAGCGGGCTTGAGCACTGGATGCTTAGACTGGCGACTTACCGCTGGTCGATTGTGGTTGGGTGTGTGCTTCTCCTTCTGATGGGGGGAGGGGTCTGGGGCGTCTTGTGGTTTGATGCACAAAATTCCGTGAAGGCGCAGGATCTTGAACGAGAAGCGACCGTCCATCTATTTGCCCGTGCGGCCAGTGATCCGCAGAAAGCGGCAGCCAATTTAAAAGAAGCGATTGCTCTGTATCAGCGGGTGGTCAATGAGTATCCTCGCACTCCGACGGCCCCGCTTGCGCAATTCAGCCTTGGCAATGCCTATCTTCAGTCGAATGATCTTGCGTCAGCGATCGAGGCGTATAGCCGGTTTATTTCTACGTATGGGACTCATGTGTCGCTTCTCGGTCTCGTGTATCAAAAACTAGGTTATGCGTACCAGCTCAAGGGAGACCTTGGGCAAGCGGTCAAGGCCTACTTGACGATTCTCGAGATTCCAGGCGCAATGAACCGGGATCATGCGCTCTTTGAGGCAGCCAGATTGGAAGAGAATCGCTCGAAGCCCGATGAAGCTTTGAAGCATTATCAAGAGCTGATGAAGACCTATCCAAACTCTCCGCTGACGAGCGAAGCCGCCATGCGTGTGAAGGTGATGGAGGCGAAGAAAAATCCTGAGCCGGCACCGGCTGCTCCCGCTCTTTCAGCACCCCCCAAGCCCTCCAAACCGTAGGCAACTTACCCTCTCGGTTGACGCGCAGTAGGTGCAGCAATCCTCGCGGGAAGGCTAGTTGCTACCGACCGATGTTCAGCAGTTCACCGGTTTTAAGAACAGGACCCGAAAGGTTATTGCGGGACTTGAGGGTCTTCATGGGAATCCTGAATCTTCGAGAGATCTTTTCAAGCGTATCCCCCCCTCGGACTCGATACAAGTGAGCAGAACCGGCCTTGGCCTGTCGGACCTGTCGATCCTGAATTGCTGGCAGGGGAGGAAACTTGTATGTGGGAACTCGTTCGATCAATCCCAACACTTTCGAACTCATTCCAACAGGAACTTTGAGATGGTAGGCTGTATCGCCTGGGGGTGTCGCATCTCGCCGAAGTTCTGGATTCAGTAGCCGAAGCTCGTTGTAGGGGATGCCGGTGACGTTTGAAATGGCCCGGAAATGCAAGGGGCGGGTGACGACGACCTCTTCGAATTCATGCAAAGGAGCGGGATCTTGCTTGAACCCGTATTGGTCGGGGTTCTTCGCAATGATCGTCGCAGCCATAATTCGGGGAACGTATTGCTTTGTCTCTAGCCGAATGAGCTTCGTTCGTGAGATTTCCGAGAAGGATTCGGCCTGCGCCTTATGAAGAGCCCGCATCACCTTCCCTTCGCCCGCATTGTAGGCCGCCATGGCCAAAGGCCACGCGCCGAATATATCGTAGAGGTCTCGCAGGTACCGCGCCGCGGCCACGGTGGATTTGATAGGGTCGCGTCGTTCGTCAACGTAGTGATCGATCCGCAACCCATAGACTAATCCGGTCCCTTTCATAAACTGCCATGGGCCCGTGGCTTTTGCCCGTGAATAAGCGTACGGGTTGAACCCGCTCTCAACAAGGGAGAGATTCACGAGGTCGCTCGGAAGATCAAACTCGGCAAAAATGTTTTCGACCAGCGGGCGATAGCGGCTGAAGCGCAAGAGCCATTGTTCAAAGCGACTACGAATTGAGGTATTGAAAAAATGAATGTGGCTTTGCACGGACTGATCCATGACCACGGGAATGTTGTATGCAGTGGCCTGATTGTCCGTATTCGTGGTGCCTTGAGCGGTTGCGTCTCCGAGTTGGTTTGGCTTGTCCTCGGTGGAAGATAAATCAGAGGGCGAGAGCGTCAGTTCAGGCTCCAACGGGACGAGGTTTGGATCGACATCGTCGTCCTCCTGCAAGGGGCCCACATCGGGAGTTGAAACAATGTTTGAAGGAAGACCAGGGGAAGCGTCGTCTGCCCAACTTCCATATGGATGCATCAACGCACTTGTGCCGATGATCCAACATGCAACGACCATCGTTCTGGTGACTGATTGTGGGGGTCGCGTAGACATTATGAGCAGCATCTGTGTGAAGTGAGCCTATCGATCCATCGCTGACTTGTCAAGAAAGGGGGAGGTAAGGCCTGGTCTTCTCGTGTCATATCGGGAAGTCGAAAGGCGATAACGCGTGAGCGACTGAAAGATGTTCCATCGCGTCCCCGCAAGAGGAAAATTCCTGATGTGGGCTTCGTTTGCGTGGGTCGATTTCTTGACAGCCTCCCGGCGCAAATGATAGCGTACCGCCTCTCCTAGTGGTACCCCACCAGAATTGCAATTGTTGAAGGAGGATCGATCGATGTTGAAGCGGTATCTCTTGGCTCCCGGCCCAACGCCCGTTCCCCCGGAAGTGTTGCTGGCGATGGCTCGTCCAATGATCCATCACCGTGCACCCGAGTTTGATCCGATCTTCGCGGAGGTTCGCGAAGGACTGAAGTGGCTATTTCAAACGCGGAACGATGTGCTGATGTTGGCGGCCTCCGGTACGGGCGGTATGGAAGGGGCCGTATCGAACTTTTTGTCGCCCGGCGACAAGGCGCTGTATGTCAACGCAGGCAAGTTTGGGGAACGCTGGGGCAAACTCTGTAAGACCTTTGGAGTCCAAGCGACCGAGCTCAAAGTTGAGTGGGGACAGGCCGTCAATCCACAACAGGTAGCCGATGCTTTGAAGAAAGACCCGTCAATCAAAGCGGTATATCTTCAGGCCAGCGAGACGTCGACGGGGGTCTCCCATGATGTCAAGGCGCTGGGTGAACTCATAAAAGGCTATGACAATACTATTTTGGTGGTCGATGCCATTACGGCGCTGGGCGTGTTTGATATCAAGACTGATGCCTGGGGCTTGGATGTCGTGATCACAGGCTCTCAGAAGGCTCTGATGCTCCCTCCCGGCATGGCGTTTGTCAGTGTCAGTGACAAGGCCTGGGCTCTGGCTGACAAGGCCAAGAATGCCGCCTTCTACTTTAATTTCAAAAAAGAGCGTGAAACTCAAACCAAGAACCAGACTGCCTGGACCCCAACGGTCTCCCTCATCGTTGGACTTCAAGAGGTGTTCCGAATAATGAAGGCGGAGGGGCTGGAAAACATGTTTGCACGGCAGGGACGCCTGGCTCTGGCGATGCGTGAAGGGGTGAAGGCCGCTGGAATGGCGCTGTTCGCGAAAGAATCGCCGAGTGATGCCTTGACGGCTGTCTGTGCCCCTGATGGAATTGACGGACAGGCTATCTATAAGAATCTCCGTGTACAATACGGCATGACGGCAGCCGGTGGCCAGGATCACCTGAAGGGGAAGATCTTTCGGCTGTCTCACATGGGGTATGCGGATTCGTTTGATGTGATCGCCGCATTGGCCGCGACTGAAATGGTCCTG
The DNA here is from genome assembly GCA_919902665.1 of Nitrospiraceae bacterium. Taxonomy (GTDB): domain Bacteria; phylum Nitrospirota; class Nitrospiria; order Nitrospirales; family Nitrospiraceae; genus Nitrospira_D. The sequence continues at coordinate 13,970 of CAKKRK010000092.1, forward strand.
AAAGGACTCGGTCATTCTGTGAAGCTGGGAAGCGGTGTCGGAAAAGCGCAAGAAATCTTAATGGCAAAGTAATCACGGCGAGGATGCACATGGCCGCAGCGGGAATGAAGATTCTGATCAGTGACAGCCTGTCGAAACAGGGTGTTGAGGCGCTTGAGAAAGCTGGATTCACCGTGGTGGTGAAATCCAAGATGTCGAAGGACGAGCTGTTCAAAGAGATCAAGGACGCCGACGGGCTCATCGTGCGATCCGGCACCAAGGTGACGGCGGAACTGATTGCAGCAGCAGAGAAACTCAAGGTCGTCGGAAGGGCCGGGTCCGGCCTGGATAATGTCGACACTCCTGCCGCGACCCGTCGCGGCATCGTCGTCATGAACACGCCGGGAGGCAACACCGTCACCACGGCTGAACATACGATGTCGATGATCTGTGCGATGAGTCGGCGCATTCCACAAGCCACCGCCTCGGTGAAGGCCGGCAAATGGGAAAAAGACAAATTTATGGGCGTCGAGCTCTACAATAAGGTGCTCGGCATCATCGGTGCCGGACAGATTGGCAGTCACCTGACCAAGATGGCCCAGGGGATCGGCATGAGCGTCGTCGCGTTTGACCCGTACTTGGCGCCCGAGCGGGCCGAGCGAATGGGCGTGACGATGCTGGATCTCGAAGAACTATTCCGGCGGGCGGACGTTATTTCGGTCCATACGCCGCTGACCCCGGAGACACGTGGGATCATCAACGCGCAGGCCATCGCCAAGATGAAACCCGGTGTGCTTATCGCAAATTGCGCCCGAGGCGGTATCATCAATGAACAGGATTTATGCGAAGCCTTGAAAACTAAGCGTGTCGCCGCCGCTGCCTTTGACGTGTTTGAAGAGGAGCCAGTCAAGCCTGACAATCCGCTCCTCGCCTTGGATAACTTCATCTGCACCCCGCATATCGGAGCCCAAACGATCGAGGCTCAGGAAAACGTCGCGATTGGCATTGCGGAGCAGCTGGTCGACTACTTTACCAAGGGAGTGGCGAAGGGGGCTGTCAATATTCCGTCGGTCGCTCCGGAGTTGTTGCCTCGGTTGCAACCATTTCTGGCGCTGGCTGAAAAGCTTGGCGCGCTTCAAACTCAACTTGTTCAAGGGGGAATCGAACGAGTGACGGTGGAATACAGCGG
>CAKKRK010000093.1 GCA_919902665.1 Nitrospiraceae bacterium
ACGTGGTCTGGAACAACGCGCCCAAGGCCATTCTGGATCCGTTCCCCAGCCAGGTCGGCCCAGGGGCGAAGTCGGTCTACTAGTCGAGAGCAGTAGCGGTGTGAGGATGCGGCCCGGAATTCCCATCAGGGAGTTCCGGGCCGAACTATGCATAGGAGGATTCATGGCGACTTATCAGCATGGAGTCATTTTGGTGGGACACGGTGGCATTCCCAAGGGATGCCCTTCAGAACTCATCACGAAACTGAAACGATTAGAAGGCCAACGCCGGGCGGCGAAGCTTCCGCCTTCAGCGGAAGAACTTGAATTAGACGCTAAGGTCCGGCAGTGGCCCAGAACGGCAGAAACGGACCCCTACCAAGCAGGTCTCGAACAAGTCGCAGCACGGCTTCGAGCGCAACTCAATGGCGCTCTCTTTGCCGTGGCCTACAATGAGTTCTGTGCACCGACGTTGGAGGAATCGGTCGAATCATTGATCAAGCAAGGCGCAACTCACATTACCGTGACGACGACCATGTTCACACCAGGTGGGTCACATTCGGAAGTCGAGATTCCCGAAATCCTCGATCAGTTGCGGCCACAATATCCCGAGGTCGAACTGCGTTACGCCTGGCCATTTGATCTCGACTCAGTCGCCAACACGTTAGCTGAACAGGTCCGGAGGTTTTCCGAAGCAGTTTCAATCGGGAAGGCGTGAAAAGGTATGTTCCCTTCAGGTCACTCAGTGTAAAATGCCCCCACCTTTCGGTTAATGCACAGGAGAGAATTCATGGGGACTGTTCGGGAGCAACTGGCACAAGCATTTCACGATACGCAGTCGTTTAAATGGGATCGTGACAAGGGATTCAAGCTCGCCTCTGGCGAGATCAGTCCTTTCTATGTCGATTGTCGCGCCCTCATGGCGCATCCAGAAGCACGTCGTCTGGTCGCCCAACTGGCCTACGAAGCGCTCACTGACATTGAATTCGATTGTCTGGGCGGTCTCGAACTCGGAGCTATCCCGATCGCCATAACTATTTCAGATTTCGCCTGCGCTGCTTCGCGTCAACGCCTCTGGCGGACATTTGTGGTGCGCAAGCAACCCAAAGACCATGGGCTAGGGAAATTGATTGAAGGCAGTATTCGCCCCGGCGATCGAGCACTCATCGTGGATGATGTACTCACGAGCGGTGGGTCCTTGTTGAAAGCAGTGGTGGTCGCTCGGGAAGCCGGGCTTAGGGTGGATCATGCATTAGTGATTGTGGACCGCCAAGAGCAGGATGGGAGAGCACGTGTGGAAAGAGAAACGATTCAGCTGATCAGTCTCTTAACCATTCAGGATCTCATGACCACGATGAAGAATCGCTAGTGCCGTCCACGTAGATTGTACACTCCCTCTCACTATCATTTACACTCAAACTGAATCCCCCAACGCCGCTCCTCTACGAGTTCTTGCGCCCCATCAAGGGGACTCACGACCCGAGTGCGCCCTTTGGCTTCTCCCTCGCGAACGATGCTGTAGGAACTACCGCCGCATTTCTCTTTCATAAGGTCGAGGGCCTCCTGGCGGAATGAAGAGAGCATCGGCCCCTGTCCTTCTTTGAACGGATAGATGACAACTCCGCCCGTGTCGTGTTGCTGAACAATCTTTGCACCATCGGCACAGCCTCCAACGGCTAGGCACGCCACTGCCAAGACGGTTTTCAGCCACGATGTAGTCATTACCTGGGACTGACCCCAATCACGGTAGGCAACGGGATATGACTGCCCGTGCTTCCCCCGAACAAACTCTTCCAGGAAGCATGTTCTGGCACCAGGAAGTCCTTTTCCCACAATGATCCTAAAATTCGGACGTCTGAGGATGACCCACCATCCATTGCCATCGCTTGACGCACAGCGGGAAGCGCATCTTTGAAACACTGAGCGATGTCGTATAAGCGAACGGCTCCAAGGCTCTTCAAGAGAAGAATGTGTCCAGCTTCCGTTTCCGCGACAATCGTCTGATAGGCATGTTTCCCACCCTCACGGACACGGATCTTGCCGGTTAGATCCAACAGCATTAACGCCTGTGCTGCTTCACGGTAGCCCGGTTGTTCTTCGTCGAAACGCTCTGCGGTCAGATCAAGAATCCGCGCCTTCTTCAACCCCAAGGCGATCGGTTCTGCGACAAACAATCCCTGCCATGAGGTGTGGCGCCGGCTTCCCAACGGGCGCCCGTCCTTATAGAGAAGACCGAGATACGCAAAGTTTTCCCGGAACAACCCGGCATTGAATAGCACATGATGGCCCGTCCGTTTCTGCCATTCGTCGATCCTGGGCGGCTCTGAAAGCGCTTCTTGGGCGTAATGATGAACGGAGAACTTTGTACGTTCTGGATCCATATCGACAACCAGCATAGTCGGCACGGTAGGACACACATCGCCTGGCTTCCACACCGAGACCATGAGACCATCAGATAGGCGCTCCCACGAAATACCTTGGGCTGGACACAAGCTAGGCAGTAGGACGACGCTCAGGAAGAGGATGCGCGCGGCATGCTGGGCTCCTTTACACCACCAGGGTCTACTCATGACGGCCCCTACGGACATCCAGTTGGAGCGAGCAGGCAGGTCACAACAGTTCATAGTTCAGGAGCGAGTGACGCTCCGTGACTGTTCACTCGCCTCCGGCTGGTGATCGCCCCTTATCCGCGTTGTCAGCTTCATATCCAATAACTCACGTACGGAACTTGCCAATGCTTCCGGTGTAAACGGCTTCTGCAGAAAGGCACTCGCCGGGTCTCCGGCCCCGATACCGATATCATCCGTATACCCAGATATGAAGAGAAGCTTCAATTCCGGTTTAATCACGCGAAGATGCCTCGCCAGTTCAGTCCCATTCATCCCCGGCATCACGATATCCGTGAGTAACAGCTTGAGCTTCCCAATATGCGGCGTGGCCACCAGACACGCCTCTATACCGTTTCTTGCTTCGACGATACGATAGCCGAGCTTACGAAGCTCATCTCGAATGAGTACACGAACCTCCTCCTCATCCTCAACGAGGAGAATGGTTTCATGGCCCTCGAGTGACTGCACCTGTACGTTCTCGTCTGCTGGCACCTCAATCTGGCTGATCGCACGCGGGAGGTAGACATCAAAACGCGTCCCCTCTCCTATCTCGCTGATCACATCCAATCCTCCGCCACTCTCGGTCACGATACTCAACACGGTCGATAGCCCAAGTCCTGTTCCTTTTCCTTCCTCCTTGGTCGTAAAAAACGGCTTGAAGATCTGCGCCTGTACCTCAGGAGACATTCCGCAGCCTGTGTCGGACACCGATATCTTCACATACTCTCCTTGCACGATCGGATTGACCTGATACTTCGGCGCGTGGTCGAGATCAACCGATGTAGTCTCAATCATCAGCTTGCCGCCGGTCGGCATCGCATCTCGTGCGTTGACGACCAGATTCATCAGAATCTGCTCGACAAAAACAGGGTCAGCCTTGATTTGGAGATCGTCTACACTCAGCCTCAACGTCAATTGAATATCCGCTCCTATCAACCTCCGAAGCATGCTCTCACAGTTACTGAGGATGGTGTTCAAGCTCAGAACTTTCGATCCGGAAAGCTGTTTTCTGCTAAAGGTGAGCAGCTGTCGGATGAGCACCCTCGCGCGCTCACCCGCCTTCTGTATTTCTTCCACCCTATTCCTCAGCGGGTGATCCAAACCCATTTCACTGAGCAGCACCTGACTCTGTCCCATGATGACCATCAGTAAGTTATTAAAATCGTGTGCCAGACCTCCCGCCAAACGGCCGACGGCCTCGAGTTTCTGGAGCTGCCGGAGTTGCATTTCGCTCTGTCGCAGCACATCCTCTGCTTGCTTTCGTGCCGCTCGTGCTTCTCGCTCATGCAGGACACGGCGCACCGATGGGACCAGTCGACCTAATCCTTCTTTGGAAATGCAATCTGTCGCACCACGATGCATGTGTTCGATACACCGCGTCTCAGCATCTGCTGCCGAGATAAAGATAAACGGCACGTCAGGAGCTGCCCGCTGAGCCTCCGCTAGAGCGCCTCCCTCGTCAAACCCATGAAGGGAGAACGCAGCCAAGATGAGGTCCACCTGGCCATCGTTCAGAGCGGAAGTAAAGGCGCGGTGAGTTTCTACCCGTCGCATCGCACACGACAGCCCTCCCTCAACCAGTAGGGCCTCGATACGATCGCCATCCTGTGGGTTCGCCTCTAGATGCAAGACTCTCAGGGCAGTCGTCATGGCAAGGTCAGTGGGTGGAACGGCAATTTTCAGGAGGGGGCTCATTGATGACACCCCAGAATGTTCCTAGCTCTTTGACCGCGGACAAGAACTTGTGAAACTCAACGGGCTTGACGACGTAGGCGTTGGCCCCCAAGGCATAGCTCTCGGACAGGTCACGTTCTTCTCGAGACGATGTCAGCATCACGACAGGAATCGGACGAAGATTGACGTCCTCTTTGATGGTACGCAAGACCTCCAGGCCGTTCACTTTTGGCATTTTGAGGTCAAGGAACACAACAGCTGGATTCCCTTTCGATCGTGACTTGAATTGTCCGCGACAATACAAGTAGTCCAACACTTCAGCGCCGTCATGGCACAGCACGACTTTTTCGGAGATATGCTCTGCCTCCATGGCAGCCAAGGCCAGCTCGGCGTCTCTCGGGTTATCCTCGGCGAGTAGAATCGGTTTGGCCGCAGTCATGAGTCACGCCTCCTTGTCGGAAGCAGGACGTAGAACGTCGCTCCCTTGTCTGGGACACTTTCGGCCCAGGTCCGTCCCCCGTGACGATGAACGATCCGACGAACGTTGGCGAGGCCAATGCCCGTCCCTTCAAACTCGTCGGCTCGGTGCAGTCTCTGGAACACTCCAAACAGTTTGGGAGCGTACTGCATGTCGAATCCCACGCCATTGTCGCGAACGAAAAGAACGATCTCGGTCGAGCTGGGGTGCTCCACTCCGATCTCAATCGTCGCGATCGGCCTGGTGCTTGTAAACTTCACGGCGTTTGCGATCAAGTTCATAAAGACCTGTCGGAGCATGGCCGGATCGCCCTGTACTTCAGGCAATACAGCGATTGTCCATGATATCTCTCGTCCTTGCAAGTCCAAGCGGAGATCGGAAAGGATGTTCTTGATCAGCTGATCCAGATTAACGGCGGTATGAAGCATTTCTTGCCGACCCATACGAGAAAATACCAACAGGTCATCGATCAGCTGTCCCATCTGTTTGGCAGAGTCGGAGATCGTCTGCAAATACCGGGCAGCCTTGTCATTCAGCGAATGCTCGACCGATTTCCGCAAGAGCGCGGCATAGCCGTCGATATGTCGCAGCGGAGCTCGGAGGTCGTGGGAAACGGAATAGCTGAACGCCTCCAGCTCCTTGTTTGCGGCCTCCAAGAGCTCTCCTCGCCGTTGGAGTTCCCCTGCTACACGTCGCCGTTCCCTGAGGTCATGACGAATAAGATAGTAGACCCATGCCAGCAGAACCAGCTGCAGCAATGCACCGATGCCGAGGAGTACGATGGTAGTTTTGGTCCCTGCGGATGATTCCACGACACGCCGACTTACTGCCTGTCGCTCATGCACATCCATCTCCGCAATAATTTTGTGAATCACGCCAAGCTCATGTTTTCCGGCCCCTTCAAAGGCCATTTTCTTAACGGCTCGAAAGCCACCTTCCTGAAACTGGGCTATAGCTTTTGATTCAGCGTTCAGTTGCCGGTCCATCATCCGATCGAGAAGTCCGGCCCGTTGTTGCTGCTCCGGTGATTCACGGATCAAGTCATTAAGATATGCGGTGAATGTCGGCTTCTGCTTCACAACCCGCTTGTACGCTTCCAGATACGACGCCTCTCCAGTCACCAGATACCGACGGTGTGTATCTTCTGCTTCATTCATCGCCACATCGATATTATTCAGGAGCTGGATAAGCTCTTGACTGCGGCCATCCAATCCCCTGTTCGCAAGTAGGATCTTTATATGGCCATAGGATACGGCGCTCACGATAAGAATCCCCACGAACACCAGGCTAAAACCAGCTAACACCCGTTGCTCAATGGCCAGTCGGTAAAACCACGCGACAGCAACACGGTACAAACTGAATGAGCCGGCAGGAACGGAGGATGAAGACGCGGGTTCCTCAGTCGCTAAGGAAGGAGCCTGTGAATGATGGTTGGAGGCTGATTCCATCGATCAGGATGATTTGCATCACGAGACTTCGGCGATGGTACGAAAGCCAGACAGCGAACGCGTCTCTCACTGGTAATTGTACCAGAACTCTTGTAGGGCGGAAGCAGAAACTACCCGCCCAGCGAAGCGCCAGGAGGAATGATCGTCACCGAAGGACCGACAAAATTGGCGAACATGAGAGTCGCGGAGACGACCCAGTCGGTGAAGGGTTGCGGGTAAATGCCAATCACCAACGTTCCGGCTAACCCGACATAGATCACTGTCTTCATCGGACCGGAAATCGCGATCGGAGAGGGATCGATCGGCTCATTGATATACATCTGTTTCACGACGATGAGGTAATAGTACATCGAGATGACGATATTGACCAAACCGACCACGATCAACGTATAGAGACCTTCTTTGATGGCTGCCACGAAAATGTAGAGCTTCCCGATAAACCCAGCGAGAGGTGGCACCCCGGCGAGAGACAGGAGAAATAGCAACATCGCAAACGCCAGAAACGGCGACCGTCTACTGAGGCCTCGGTAATCCTCAATCTCATCTGTTCCAATAGCCTGGCTGACCGCGATCACGACGGCGAAGGCTCCGATATTCGCAAAGAGGTAGGCGAGAAGATAAAACAAAATGGCATCATTTCCCATTTTGGTGCCTGCTGCAAGGCCGATCAATACATTCCCTACTTGGGCGATACCCGAATACGCCAGTAGTCGCTTAATGTTGCGTTGCGCAATTGCCACAATATTGGCATAGGTCATCGAGAGGATGGACACGGCCACTAAGAGAACCACCCATAACGGCTTAAATGTTCCCAAGGCGACCAGGAAAATGCGGAGCAAGATCGCAAAGGCTGCGGCCTTTGGAGCAATCGACAAAAATGTTGTTACAGGAGTCGGAGCTCCATGGTAGGTATCGGGAATCCACGAGTGGAATGGAACGGCACCGACCTTAAATCCAAGGGCAGCAAAGATCAGCAGAAACCCAATGATTAAGCCTGGTGTTGGCTGAGCGGATGCCATGTCCGAGAACACGAGCTTACCGGTTTCACCGTAGACAAGACTGATCCCGTAGGCAAGTAAGCCGGCGGCAAGGACGCCCAGGATAAAAAACTTGAGCCCTCCTTCATTTGAAGCCAAATCATCACGTAGATACGAGACCAAAACGTAGAATCCAAGTGTTGCAAACTCCAGGCTGACGAAGACGGACAGCAGATCATTGGCGGACACCATGAACATCATGCCCAGTGCCGACATGACGACGAGGCAATAATATTCCCCCCGAAAAAGCGTGAAGCGATTGACGTACTCGATCGACGCCAGGATGACGAGTATCGTGGCTCCGAGGATAACGATTTTGAAAAAGATCGCCATGCGATCCAGCACGAACATGTTGCCGAAAAGCGTGCCAGAAACATGATTCATGTCAAACCACGCCAAACAGCCAAGCGTCACGACAAGACCTGCGACACTGAGATAGGCCAGTCGATCTTGAGGTACACGCGGAAAGGAAAAATCAACGATGAGGACCACACAGAGCCAGCAGGTTAAAAAGATCTCCGGCAATAACAGTAGAAGATCGGAGAAGGCTAAATTCAGCGAGAACGTCATTCGCCTTCTCCTCGCGAGACCTGAGACGGAAGCGGTAGGAGCTTGCTGGCCACGACCGGAACCGTGGAAGTCGTTCCTGGAATTATCACCTCACTCCGTACCCCTGACCCTTCATGGGCTTGGGCAACTGGAACTACGCGCGTAATCCTCGCCACTAACGGATCGACTCCGGACCGAACGACATCATACAAATGCATCGGGAAAATTCCGAACCCAATACTGATCGAGATCATGATTAACAAAGGGAGACGATCGACCGCAGAGATCGCATCGTGCGCATGACTGTACTTTTGGTTCATGGGACCGTAGAAAAGACCTCGCATCATTTTGAACAGGTAAGCCAAGGTCAACACAATCCCTAGCATGGCCACGATGACTTGGAGAGGGTACTTATCCCAACTTCCGACAATGATCATGATTTCTGCAATAAAGTTGACCGTGCCCGGCATTCCGATTGATGCCATACAGCCGATGACAAAACACACCGAGATGAACGGCATCTTGTTAGACAGACCACCTAACGACGGGATATCCCTCGTATGCGTTTGGTCATAGACCCAGCCGGCCATTGCGAAGAGCATGCCTGTCGCCATCGCATGGGCGAACATATAGATCACGGCCCCACTCAAGCTGATGTAATTCAACGCTGCCATGCCTAAAAATACATAGCCCATGTGACTGGAACTGGAATAGCCGATCACGTATTTGGTGTCTTTGGCGTAAAACGCAACGAAGCCGCCATACACAATGCTGAACATGCACAAAACCGCGGCGATCGGCATCAGTTCTCTGGTCGTTTCAGGGAGAATTTCGAAGGCCACCCGAATAATGGAAAAGTGTCCGAGCTTCATCAAGACACCCGCATGAAGCATGCTCGTTGCGGCCGGCGCAGCCGCATGGCCGACCGGAGACCACGAGTGCAACGGCCATAGTGGAGCAATCGACGCAAACCCGAAGAACACCAACACCCAGATGATCTTGTCCAAGGTCGTACCAAGCACCGGGATATTCATGAGATTAGCCTGTTCACGAAGCACCAGAATGTCGAAGGTGTTCAGACCAGAGAATTTGTAGATGAGTAAGATGCCCATCAGCGCAGCAACGGCAAACGCCGACAAGAAGAGCACCAGTTTCATCGCCGCATATTCTTTGCTGTTCGAGCCAAAGTTGAGGATAAACCCGACTGAGTCACGCAGCTTCAGACCTTCAGAATCGGTCATCTCCAAATACTTCTTCGTGTGGCTGCCCCACATCCCCAACAATAAATACATTGGAATGACGGACATCTCGTAGAAGAAATAGAGGAAGAATAGGTCGAGAGACATGAACACACCGATCGTGGCCGCAGCCAAGATCAGAAGCCAGATGTAAAACTCTTTTGCGCGGTCCTTGATATGCCACGACACGAAGATGCCGGCAAACAGCAAAATCGATGAGGCCAGCACGAGAGGCGTGCCAATCCCATCCACCCCAAGATGCAGTGAAATACCGAGCTGTTTCGACCATTCATATTTCTGGACGAACTGGAACCCACCTTTCACCGGATCATACGCATAAAAGAGATAGAGCGATGCAAGCAGCGACACAAACGCCGCACTCGCCGCGATGCTTCGAACCAGCAGAGGTTGCCGATTGGAAATAAAAATTAATGCCAGGGCGCCCGCGAACGGCGCAAAGAGGATATAGAGCAGTGCGTATTCTCCCATCTCGTGACCTAATACCCTCTTCCAGTTCGGTTGTCTTGTAGTGACACCTTCGTCTCCTGTTGGACTCGATCAACAAGTGCTTGGATCGATCCGTTCATGATTCGCAGGAACGGTGACGGATACAGACCGATCCAAAGAATCATGACGGACAGTGATACTGCAATGATCTTCTCGCGCGGTTGCAGATCGCTCATGGTCCCCTTCACCGCAGCACCCAACGGGCCGAACATCGACCGTTCGTAGTACCACAGAAAATAGGCCGCCCCAAAAATCACCCCCAGAACAGCGACAGCACCGAACCACCATTTGGCCTTGAACGCCCCCAACAAGATAAGAAACTCGCCGACAAAGCCGTTGGTGCCGGGAAGTCCGATCGACGCCAGCCCGATAATGAGAAAGAAGGTCGCCAACAGAGGCACTTGCTTCGCCATCCCGCCGAACGCCGATAACTCCGTCGTCTGCTGCCGAGAGTAGAGAAACCCGGCGATAAAGAAGAGCCCCGCCGTGCTGAAGCCAAGATTGATCATCGTGAGCAAGCTGCCTTGCAGACCTTGATAATTCAAGGCAAACAACCCGACGACAACAAAGCCAAGATGACTGACGCTGCTGTAGGCCAGTAAGCGTCGAAAATCGGCTTGGACCAAAGCCATCCACGCACCATAAAGAATCGCGCAGAGCCCAAGCCCGACCACAACCATGACGACCGTCTCGCTTTTCGACGCATCTGGGAGTAGCGGAATGCTGAAACGGATGAAACCGAACGTGCCCAGCTTCAAACCCGCCAAGACCACAGCCATCCCAATCGGCCCCTCCAACAGCGCATCGGGCAGCCATGTGTGAAAGGGAAACACAGGTGCTTTGAACGCAAAGCCCAGGAACATCAGCCAAAAGATGACGAGTTGTTGAGAGACCGGAATCGGCACCCGCAGGAGATCAAGCAGATCAAACGAATAAGTCTGCTCCGTGTGATGCAGCAACGCCCACTGATGATAATTGAGATCCAGTAACGCGATGCCTACCAGCATGAAGACACTGCCCAAGAGCGTATACAGGACAAACTTCAGCGCGGCATAGTGACGCTCGGCCCCTCCCCCCCACAGTTTGATCAGGAAGTAGCTGGGAATCAGCATCAGCTCCCAGAACACGAAGAACAGAATCAAATCCAATGACACGAAAACGCCCATCGTCGTCGTCTCGAGTGCTAACAGGCACATCATGTACAGCTTGACTTGATGCCGGATCGTATCCCACGAGTACACCACCACCAGAACCGTCAGAAAAGCCGTGAGCCCCACGAACAATACGCTGATTCCATCGACGGCCAGGTGATAGCTGATGCCTAAGGCCGGAATCCATGGAACACGTTCCGTAAACTGCATGGCAGCCGATTCCGGAACGAAACGCAGCAGGACAAATACAGAGAGCGCAAGCTCAACCAGCGCAATCGTAAGGGCTGAAGTCCTGACCATGTCTTCTTCCTCGAACAGCCAGAGCACAGCCGCTCCGACAACTGGGAGGAAGAGAATACAGGACAGAATCGGGAATCCGGCTGTGAGTTCTTCGAGCATGAAAGACCGTCTAACTAATCCGGTTAATGCCTACATCTGAGCAAATAGTTGAACCATAAGAACTAAAAGGAACAGTCCCGCAACAATGATGGCGGCATAATGATGGACCATTCCACTCTGCATCTTCCGCCCTTCGCGAGCCGCGAGGTGATTACCATAACCGATCACGTTGAGCCCGGCATACACGATGTGCTTCTCGATCCATGTGGAGCCAGAGGCACCCCAATCCGTCAGCCGTCCTACCCCGCGCACGATACCGTCTATGATGGTACGATCGAACCAGTCAAGCAGTGCACCCAGACGCTTGAGCGGCTCAACAAAAAGAAAGTCGTAGAGTTCATCCACGTAGTACTTGTTCAATAAGACCCGATAGGCTCCTGAAAATCTCTCCGCCCATCCTTCCGCAGTCATCGGACTCACGGCATACAGGAAATGTGCGAGACCCCATCCGAGCAACGCAATGACGACTGCGATGCTCATCAGCAAAATCACCATGCCAGTACCGGCCTCATGCTCAGCCCCACCCCCGACGACCGGTCCCAAAAATCCATGCAGCCATCCATGCTCTGGTGGAAACCCCAAGATCAATCCACCCACGATCGAGAGGAAGGCAAGGACTAGTAAGGGAGCGACCATGACCATCGGAGATTCGTGCACATGCTCGGCCGTATGAGCATCCATCCGAGACGCACCATAGAACGTCAGATAGGTCAGACGGAACATATAAAAAGATGTCATCAGGGCTCCGACAGCCGCCATGCCATACAGGAGATAGTGATGATGGGTGAAGGCATGGGCCATAATTTCGTCTTTGCTCCAGAATCCCGCTAGGGGAGGAAGCCCGGCGATCGCAATGGTGCCGATCAGAAACAGACGATGGGTCCATGGAATTCGGTTGCTCAGCCCGCCCATCTTCCGGATATCCTGTTCCCCCGATAAGGCATGGATCACCGACCCTGCCGACAAGAACAACAACGCCTTGAAGAACGCATGGGTCATGACATGAAACACCGAGGCCGTATAGGCACCAATCCCGCAACCCAGGAACATGTATCCGAGCTGGCTGACGGTCGAATAGGCTAAGACGCGCTTGATGTCCGTCTGGACGAGTCCGATGGTCGCCGCAAACAACGCGGTGCCTCCCCCGACGAATGCGACCATCGACATCGCGAATGGTGAGAGGTCGAAGATAGCGTGATTACGGACGATCATGTAGACACCGGCCGTCACCATCGTCGCTGCATGGATCAACGCGCTCACCGGCGTCGGGCCTTCCATGGCATCGGGCAGCCATGTGTGCAGGGGAAGCTGCGCAGACTTCCCAATTGCACCGACAAGGAGACAGAGGGCAATGGCGGTGGCCATGTCCGGAGACAGTTGCCCAACCTGGGCAAAGACCTTTGTGTAGTCGAGGGTCTTAAAATTGACAAAGACAAGAAAGATGGCCACAAGAAATCCCGCGTCGCCGATCCGGTTGACCACGAACGCCTTGGAGGCTGCTTTGGCGGCGGAAACCTTGTCATAGTAATAGCCGATTAAGAGATACGAACAGAGCCCGACACCCTCCCAACCGATAAAAAGCACGACATAGTTGTTCCCCATGACAAGAAGCAGCATGGAGACCATGAAGAGATTCATGTAGGTGAAGAAGCGTGTGAATCCCGCTTCTCCATGCATATAGCCGACGGAATAGACGTGGATGAGGAACCCTACGCCGGTGACCACCAGCAACCAGGCACAGGTCAAGGGATCCACCAGGTAGGCTAAATTGATCGCAAGATCGCCCCCGAAAATCCACTGATAGACAATGACTTCATGGGAAACCCCGGTCCGCATGATGTCGATGAAGACGCCAACCGTACAGAGAAACGAGAGACCGACCGATCCCCACGCCAATCGATGGGCAAGGTCGTGAGAGTAGCGGGATCCCAGCAGTCCGTTCACCAGAACCGCGAGCAGCGGAAACACAGGAATCAATTTAATGAGGAGATCAGTCAAATCGGACACAGTCTCGTGCCATCCCGAGGATGTTCACCTAGCCAACCATTGCTCACGGAGCCGGATCCTAAAGCGTACGCTTGGAAGTACGTTGAGGGCTACGAGCTACCGACTGCGCTGTTGGAGGTGATTACCCACATCCTGCTACCACTTTAATAGGTTCATTTCATCCACATTCGTGGAAATCTTGCCTCTGAACACAACGATGATGATGGCCAACCCGACGGCCGCTTCGCCCGCCGCAATCGCAATGATGAACAGGGCCACAAGTTGCCCTGCCATCGATTCCAAGTAATGTGAAAAGGCGACGAGATTGATATTGGCCGCATTCATCATGATTTCAACTGACAGCAACACAATGATGAAGTTCCGTCTGACAAGTACACCCATGAGCCCTATGATGAAAAGGACGGCACTGACGGCTGTATAAGCAGACAGCGGGATCATGATCGCTCTCTCTCCGTATCGAGCTGTTTCGGCGTCTTAGCCAGGACAATCGCACCAATGACGGCTCCCAACAGAAAGATGCCAACGATCTCAAACTGCAAGAGATGGTCGCTGAACATCGTGATACCCACGGCGTAGGTATCCCCGTCTTGTAGCACGACAGCGGCCGGCGTATCCCCCTTCGCCCCATCAAATGGAGACCGCAGGAGGTTGTATAGGACATAGCTGGCCCCCAAGATCGCAGGCCCAAGAACATACAGCGCTGATTGGTGGAAATACCGTTCATCTGTTTTGAGATTCATCAACATCAACACAAAGAGATACAGCACCAGAATGGCTCCGACGTAGACGATGACTTGCACGGCCCAAAGAAACTCCGCGTTCAGCAGGATGAACAAGCCGGAGACGTGCATCAGCAACACGAGCAAGGAGAGCGCACAGTGAACCGGGTGCCGTAAGGTCACCGTCAAAACGCCAGCGGCAATACTGACCAATGCGAAATACGTGAAAAACACTCCGACCATAGATTCAGCTCAACTCAGATGTTTGGGAGGCGGTTGGGTCGACTTCTGTACCGACTGCGGGAAATAGTAGCGGTACTCGCGGCTCTGTTCGACATCTTTCTCTTGGTTGTGCGCATACAAATATTTCTTTGCATCATCAAGGTGGCGCTCGCCAATATCGTACAACCGCTTTTTATCGAACAGCAAACTGCGTTTGTCGTGGGTTGAATATTCATACATCTTGGTCATGGCCAGCGCATTGACCGGACAGGCCTCAACACAATAGCCGCAGAAAACGCATTTCGTGATATCGATATAGAATGCGCTGGCGTAGCGCTGAAGTGGACGAGTCGTATCCTCCGCACTAATCACCTTGATGCAATGCGAGGGACAGGCAACCTCGCACAGATCGCAGCCGACACAGCGCTCGTGCCCATCGTCGTATCGAAGCAAGCCAAGCGCACCGCGATGGGTATCCGGAATCGTGCGTTGTTCCCGTGGATACTGAAATGTGATCGGTCGATGAAGCATGTGCCGAAACGTGACTTTCATCGCATCCCAAATCTCATAGAAGAGCGCAGCCTGAAGGATTTTTTTGGTCAGGGCTACGACACTCATCGTAAACTCCTCGCCACGAACGGGCAACCGATAGACATCCGCTTATACCTGTTCAATGCTCACCCAGATCTGCTTGAACGACGGGACACCCGTTGTGGCATCAACTGACACCGTCATCAAATCTTTGACTGGCGGTTCGTTAAAATGCTCCGGGAAAAAGCACGTGCCAGGCGCAATGGACTGGTCAGGCTGCACACCAAGCTGAAGGGAGCCCCGATCCGAGATCAGACGCACCTTCACCCCATCGTGCAGTCCCAGACGTTCCATATCTTGTATGTTCATCCGCAGTTTCCCGGTGTTCGGAGCGATCATGATAAGCCCCGACGCTTGCGTCGACATCTTTCCCGAATGCATCAGCACCTGCCCCATCAACAGCGCAAAAGGCCGTGTGAGTTCCCCTGATAAAGGTGAAGGGCGATAACGAGCCTTGACCTCCGCCTCATAGCCGGTAGACAAATATTGGTCAGGAACAGGTGTGACTGTTCGTGGTTGACCAAGATTATAGTATCCGGGCAGCAGCTTCATAATCTCGGCTTGAATATCGTTGGCCGATTGGTATTCCCATTCACACCCCATGGCGTTTGCGAGGGCGGTCATGATGTGCCAGTCCGGCAGGCTTTCTCCAAGTGGATCCATCGCCTGACGAACGCGAAGCACACGACCTTCAAGGTTCGTAAAGGTCCCGTCCTTTTCCGCGTAGGTACAGGCTGGGAGTACGACATGAGCCATCTTCGCCGTGTCGGTTAAGAAAGGATCTTGCACCACCAGTAGTTCCAGCCGATCGAGAGCAGCTCGCACCTCCATTGAAGCCGGTAAGGTCGCAAGCGGATTTTCGCCGAGCACATACAACGCTTTAATCTGGCCGCTCTTACACCGCTTCAATATTTCAACGAGGTGGGCACTCGATCCGGTCGGAGGAAGCGGCGCCTCCCATGCTCTGGCAAACCGGTCCCGCGCTGCGGGATCGTCAAACCGAGCTTGCCCAGGGAAGAACTCAGGAGCCACGCCCATATCAACAGCGCCTTGTTCGTTCTGCTCCTCCGTCACCGTGTTCACACCGCAACCTGGTTGACCAAGCTTACCGGTGATCCAGGCGAGATCCATCAGTTTTAAGACGTTCTGATAGCCGTTGACCCGCCTGACGATCCCTTCCGCGCACAGGATGATCGACCTCGGCGATTCGGCAAAGATAGCCGCAATTTCTCGGAAGGCTTCTACGGGAACGCCGGTCTGAGCTGCGAGCCGCTCCAACGAAACATCCGCCACCGAACTCTTGAGCGCTTCAAACGCCTGGGGATGTTTCCCAACCACCTCTTCATCAACCAAGTCCTGATCTATGGTCGCCTTGACTAACCCATCGATCACGGCTCCTTCCGTCCCAGGCTTGATCAAAAACGGATGCGATGCCAACTTCCCCATATTCGTGATGGCGCTGTCGAGCGTCACCACTTGAGCCTTGTAGACCCGTATGGCTTCTTTGATGCGCACAGCAGTCAACGGGTTTGTCTCGGTAATATTGGAGCCGATCAAGATGATGGCTTTCGCTTTCGTCAGATCTTCCCAATCATTTGGCGTTCTCCCCAGTCCGACAGCATGTTGGGAAGCGAGCACAAAGTTCATATGGCCGTAGCGGGCGCTGCTATCAAGCTGGTTGGTACCAAAAGCCGTGCGCATGAGCTTCTGAAACAGATACAGCTCTTCATTCGTACAGCGGGCCGTCACGAGGCCTGCGATGGCATCGGCACCGTATTGGCGTTTGATTTCGGTAAAACGGTCTACGAGCAGATGCATCGTGTCCAGCCAAGGTTTCTGCACCAACTGACCGCCTTCGCGGACCAGGGGCTGTGTAAGCCGGCTCTTACTATCCAGATTTTCGAACCCAAAACGTCCACGTACGCAGAGCCCACCATGTCCCTTGGCAGTTTCCGATCGGTCTCCCCACTTGTTCTTCCAGGATAATGGGGAGGTGACTCGAACCACCTCTTCATCTTTCGTTTCTAGATGGAGTTGGCAACCGTCTCCGCAGTAATTGCAGGTCGTCGTCGTCGTCTTCATCTGCCACGGTTTATAGAGATACTTGGAAAACTTGTTCGTGATGGCGCCAACCGGACAGACCGCTAAACAATCTCCGCAGAATTCGCAATTGAGGGCGAGGTCGCCCTTAGCCACAACCTGGTTGAATCCACCCTTCTTCATGAACTGCAAGGCATCGATCATCAACACATCCTTACAAACATTGATGCATTCTGCACAGGCGATGCAGCGATTCATGTTGAAGTCGAGCACGGGACTGCGTGTATCTTCCGGAATGAGTTTCTGCTTGGCACTGGCCAGATTCGTCACGCCATGCTGAAAGGCCATATCTTGAAGTTCACAATGGCCGTCCGCATCACACACTGGACAGTCGAGAGGATGCACAGACAGGTGTTTCTCGACAGCTTTCTTCCGGGCGAGAAAGAGATCCTCGCCTTCGGTACGGATTACCATTCCCGCCGCCGCCTTGGCAGTACAGGACCGAACAGGAGCTTTCTTCCCCTCTTGCATGACAAGACACATCCCGCAAGAGCCGAACGGGTCAAATGTGTAGTGGTAGCACATGGCCGGGATAATCTTCCCCGTCATCGAGATGACGTCATACAGCGACACCCCGTCCTGCGCCGTGACGGATTTTCCGTCGATGCTCAATTCGATCCTTGCCGCTTCAATGTCTGGATTAGTAGCCGGCTTCAAACCCATGGTTCTTCTCCGTGAAAGGACACACGTGGACCGTAAAACGAACCCCCGATTTACCTTTCACTGTTCACATCTCGTGTTTCCATTTATCTGTCGCACTCGCCCATCACAATATCGTAGGACCCGAAGATGGTACAGGCATCCGAGATCATATAGCCTCTGGACATGTGATCGAAGGCGCCCATGTGAATGAACGAAGGGGCTCGAATCTTGAGTCGATAGGGCTTTCCGCCACCCGTACTGACGATGTAAAATCCCAGCTCCCCTTTGTGCGCTTCTGTACCGCAGTAGACTTCGCCCGGTGGAGCATCGAACCCCTGCGAGAAGAGCTTGAACTGTTGGATCATCGCCTCTAGATTTGTAAAGACGCGTTCTTTCGGCGGCAGCGTCACGCTTGGAACATCCGCCATGACGGGCCCTTCCTGCATCTGCTCCAGACATTGCCGTATGATCTTGACGCTCTCGTAGAGCTCCATCACCCGAATCCAGTAACGATCGTACGTATCCCCGTTTTTTCCGACAGGCACGCTGAACTCGCACTTTGGATAGGCGCTATAGGGCTCATACTTGCGAAGGTCGTAGTCCACTCCAGATCCGCGAAGAACTGGACCGCTCAGCCCAAAACTAACCGCATCTTCTGCCGAAATCACGGCGACCCCTTTGGTGCGCCCAAGCCAAATGCGGTTTTTCTCAAGAAACACCTGATATTCATCGATCTTCGGCGGGAAATAGTCGAGAAACTGCTTAAGCTTGTCGATCAACGACGGCGTCAAGTCCCGCTCAACCCCACCGATTCGATACCAGCTGGTTGTGAGACGGGCTCCGCATAGCTCGTTAAACCAATCGAGTAGAATTTCCCGATCTCGAAAACAATAAAAAAAGACGGTCATAGCCCCGATGTCAAGCGCTTGGGCACCCAGCCAAAACTGATGCCCGATGATGCGCTGGACTTCCGCGACGATTGTCCGGAGGTATTCCGCCCGCTCTGGAACTTGTAAATTCAAGAGTTTCTCGACGGCTCTGCAGTAGGCAAAGTTGTTATACATCGCACAGACATAGTCGAGCCGATCTGTATGGGGGATGAACTGATGATACGTGCCGTCTTCAGCAAGCTTTTCGACTCCTCGATGGAGGTACCCCATCACCGGCGTGGATTTCACCAGCCGCTCCCCTTCCAATTCCAGAATCACCTTGAGAACACCGTGCGTACTGGGGTGTTGAGGACCCAAGTTGAGCAGAAGTTCCTCCGTTCGCAAAGTCGGCAGCGACTCGCTTTCCGGATGCTCTGGGTCGATCTTATAAACAGTGGTTCTTTGATCTTCGAATGCCATGCTGGTGGAGCATCCTATCGTGGAACTTCATCCAGAAAATCAAACGTGTCTCGCCAGCCTTTGCCGCGAAGTGGAAAATCCTTACGCAAAGGGTAGCCCTCGGTATAGTCATCCGGCATTAAAATTCTGCGGAGATCGGGATGGTTTCGAAACCGGATACCCATCATGTCGAAGACTTCACGTTCCATGAAATCGGCACCTTTCCAAAGATCCGTCAGGGAATCAACGACACAATCGGATTCAGGCACCCTCGTCTTCAGCCGAATGCGATGCCGCTTCCGAATCGAGTAGAACTCCCACACCACTTCGAATCGCTCTTCGTCATCGGGCCAATCCACGGAGCTCACATGGACGATATAATCAAAATCCATCCCGGGATCGTTACGCAGAAACTGTGCAACTTCATGAAGCATATTTCGCAAGACAGTCACCGCCGCATCGCCTCGCCACTCAGCCAAGCCGGTGACTCCGACTGAAAACGTCTGCTGAATTCGCTGGAGCAGTGGATGCATAACGATGCGTCAAACCTTCAGACTGGCCTTGACCTGGTCCGGTTGAGTCACAAACACACGTTTTTGCATAATGCGCTCTTGTAGCTTCAGGATGCCGTCCAAGAGGGCCTCGGGAGTCGGAGGACAGCCGGGCACATAAATATCCACAGGAACAAATCGGTCGACTCCCTGAACGACACTGTAACTGTCATAGATGTTTCCTGAGGTAGCACAGGAACCCATCGCAATCACGTATTTGGGCTCCGGCATCTGGTCATAAATCTTTCGAATCACCGGCGCCATGCGTCGGCACACGGTTCCGGCAACGATCATCAAATCAGACTGCCGCGGCGAACCGCGAAACACTCCTGCTCCAAACCGATCCATGTCGTACCGCGAGGACACGGCGGCAATCATCTCAATGGCGCAGCAGGCGAGTCCGAAGGTCATTGGCCAAAGAGAACCCTTCCTCGCCCAGTTCACGGCTTTTTCAAGAGACCCCGTGATGACGTCCGGAGCCCCGTCTTTTTCATGCCGTCCTAGTTGGATCAGTCCCATACAATCCTCAATCCCACTCCAGTGCGCCTTTTCGCCAGGCATACACGTAGGCCACGATGAACAGCCCGATAAAAATCATCATTTCAATCAACCCAATCACCCCGATCTTGGTGAAGACGACGGCCCATGGGTAGAGGAAGATCACTTCAATGTCGAAAATAACGAACAACATCGCAAAAATGTAATATCTGACAGGGAACGGCATACGGGCGTCGGAAAATGGCTCGGCCCCACATTCATAGGTTGATAATTTTTCTGGCTCCGGGTACCTAGGCTGCACAAAATGACTGACGAGCAAGGTCATCACCCCAAAGGCCAAGGCGACAAAGATAAAGAGAAAGATCGGGAAAAATTTCGTCAGATATTCAAGAAGAGCTTCGCTTCCAGTCATTTAGTTTTCTCTCACAAGGCATTGACCTGGAAAGGGTATTATAGATCTCACGCGTGAAATCTTATTGTTCCGGTCTCGGAGATAGCAAGCGAACAAAGGACCCACTTCAGGCAGACCCAAAAGCCCTAGGGAAGGCGGTCTGGCAGCGGAGAGTTAGGTTGAGCGGTTACATTCTTGCGGTAACTCACGATCAGACACCAAGTGCCGGATCTCTTTCGCCTTGCTCATCACTCCACAAGAAGATGGGCCAGTCTGGGAACTCTCCCATTCAGATTCCAGAGGAGAAAACGCTTTGACCGTTCGTCGCCGATGGATTTGTGTATCGATTCGGTCCTTCTGACGGAAACCCCTGGAAAGACGCTGCCCCTCTTTTTCACTACCATTCATCGGTCAGTCACCATGCCCCGGTCAGATAAAGAATGACAAGGCCTCACGCTAGCACTAGAAAGAACGGCCCGTCAAGCTCCTACCAATCCAGCTCAAATTCTTGACAATACAGCGTCTTTTGCTATGGTTTTCAAAGCAACACTAGCCTCAAAAGGAATCCACCTATGAAAACCTTCGCCCCTCTCGTCTTGGTCCTGTGTTCAGGAATCGGTGTCTCGCTTGATGAAGCGTTGGCACAGGCACCAGAGATTGATTCCGTTCGATTTGCAGATGCCGCGCGCGCCTTTTCTCATGGTGCTATCCAGAAAGCATCTCCGATCGACGGAACCGTAAACTTGATAACTGGTGACAATCAGTCGATGGGCAATCGCATGCTGCTTGGCAAGCGCGATTCACTCTATCTCAAGCTCAATAATCCCGCTGAGGTAGCAGTTGGCGATCTTTTCACCGTCTACCGGCGTGTTCGGAAAGTGTTTCACCCAGTGACTAATGAATACCTCGGATTTGTTGTGAATCGTTCGGCGATCGTGAAGGTGACCGCAGCCGACCACGCTCTCACGACCGTAGAGGCTGTGCACAGCTATGGACCAATTTCCCCCGGGGACCCCGTCATGCGTTTTGTAGCACCGGCGCCAGACACCGAGGCAAGCCCTGCATCGAACATCTCCGACCTGGAGGGTATGATTGTTGAACTTCAGGCCGACCGGACAATGACCCTCGTTTCACAATCAAATGTTGTCTACGTGGATCGAGGGAGAGAGGACGGACTAAAGACCAGCGATCTCCTCGAGATTTACCGTCACAGCGCCGGACTTCCTCCACGAAAGATCGGCCAGCTCAGGGTCCTGTCGGTGGAATCCCACACGGCAACTGCCATTATCCTTAAAGCCAATACCCGCGTCTTCAAAGGAGACCGATTCAAGCTCGTTGGGTACGCTGCACCTCTTCCTCAGCCTGTAGGCGCAATCCCGGAATCGGCCACAACTCAGGCCAGTCAAACGGTTCCAGCTGATCTGGTAGCCAGCAAGCTGAAAATACAGGATGCATCAGGACAAAGCCGGCTCAACCTTGGGGACCTCGCGAAGTTCCTGCACTACGACTCAGGGGATGCGGCTATTAAGCCTGACAATTATAAAGTGCTCGATCAGTTGATTAATTACCTGCACACCAGCAGCGACATGAGGATGATCCGAATCGAGGGCCATGCAGATAACATGGAGATCGGCCCTTCACTCAAGTCGCGGTATC
This sequence comes from Nitrospiraceae bacterium, assembly GCA_919902665.1. GTDB lineage: Bacteria > Nitrospirota > Nitrospiria > Nitrospirales > Nitrospiraceae > Nitrospira_D. Next base: position 21,775 of record CAKKRK010000093.1, read on the forward strand.
CAAGCAATTTGGAATTGTCCAAAGTGCGCGCGCACGGAGTCCTCCGGTATCTTATTGAAAAGGGCGGCGTTGAACCGAAACGGATCAGTGCGGTGGGTTTGGGTGACACCAAACCAACTGCTACGAATATGGTGGAAGATGGCCGCACGAAGAATCGCCGTGTAGAAATTCTTCTGTATACTCCGGACACGGAGACTCCGGCACCTACACCAGAGATTGAGACTCAAGTGCAAAAGCCGGAAGGAAGGCTTTCCACTGTGAGTGCTCGTGACAACAACGACCAGCCGCTTCCCGCTACTACTTCCGCCATGACTGATTCCCCTGGTCAAGGAACCATGGCTACGGGCGACTCTCCAGAGACTCCCTCAAAGGATAGGTCAAATCCTGCCAATAACCCTGATGAGAGTGGCTCAACATCGCCCGACACAAACAAGAAAGATAGTACTCCTCAGCAGCCAACCCCTGGAACCCAGACGGAATAGCATCGGACCGAGACGGGGACACGTCGGTATTGGATTCGCTCCCCAAGGGTCTTGTCAAACACCTTCCTCGCCGAGAACGCCGGTGTCCTTCACATTTCCAGACTGCTAGAATGCGACATGGCTTCCGATGAGCTCTCGACCGTTCCGCGTCAAATGCAGGCACTCTATGCAGACGTTATAGTACCTCGCCATATTGCGAAGGCCTTCACCTATCTCGTCCCTCCCACCTTAGCTCAGACCCTAGTAATAGGGCACCGCGTCCTCGTCCCGTTTGGACGTATGGTGCTAGAAGGGGTCGTCATCTCGCTGAGTAGCCAGCTCGCGACCGAGATAAAATCCGCTTCCCTTAGAGAGATCCGCTCTCTGGCCCGCGATGGGCAAACTTCCACACTATCTCCGGCGCTGTTCGAACTCTCTCGCAAGATCGCAGAATATTACGTTGCACCCTGGGGCCAGTGTCTTCGGCTCATATTGCCCTCGATAGCAAGGCGAAAAACCTCCCCCGCACGATACGTGGCCACTCCGCAGGGTTGCTCGGCCCTGGAAGCCGGCCTTTGTCCGGACGATCTGAAGCCGATTCTGGACCGAATTGCCCGACGAACTCTAGGGATTCTGGCCTCTACGCTTCAAGCAACTCGACAGGGAAACATCGTGCGGGGAATCGACACCCTCATTAACAAGTCCTGGATCACACTCATACCTTCGAACAACGCCAACGGTGAGTCCCAAAAGCCACGTAGGACACCCACCACAGGCGAGTCTGATCGTCGAGTGCCAGAGGATGGCATTCTGCCCACTGACACGCCTCCGAAGATCGACTCCTCATGGAAAGCGCATATCGCTCACTGCCTCCAAAGTAATCACATGAAAAAGCTTGTGCTCCACGCCCCAGAGGAACACCGACTCAGCCGGCTTGCCGACGCCATTCAGCAAGCCCACTCAATGAAACGATCCACTCTAGTTCTCACCGGTGAGATCGCGAGAGCATCCTGGTTGACACAACAGCTCTCAAGACTCACTGGCCTCCAGATTACCCTCTCACACCCATCTTCACAATCCACTCGATGGCCACAGAACCAGGGGCAGACTCCCTCGGTAGTCGTAGGAACCCGTTCGGCCATATTTTCGCCGCTTCAATCGATCGGGCTCATCTGGGTGGAGGGAGAAGAGGACGCTTCTCTGAAAGAGCCTCAGGAGCCTCGCTATCATGCCAGAGAGGTGGCTAGCTTGAGAGCGGAGAGCGAGCACGCGCTCGTTGTGCTGGCATCCGCTCATCCATCTCTTGAATCGAGGTTCGATATCGAAGCGGAGATCCATCACGTGCCACAAGAAGCGGCTCTTCAACCTATGATTGAGCTCGTTGACCTCCGCAACGAGTCCACAAGAACCCTCCTTAGCCACACCCTCATCCAGGCAATGCACGACGCCCTACAGAACCGTGTCAAGATCCTGCTCTTTCTTAATAGGAAAGGGTACGCCGGGACCTTGGTGTGTCGAGACTGTGGCTGGGTCCCTCGTTGCGAGTCCTGTATCGTGCCGCTGACCTATTATCGTGAAGCCGGCAGGCTGACTTGCCGCTACTGTGGTAAGGCAGATCGGTTGCCCGACCTCTGTCCTTCGTGCCGTACTCCCCATATAAGTCCTGTTGGTGGTGGCACCGAGCGTGTTGAAACCGAAGTTCGTCGTATCTTCCCACAAGCCAACGTCGCCCGGCTCGATGGTGATACGCTCCGGCATTCGGCGTCCGCTCACGCTCTGCGGGAAGGTACCAGATCGGGTGTGTGGGATGTTCTTATCGGGACCCAAGCACTGTTTGGCCGAGAGCCACTGCCCCGCTACGGCTTGGTGGGGATCCTTCAGGCAGATTCAGGGTTGCACGTCTCAGACTTTCGAGCGGCTGAGCGGACCTATCACCTGCTGGTTGATGCTGCCAACCTAGCATGTCCGGCGTCCGCCGGAGGTCGAGTCATCGTACAGACGCGCCTTCCTTCACATCATGCTGTACAGGCCTTGATCTCAGGAGATCCCAATCAATTTTACAATGAAGAATTCACGGCACGCCGGCTTCTTCATTATCCTCCCATCTGTCACTTAGCTGATCTTTCGGTAACTGGGCACGACCTAAGAACCGTCGAAGAGGCCGCCACGCGATGGGGTGCAGACCTAGAACGGAACGCACATGATCAGAAGCCGCTGATTGTTTTAGGACCCGTCCCCGCAATACGCAGACCTCCCAAAGGCCGTCAACAGTATCGCCTCTTGGTAAAGGGAACGGATCGCACCGCCCTTAGCCGCCGGATCCATAATTCCGTCCAGAAGATGGAGGGAGAGTACCGCAAGGGACGAATCAAATTCGTCGTCGATATCGACCCGGTCGAGAATTGATAAGGCTACACGCCTTTCTTCTTTTTGTTCGCCCGGGAAGTTGGCACTGTCACAACCTGCTCCTCTAATAGGGCCGGATCCAGCTTGCGTGCTCGTTTGAACAGGCCGTAAGAAAACGAAATCCAAAACACGGAGGAGAAGAGACCCAGCACGACGGCTGAGAGGATCGTTCCCATCTCAGATTCAGGAAGTGAGTCAGCCTGGCCTCTGAGTTGAATCATCAACACCACGGGCCAGGCAAAGCTTTCCAGGCCGAGCAATAAGGTAGACCAAGCCCATAGTCCCGTGATCGACTCCGCCATGAACCATAAAAACAGCCCTACGCTCAGGGCCCATCCAACTACGAGGGCTGGCGCGACAGTCCCCCCCCAGATGAGCCAAAACCCGATGGCGGTCACGAGGGTCCCCAGAGACAGATTGAGCACTATCATGATGGGCATGATCCAGGCATGGCGGGCAAAGTCTGACGGGACCTTGGCCTGATGTCAATGTGAAGCGCGTTGAGCGTACCCGGCGAGTTCTCTAGACGGTCAGTTCAGCAGCAACCGCATCGAGGAGGACGTTCAGCTCGAATGGCTTGTGAAGCGTCCGCCTGGCTCCAAACATCTTTGCAACATCCAATAAATCGAGGACGCCGATCGTATCACTTGCCCCTGTCATCGCAATCACACGCGTATCGGGAAACTCCCGGCGAAGCGTCATGATGGCCTCAAGCCCATCTTGGTCCGGCATAAGAAGATCCATGATGACAATATCTGGCGATTTAGCCCGATACCGCGCCACTCCCTCTTTCCCATTAGAGGCCTCTTCGACCTCGTACCCAGCCTGCTCCAAGGTTTCTCGGATGAGCTGACGAACTTGGTCTTGATCATCAACCACGAGGACTGACGGCATCCGACACCTCAATCGATATTCTTGATGGTTCTGGGCCAGAGTTGGCCGGCGCACCCGTAGTTTCCGGATAACTGGGAGACTGATCCAAGGCCCGACGGATGGCATACGCCAACTCATGCAACGTGAGCGGTTTGAGAAGGCATTCCGTCATGCCCTGCGAAGAGACGTCATCCAGACCAGGTACACCATGTGACCCGCTGCAGAGAATGACGGAGAGATCCGGACGAAGTTTCCGACATTCTTGTGCTAGACGATCCCCACTCATGCCAGGCATCATCCGATCGGTCATTAGCAAGTCGAACCGTGTGGGCTCAACTTGAAAGATCTCCAAGGCTTCTACGGCTGTTCTACAGACTACTGGATGGTAGCCAAGAGATGTCAGCACCTCTCTTCCAAAACGGGCCACGGCGTCTTCGTCATCGACGAATAAGATACATTCGTGTCCATGAGGAAGGGGATCATCCTGTTGAGCCGTTGATGGGGCACAAGCCCCGAGAACAGGGAGGTAGGCCGATACGGTCGCGCCGGCTCCAATTTGGCTTTCAACCGCCACGGTACCGCCATGCACCGAGACGATGCCGTAAACGACCGCGAGTCCCACACCCTGTTCCTCGCTGACGGCCTTGGACGTCGCAAACGAGTCGACCAATCGGCTGATGCTCTGAGGGTCTAAGCCCTCGCCTGTATTCCGAACACTCAAGCAGACATACCTTCCAGCAGGGAGTCGACCGGAGGGCATGATTTGATCCGTAGCAAACTCCCTGTTCTGAAGCTGAACATCGAGGACTCCTCCCCTCTTCTGCATCGCACGGACAGCGTGATCGACCAGATGGAACATCATCTCATGCATCTGCATGGCATTGGCCGAAATAGGATTGGTCGCATGTGGAATCTTCGTTCTGAGTTCAATCCACAGGGGGATTGTGGGACGAAGGAACCTGAGGGATTCTTTTGCCAAGGAGTGGAGTAACAATGGACATCGACCGTGGTCGTTCTGCCCACCGAAGGCCAGCAACTGTTGGATCAGCTCACGAGATTTTTGGGCCGCC
>CAKKRK010000094.1 GCA_919902665.1 Nitrospiraceae bacterium
CCATGCGGCCCCCAGCCTACCAGATGGTTACGAAACGCCCTAATTACCTAAATTTTTGTTAGCAGCCTGAATAGGTGTAGTCGGAAAGTTTCTCCTCTTTGTCGAACTTGAGGGTGATCTGACATTGATTGGGAGAGAAATTAAAGAATGGAGGTCCTGATTTTCCTCCGGCGATACGATAGTAGGTCCAGGTCTCTCCACCAAAAAATCTGGAAGCCTTGCCGTCCGCAGCACCCCAGTTCTTTTCGAACCAGCCTTTATCTTTTCCTTGAAGCTCGGCCGGTTTCAGCGATGCCTCAAGATAGGGGTTCTTCCCTGAACAGGCTGGAATGATAAGGGAGAAAAGCAGCAACCAGACAAATCGTTTCATCGTGCTATCTCCTCTAAGACCAATGGGCATCTTCAACCGGGAAATTCTATCTCCCGCTCGAAAGCCTGTCAAACTTATGTATCGACTTCTTGCAGTGAAGTTGAGTTCTCCATACAATAACCGATAAGAACGATATCGACTCACGATCTCTTCGCTAGGAAAGGGACCATTATGAAAATCTATCTCGATACAGCCAACGTCAAGGAAATCCATGAAGCGGCAAGCCTCGGATTACTTGATGGCGTGACCACGAATCCTTCCCTGGTCGTCAAGGAGGGCCGAAGTTTCAGGGAAATGCTGGAAGAAGTCTGCAAGATCGTGGATGGACCAATCAGCGCTGAGGTTGTGAGTGTGGAAGCTGACGCCATGGTGAAGGAAGGTAAAGAGCTCGCCAAGATCCACAAGAACATCGTGGTCAAGTGCCCGCTGATTCCGGAAGGCCTCAAAGCCACAAAGCGCCTGGCGGCCGAGGGAATCAAAGTGAACGTGACCCTCTGTTTTTCACCGACGCAGGCACTGCTGGCGGCCAAAGCTGGCGCCTGGTGCGTCTCGCCTTTTATCGGGCGGCTCGACGATATCAGCACAAGCGGCATGGAGCTCATTCGACAAATCTTAACGATCTATAAGAACTATGACTACAAGACCTTGGTGTTAGTGGCAAGCGTGCGCCATCCGCAGCACGTCGTCGAGGCGGCATTAGCAGGCGGTCACATCTGCACAATGCCCTACAGTGTGTTTCAAATGCTCTTCAAACATCCGCTGACCGATGCTGGGCTGAAGAAGTTTTTGGACGACTGGAAGGCGAAGGGGCAGCAGTAGCAGTTGTC
>CAKKRK010000095.1 GCA_919902665.1 Nitrospiraceae bacterium
ATGGTTCTATCGACTTTGCCTATACCTTTGACAAGCCCGGAAAGTTTGTCGGCATCGTCACCGTCGGCGACAAGAAAGAGCATGTCTCAAAGTTTCCATTTTCGGTGGGAGAACCGAAGTACTATACCAAGTTCTTAAATATCTACATGTTTCCTGTGGCTGCAGTGCTCATTGTCTTAGGAATTATGTTTTTCATGAGAGACCGCAAGCCAGCGAAACCCGTAGCATCCTAATGATTTAGACCATTGCGAAACCGTTTTGAATGCTGAAGATTAGAGAAAAACGAGGGTTGAACATGTCCGGTCATCTTCTCATCCGTGCTTGGGTGTGCTGTGTATTCCTTTTGGTCGTCGCGCCTTTTTCGGCTATGGCCCAACATGGCCATGAGTTGGCCGCAGATACGTGCGTCCTCCACGCTGGCCCCTATAAGATGCTCTTTGCGAGCTACCTGCCTGACATGTACTATGATCGGAAATTCTGCCAGGAGCTTCCAGCGGTGGGGAACACCGTTTTGGTGCTCGACTATGTCGAACAGGAGCTCCGTTCTATCCCGGTAGAAGTGCGGATCATCAAAGATACCGGCTCGGAGGATAATCTCGAAGCCCTAACAATCGCACACCTCCCCTCTAAGGTCTACCCCACTGGCTCAATCGACGTGAAATACAACTTCGATAAACCTGGGAAGTTCGTCGGATTGGTTTCAATAGGTCAAAGCCGCGAACATGTCGCACGATTTTCTTTTTCTGTCGGTGAACAAGGCATCATCTCTCATCTCTCGCACAACTTGATGCTCATTGTGCCAGTCTTCGTAGGCATGGTCGTTGCCGTGTTCTACGCCTTCCGAGATCGTCGCAAGCCATCACAGGTCCGGGTATAGATAGAAAGCGGCTTCTCAAAGGAACGCCAGACTAGACCGCCCGATGCATCACCGTAGATGTAGCAATCGGGTGTAGGGAGAGCTTATGGTCGGCCCAGCAGGCATGAATATGATCACGCGCGTCATCTTGGTTATCATGCTCATCTTGGCAGCACCCGTGACCTCAGCTTTGGCGCATTCCATGTTAGTCAAGGCCGAGCCTCCACGCCGATCCGTGCTTACCAAGTCGCCGACACACGTGCGACTGTGGTTCAACGAGAAAATTGAAGGAGACTACGCCTCGCTCGTGGTCCTCGATGCCCAAAAACAGCCAATCACCGATGCCAAGCCCACCCTTGCACCGGATGACCAGAAATCGATCGTGCTGCCCCTTCCTGAGCTGGCTCCCGGTAAGTACTCCGTCAAGTTCCGTGTCCTCTCGGTTGACGGCCATGTGGTTGAGTCTACCTTCGACTTCACCGTAAAGGGCGACACTCAAAGGAAATGATCGAGGCCGTCGGTACGCTGCTTCGCTGTCTGCAACTCGCGTCCAACATGATGCTGATCGGAGGTTGCGTTTTTTTAGCAATCGCCGAACAGAAGAGCCTCGAATCAGGGCATTCATGGCTGGCTCGTCTGAAAAAGACTTTTCCTTGGTTGGCCACCCTCCTACTGATCGGCCTAGTCGGTCTCTTGGCTACGACGACCGCGCAGGCTACCGGATCCCCCGAGAATGCCTGGAACCCGCAAGCCTGGCTGGACTTTATCCAGAAGACTCGTATCGGGTTTATCTGGACCCTGCGCGCTGCGAGTGCCCTTGCTGTCCTTGGGATCGTTCTGTACATACAGGTTGCTCCTGCTGCGCCATGGCGCTACGTCATAGGTGCATCAGCGGCGGCACTGCCCCTGGCCCTCGGTTCTCTCGCTAGCCATTCGGCGGCCGAAGAGCAAGCAGTCTTGGCCACCGTGATCTATGCCCTACATCTTATCGTAGCTAGCGTTTGGTTCGGCGGTCTCCCGGGGGTAATTCTTGTTGCCTCCACCATCGCGACCGGATCAGCTGACGAAAGATCCCATATCGGTGACGTGCTGGCTCGCTTCTCGAGATTGGCCTTCATCACAATGATCGTTGTTGTCATATCAGGCCTCGTCGTGGCCAATCGCATGTTTGAGACCAATTACGCCGGACTGGTCGCAACAACGTATGGCTGGCTGCTCATCACAAAGCTCACGTTACTTGCCGTCATTCTTTCCATCGCCTCACGAGCAAAGTCTCTTTGGATACCATCGATTCGGCAACGCTCCGAGCAAGCCGCAGTAAGTGGGCAAAAACTTCGGACATGGGTAACAACCGAGTTTGGCCTCGCCATTCTCCTGGTCATCGTCGCGACCTTACTGGCCAACGCGGTCCCGGCTAAACATGAGGTCATCGATAACTGGCCCTACCCATTCCGCTTCTCTATCGACGCAACATGGGACGACTGGCTTGTAAGGGCCATTGTACTAACCGGCCTTGTACTCTTGATCGTAGCTGGAACGACCATCGTACTCAGCCGCAAAAAACAGTGGGCAACCTCATGGCGCATCGCTGTTCCAACCCTGCTGGGGATCCTCGGACTTGGTGCGACATTCTATCCCATCGCGATACAATCCTACCCGGAGACATATCGAAAGACCCCGGTTCCGTTCGATGCCATCTCGATTGCCAATGGTGTCGAGCTATTCACGGCGAATTGCATTCCCTGCCATGGCCCACAGGCTAAAGGGAACGGGGTATTGGCTAAGACGCTGCCGAAGCAACCCGTCGACCTGCTGACGGAGCCTCATACCGCCATGCACACGGCAGGCGACTTCTTCCATTGGCTGACCTACGGACGATTCAACGGTGTCATGCCGGCCTTTGGTGAGAGATTTTCCGAAGAAGAGCGCTGGGATCTCCTGAACTTTCTCCATGCCAATTCCCGAGGGTATCAATCCCGAATCATCACGCCCCGTATTCTGCCTGAGCAGCCGTTTATGGCCACCCCGAACTTTTCATATACGGCGCACGATGGTTCAAGCGGCACCTTGAAAGACTTCCGAGGAAAACAAAACCTACTGCTCGTGCTATTCTCCTGGCCGGAGTCGCGTGTTCGGCTTGATCAACTTCGTACGGCTTCAACCGCGATTACCGCAACTGGCACGGCTATCCTGGCAGTCTCAATGACCGACCTCCCCCCGGATGAGCTGACCTCAATCGCACAGGGAATGCCGTTCCCCGTCATCACTCAAGGCGGACGAGAGATCTCCCGCAGCTATGCGCTGTTCCGCCGAACACTCTCGATTCCTGACTTGTTCGGCGAGGGCACTCGCCAGAGTCACATGGAGTTTCTCTTCGACCGATTCGGATACCTACGAGCTCGATGGATTCCTCATGGAGATGGACCAAGCTGGATAGACATGAGTCTTTTGACACAACAGATCGCACAGCTCAATCAAGAGCGAGAGATCTTGCCTCCCCCCGGTGATCACGTCCATTGAATCAGGCTCTACATCAGGCCTAACCCACGGTAGTTGATCGAGAGAGTTTCATTCGAACAAAAACGCACATCGCATGGCCCGCCGAGAGGGACAAACGTCATGGCACAGCCCTGCTGAGCTTGACTTGAACCATCCGCAAGCGTATACGTGGGATCGTACGAACCACGCTTGCCACGTAGGCTTTATACGAGTATTTTGCGAGCCTAACCCATAATATTTCCCTTGACTCATCTCGGAATTTTGTCGGATACTTGCTCACATTTTAACCGGTCCTTCCACGTGAGCAAATGAGACCTAGTTGTGAGGAAGGGCCTTTCACTGAAACGTGGTGCTCCGTAGTTTCACTATTTCATCCAAACAGAAGGAGGTAGGGAGTATGGCTGCAGACAGTTCAGGGCGAGGGTATGATATCTCGCAGTGGTACGATTCGAAGCCGGCGAAGCTCGGCTGGTTTGGGATGTTGGCGATCGGGGTATTTTGGGTGCTGTACCAGCGGACGTTCGGGTACTCGCACGGCCTGGACTCCATGACGCCCGAGTTTGAATCGGTGTGGATGGGGCTGTGGCGGTTTAACATTCTGGCTAATGCCGCGTTCTTTGCCACGGCGATCGGATGGATCTGGGTGACGCGGGACCGGAATCTGACGAACCTGGACCCGAAACTGGAGTTGAAGCGGTATTTTTATTTTATGGGCTGGTTGGTGTGCTACATCTGGGGCGTGTACTACGCGGGCAGCTACACGTTGGAGCAGGATGCGGCGTGGCACCAAGTGATCATCCGGGACACGAGCTTTACGGCGAGCCACATCGTGGCGTTCTACGGGACGTTCCCGTTGTACATCACCTGCGGCGTGTCGAGTTACCTGTATGCACAGACGCGGTTGCCGCTGTATAGCCAAGCCACGTCGTTCCCGTTGGTGGCGGCGGTGGTGGGGCCAATGTTCATTCTGCCGAACGTGGGACTCAACGAGTGGGGCCATGCGTTCTGGTTTGTGGATGAGCTGTTTGCGGCGCCATTGCATTGGGGCTTTGTGACGTTGGGCTGGTGCGGGTTGTTCGGAGCGGCGGGTGGTGTGGCGGCGCAGATCGTCAGCCGGATGTCGAATCTGGCGGACGTGGTCTGGAACAACGCGCCCAAGGCCATTCTGGATCCGTTCCCCAGCCAGGTGAACCC
>CAKKRK010000096.1 GCA_919902665.1 Nitrospiraceae bacterium
CCCTTGAATATCGCTGAGTCCGCGCGATCCCATGATGATCAGATCCGCCTTCAGGTGACGCGCTTCTCTGGCGATGGTCTTTGCCAGTGGGCCATGAGCCAAGATGGTTTGGATGGTTGAGCGTGGTGCTGTGGCTGCCTGACCCAGGGCCACGCGGGCTGATCGCGCGGCATCTCGAAGAATAATGCCACCTGCTTTTTCCATGGCGGCGAGTGCTCGACGCTCCCGGACGGGATTCTTCCCGGCGATCGCTTGGAGAGTCGGCTTGTCGACGACATGGAGGAGCGCCACTTGTTCAGGCTCTCGGCTGGCAAGCGCCTCAAGCGCCTGGACTCCCCACTGGGAATGCTCCGACCCATCGACCGCACATAAGATCCGCATGATCGCTTCCCCTCCTCGGCGAAGGTGATGTTGTGGAAATCATTCTGGGTATCAGACCTGCATTGGATGTGCCTGTGAGAAGACGTCATATAAAGGAAGAATGGGCTCTCTCCCAATCAGTTATGGAGGAAGGCGCTCTTTTATCTCTTCGAGGTGTTGCGGCGTTTTGCAGCAGGAGCAGATGACCGACTGTGGTGTTTCGCGTCAGTCGAGCTGGCTTCGACGCGATCGTCGGGTTGGCTAATGATGGGCAAATTGTCTCAAGGATGCATTGGGAGTCGCGTCGCAGGCAGCCGGTGAAAGGAAGTGTTGTGGAGCATAGCTGCGTCTAAGGAGGAACGATGGAAAAGACGAAAAAGGCGAAGAGGGGTAAGATCGTCAAAGTCAAAGACTTCGATTCCATGACAGTCAGTCAGGTCATGGAGAAGGAAGTCCAGTCCGTTCGTCTGAGAACGAAGGGAGATGTGATTGCGTCGCTCATGATCGAGGGCTTTGGGGCCGTTCCTGTCGTCGAGAATGGGCGTAAGTTGGCCGGGATCGTCAGCGAGCACGATTTGCTGGCGGCCGTCGACGATGGTCATCGGCTTGGCGCTGTTTCGGCGAAAGATGTCATGACCTCCAACCCCTATTCGGTCCGGCCTGAAACGACACTCGGAACGCTGGTTCACGTCCTGCGCGCGAGCGACCTGGTTCGCGTCCCTGTTGTGGATGACAAGGATAAATTGGTCGGTATTATCGCAAGACGCGATGTCTTGCGAACCTATCTCGCCACTGGCGGCAAACGATAACAGTGAGGAACGTATGAGACAAACCGAATTCTTCCTGAAGGCCTGCGATCCGAAGACCTTGACGGTGGGACAGCTGATGCAGGACGCCGTCTCACGATGCAGCTCGCGCACTGACGCCTCGACGATCGCCCACATGATGACCCATCGGAACTTTGGGAGTCTTCCGGTCGTGGAAGATGATGGCACATTGGTCGGGATCGTGACCGAATATGATCTCCTCCAGGCCATGTTGGAAGGGCGTGATCTTAGAAAGGTTCTTGCGACTGAGATCATGTCGGTCCATCCCGTCACCGTGACGGAGGACCAAACACTCGGCCAAGTGGCCGATCTATTCCAAGATCGTTATTTGACTCGCGTTCCGGTGGTTAGGAATAACAAGCTGGTGGGGATTTTGGCCAGACGGGATTTGCTGTTCGGTTATATGAAGGCATCCCAGCACTGGTCCTGATTTTAAGAAGCGTGCAACTGAGGTGTCAATTAAAACGCCTGAGAACACATCTGATACTCGTGTCGACAATCATCCTTCTTTCCGCAGGCTCTGAGGCGGAATCGGCTCGAAAGTATCGGGATCGCTGCAGCATCATCTATCCAAGCGATGCGACCATAGAATGGGAGTGTCGAACGCTCCGTGCGGGCGAATCGTTGGAGAAGCTTTTCGGCGAGCACTGGATCGACGTGGTTCGGTTCAACCTAATCGACCGGCGCCATGCACAGGCTGGGCGGTCCATCAAAGTCCCCAAACAGCTTTATGATCTGCAAGCATTTACGCCACTACCCCTTTCTTATCCGTCTGCGGAATTGGATGAACAGTTTGTCCTGATTGATCTCTCTGAACAATTTCTCGGGGCCTATGAATATGGATCTCTTCGATTTGCCATGCCCATTGCCTCTGGAGAGGTCAAGAATCCAACACCGGTGGGACAATTTCGTCTGACCGCTGCGCATCGGGCCCATGAATCCAGTCTCTATATGATTGAAGGTACGAACCGACCTTATCCAATGAACTATGCACTCAGGTTTTATATCAATCGCGAAGGTGTGTCCTACTGGATTCACGGGCGTGACTTACCTGGGTATCCCGCCTCTCACGGTTGTATCGGGCTCTATGATGAACTAATGCAGAAAGAGCAGTACGGCATCCCAAACGAGCCTGAGCTGAATGACGCGAAGCGACTGTTTGAATGGGTGCTCGGTGGGGAGGCCGAGTATGACCAAGTGATTCCACTCCCGAATGGGCCAAGGGTTCATATCATCGGCCGGGTGCCGAGACAGCAGTAAGCCCAAGGTGGCAAGAATGTACTGGCGCCAACGTGGAGTGCACAAGTTTTGCGAGAGACGCTCGATGAGTTGCCAGCCAAGGAGGTTCTGATGACACCTATGACATCCGTACAGATTACGGCGCCAGGAGGCCCGTTCAAGATCGCCCACGGTCCAGTGCCGGAACCCAAACCCAACACCGTTCGCATTAAAGTGCAAGCCTGTGGGATTTGCCATAGTGACATGTTTGTCAAAGAAGGCCATTGGCCAGGACTCCAATATCCGCGCGTCACGGGCCATGAGGTGGCGGGAGTGATCGATGCGGTAGGTGCCGGAGTGGTGGCCTGGGAGAAAGGCCAGCGTGTCGGGGTGGGGTGGCATGGAGGGCATTGTGGCCGATGTACCCCGTGCCATCGCGGCGATTTTTGCGGTTGTCAGAAGTTCCTGGTGACAGGCTTCCATGAGGATGGAGGCTATGCGGAGTACTTGATTGCGCGCACCGAGGCGCTGGCGGCAATCCCTGATGCGCTGACACCCACAGAAGCCGCGCCGATTCTCTGCGCTGGGATCACGACGTTCAATAGCTTGCGGCACAGCGGAGCTAAGGCCGGTGATCTGGTGGCTGTCCAGGGGGTGGGCGGTCTCGGCCATCTTGGTGTGCAGTTTGCCAACAAGATGGGCTTTCGCACGGTGGCTATTGGGCGAGGCCAGGACAAAGCCGCGCTCGCCTTGAAGTTGGGAGCCGAGCGCTACTTGGATGCCGAAACAACTGATCCGGCGAAGGAACTGGCGAGTCTCGGTGGAGCAGCCGTGATTCTGGCAACGGCGCCGAGCGGCAAAGCCATGTCGGACATGATCGACGGTTTGGGGGTCGGCGGCAAGCTTGTTGTCCTTGGAGTGTCGACTGATCCCATGACCGTGACACCGATTCAACTGATCAGCGCGCGCCGGACGATTCAGGGATGGCCGTCAGGCACTGCGCGCGATTCCGAGGATGCCCTCAATTTTTGTGCTCTGACCGGTATCCGTCCGATGGTGGAGACGTTCCCGCTGGAACAGGCAGCGGCCGCCTACGATCGTATGTTGAGCGGAAAGGCCCGCTGTCGCGTGGTGCTGACCATGAGGTAACGAGTTCTTATTGTGACACATGTAAGCGGTCCGATAACCAGGAGGAATGCGATGCCTGTCAAGAAGAAGACTCGGAGTCCGAAGAGACGACGCCGACCCCACCGGCGCGCGACGAAGGCTACGGCGAAGAACAGGACGGAATCCGGGCTCAGCCTCCGGTTGGACGAGTTGACGGAGCGGATCGATATTGTGCTGCCGGAGGTGGCGGCGCGGGTTGCGGCGTTGGAGCATCTGCTGCTGGAGCTGAAGCTGTGCAGGCACGACGACCTGCGTCGCGCGCGGCAGTTTGTGCGCGAACAGGAGGCGTAAGGACCGCGAGTGATCGGGCCCCTGAAGAGCTGTCGATGGCGGCACATCGGCCAGAGGCCAGAGGCAAGAGGCGGCGGGGTAGCAGGTGAGGAGAGCCGACTCCATGTGTACGCGAGAGCCGTGTGTGAACACAGAACCCGGTCTAAGACACACTCAAGACCATGGTTTTGTTCCTCCTAGGACGGACGTGCTAAGCTGATGCCGCGTGTCGGCATAGCGTTCTGATGTGTCTTGTAGACACCGCTGGTACACTCCACGCGTGAATGAAAGGACAGATTTCGATGAAATTACAACCATTGCACGATTGGGTCTTGATCCGGACCGGCGAACCGAGTGGGAAGAGCGCCGGCGGCATTATCATCCCGGACAGCGCGCAAGAGAAACCGCAGGAAGGAGAGGTCCTTGCCGTGGGGGCTGGCCGCTTTGTCGAGGACAAGGATTCGAAGGACAAGGTCAAGAAGAAGACCTTTGTGAAGACCACCCTCAAGCCGGGCGAACGTATCCTGTACGAAAAACACGCCGCCAGAGAAGTGGAGGGCGACGATGAAGCGTTGGTGCTCGTTCGTGAAGAGGATGTCTTGGGCTATCTTCCGTAATCGGTATGCTTCACAGAAAGACGAAGGCACTCACATCGGGGCCTGACTTCATCCCCCGGACATCTGACGCTGACCCCGATTTCTGGCTCGTCGTTTGAGCACGGCATGCGCTGTCAGAACGTGGCCGCACACCATAGCCTGGCGGAAGACCACCCTATCAAGGACCGTCCGGTCAACGGCACAAGGGTCCAGGAGCACGATCATGAAGATGCTGCAGATTGTCTGTGGGGAGAAACTTGAAGCGGAGATCCTCGCCCTGTTTCAGAACCTGGGGATCAAGGGCTATACGATGATCAAGGGTGTGGGAGGCAGTGGGCAGACCGGGACGGTCTCCGGAACCGGTGGCTCGATCGATCGCAATACGTTGTTCATGGTCGCGCTCGAAGATGATCACATTCACATGACACAGGTGCTGAACGCCGTGAAAGAGATCCATGGCAGGCATATTCACGGATACCGTGGCCTTGAAATCCCGCTCAAGGTCTTTCTGCAACCCTGCGAAGTCATCCTGTAACGAGGTGAGACTCGAATCCTGGGTCGACATGGGCATGGAAAAGTGGAGTGGAAGCCCGCCGCCAGACCATCCACATAACAGCGCGCCACCGAGGCTCTGAACACTCAATACATTCTAGCGATAGCTTGATGGAATGAAGGTTTCCCCGTTTGTCGTTTACCAACCAGGGTTTGAATGGCCAAACAATGACGCCCAACCACTGTCTTCACCGCGCAGCATAGACCAATAAGTCAATAGTCATGCCCCAGTTCTCTTGATATTTGAATGGGCGCTAGGAGCCTGTCCGAGTAATGCGCGACGTTTGACTGGACAACCAGCACGCGAT
>CAKKRK010000097.1 GCA_919902665.1 Nitrospiraceae bacterium
GGGCGTGTGGCGAAAGCCGTGCGGGTTCAAGTCCCGCCTTCGGCACCATCATAATATCGATGAAGCTCCTTCCGATTTCCAGCTAGTGCCTCCGGGCCATTTGGATCTAGACTTTCGCCTATTCCCATAGGACACTAGCCCTCTCTTGAGGTCTTTATCTTAGGAAGCAGTAGGCTGGGCCGTTACCATCAATCATCATTCGCCACGTGACATGGTCTCTCCTGTGAGTTGAGGTGCTGTCGGCGTCGCGCGGCAAGGAGCCTCATCATGAGTCCTACGAGTCACCATCCTGAATTAGATCTGCTGCGCAGGCAGGTTGCCGATCTCGCACGTGAGCTTGCCGAACGGGATCGAGTGTTGCACGAACAGACTCGTCACTTCGAGGTCGCACAAGCTCTTGCTCACCTGGGGAGTTGGAATTGGGACATCGCAAGCGGCGAGGTGGACTGGTCCGACGAACTCTACCGGATCTTCGGCTATGAACCTCGAGCGCGAGCGATCACCTTCGACAGCTTTGTGTCGGCGGTACTGCCGGACGATCATGATCGGGTGCTGGCGTCGATCGATGACGCGTTGGCAGAGGCCGCAGCCTACGACATGGAATGCCGAATCGTCCGCCCCGATGGCGACGTACGGACGATTCATTGTTGCGGCGAGGTCGTGCGTGATAGCGGCGGTCAACCCCTTCGTATGTCCGGGACGGCCTTGGACATTACCGATCGTAAGCGTACGGAGGCGATGCTTCGGACTTCGCAAGAAAGACTCCGACAGGCCCTCCGTGCGTCAGGGACTGGACTCTGGGAATGGAACACGGAAACGAACGACGTGGTCTTTTCCGAGGAATGGAAATACCAGCTGGGATACCGGCCGACGGAGATCTCAGATTCTTTTGAGGCATGGACGACGCGTCTCCACCCAGAGGATCGTGATGCGGCGATGGCCTACGTACGAGACTACTTGTCTCGTCGCGAGGGAGACTATCGCCAGGAATTTCGGCTGAAGCACAAGGATGGGGAGTATAGATGGATTGAAGCACGAGCCTCGTTTGTCACAGAGCCAGATGGCCGACAGATTCGCCTCCTCGGATCACATACCGATATTACTGATCGCAAGCGGATGGAGGAGTCGGTACGGGAGAGTGAAGAACGGTACAGGACGTTGGTCGAGCTTTCACCGTCGGGTGTATTCGTCTTCAGTGAGGGACAGACCCTCTACGTCAACCACACGGCGGCCGTCCTCATGGGAGCGAAAGATACTCAGGAAATTCTGGACCGGCCGACGTTTGAGTTCATCCATCCGGACTATCATCAAGAGGTCCTTGAGAAGGTGAAACGCCTGCTGAGCGGCGGAGTGTCCGTCCATAGCGCAGAACGAATCTATCTGAAAATGGATGGAACCTCGATCCCGGTTCAGGTCGAGGCAGCGCGGATCACCTGGAAGGGTAAGCCAGCCATTCTCGGTCTGTTCTCTGATATCACCGAGCGGAAACGAATGGAAGAGGAGCGGCAGAGGACAGTGACACTGCTCACGAACGTCATCAATGCCACGCCGGATCTGATCTTTGTGAAGGATCGGGATCTGCGGACGATCCTGTGCAACAACGCCTACGCGCAAGCCGTGGGCAAGACGCCCGAAGAGATGATCGGTCACACCTCCATCGAAAACGGCTGGGATGCTGAATGGGTGCGCGGCGATCCTGACAAGGGCATTCGAGGATTCGAGGCGGATGATCGGCAAGCTTTGAGTGGACAGATCGTCCACAATCACGCCGTTCCTGCCAACGTGAAGGGCGAAGTGCGGATTTTCGACACCATCAAGATACCGCTGCGCAGCGAAACAGGGGAAGTCATGGGTGTGCTCGGGGTTGCTCGTGATATCACCACACGTATAGCCATGGAAGTAGAGCTCAAGCAAAGTGAAGCGCGATTACACGAGGCCCAACGCATCGCACAGTTGGGCAGCTGGGAATTGGATCTGACGGCGAACCGGCTCAGCTGGTCCCCTGAGACCCATCGAATTTTCGAAATCAACGAGGATCAGTTCGACGCGTCGTACGAGACCTTTCTGTCAGCGGTGCACCCGGACGACCGATCCGCTGTGCGGCGTGCCTATGCCGACTCAGTACGGGATAAAACGCCTTGTGAGATCGTGCATCGCCTGCTCTTGCCGGACGGGCGGGTGAAATATGTCCAAGAACATTGCGAGACTATTTATGACGCACAGGGCGCGCCCCAGCGGTCTTTCGGCACCGTCCAGGATGTGACTGAGCCTATTCGGCTAACCGAACGAGAAGCGGCCAGGAGTGAGCAGTTGAAGCGATTGTCCGAACTGGGGCTGACGCTGTCGGGCGATCCTGCAGAGATCTTCAAGCGGATCGTACGCATCATTGGTGAGTTGTTCAAGGTGCGGATTGTCTGCCTGTCGGAAATTGTCGGTCAGGAACTCCATTTCAAGGCAGTCTACATCAACGGTCAGGTTGTGCCCAACGCGGGCCGATGCCCGCTGGATGTCACCCCTTGCGCCACCGTGGAGATGGACAAGGATGTGCGCCTGTACGATGGCGTCATGGAGCGGTTCCCTCAAGCCTCGTTCCTTCAGGACCACCATGCCGTGTCTTATTGTGGATTCCCTTCTCTTGACGCGTACGGCCAGGTCGTGGCGGTTACGTGTCTGTTGGACGACAAGCCCCGTGAGTATACGCAGGAAGATCAGGAGCTGTTGCGCGTTTTTGGTCAACGCATTGCCGTTGAGGTCGAGCGTGCGCGGCATCTTGCCGAGCGCAAGGCCGCCGAAGAGACGCTATATAGGACAAGCTCCATGCTCACCGCACTGATCCAATCCTCGCCTGTCGGCATTATTACGGCTGATACGGAGGGTCGCCTGACCAGTTGGAATCCTGCTGCCGAACGTATTTTTGGATGGACGGAGCAGGAAGTCCTAGGAGGGCAAGCCCCGTACCTTTCTCCGGAAGACCAGGAAGAAGGCCAGGCGTTGTGGGACCTTGCGATCGGGGGAGGAAACACGCGGGGGTTGGAGATACGGCGATTCCGGAAAGACGGGTCACGGATCGATATTGAGTTCTGGGGCGGCGCACTCCGGGATCAAGCCGGCACGGCGACGGGCGCGTTCGGGGTCATAAGCGATATCACCGAACGCAAACGGGTGGAAGCTGCATTGCGGGAGAGCGAAGATCGCTATGCGCGCGCCACTGCCATCGGCAAGGTCGGGGTTTGGGAATTGGATGTCGTCAACGGTCAATACTATGCAGATACCAACCTGAAGGCGCTCTTTGGGTATGGCCCCGATGAACTCTCCACCGATCCGTTTGTTTGGCTGAAGCTGGTCCATCCGGACGACCAGCCGATTGCCATGACGAACTGGGAACTGGTCCAAAGCGGAGCAGCCGATGCCTGTCACTACGAGCTTCGAATGGTCAAGAAAGACGGATCCATGGTGTGGACTGACGTTCGATGCCATAGCATTCGTGATCAGAACGGGCGGTTGACGCATCTGATTGGCGCCACGGTTGATATCACTGAACGGAGGCAGGCTGAGCAAGCCCTGCGGGAAAGCGAGGAACGATTCTCCAAAGCCTTCCGAACAAGTCCTCATCCGATAGGAATCACCGAGGTGGCAACTGGTCGTTGTGTCGAGGTGAATGACGCCTGTTTACAGCTATTCGGGTTTCATCGCGAGGAAGTGATTGGAAACACCACGTTGATACTAGGTATCTGGCCGAATCTCGAAGATAGAGTACGGTTCATCGAGCGCTTGAAAGCTGGAGAGCAAGTGCGCAACATGGAGTTTGTGTTAAAGACCAAATCGGGTGCGTTGCGCTACCTTCTGGCCTCCGCTGATCTCGCGGAGCTCAACGGAACGCTATGTATAGTGACCGTCGCTAACGACATCACGGACCGCAAGCAAGCCGAGGAAGCACTACGCGTGAGCGAAGAGCGTTTTGCGAAGGCCTTCCAAGCCAGTCCCCATCCGGTCGTCATCAGCGAACTGGACACTGGGCGCGTGGTGGACGCCAATGATGCCGCCTGTCAGCTGTCGGGATATCGCAAAGAAGATGGCTTGGGGCACACTACGTTAGAAATAGGACTCTGGCCTTTGGCGGAGGAACGGGCCTGCTTTGTCGAACAGTTGAAGAGTGTCGGGTCGGTGCGCGACATGGAAGTGACCCTGCGGAGGGGGGACGGGGAAATCCGCCAGATCCTTCTGTCCTCGGAACTGATCGAGTTGAACGGCCGGCAATGCTGTGTGACGGTTGGCGACGATATCACTGAGAGCAAGCGCTTGGAAAAAGCGCTTCGGTTGACTCAGTTCTCCGTGGATCAGGCCGTCGAGGCGATCTTGTGGTTAGACCCGAACGCTCGAATATTCAGCGTCAATGATACCGCATGCCGAATGTTGGAGTACTCACGCGAGCAACTGCTGGGCATGACGGTCCATGACATTGACCCGAATTTCCCCGTGGAGCGGTGGGGGCATCATTGGAATACCTTAAAGCAGCAGGGAGCGTTGACATTCGACGCGAAGTTTTGGTCACGAAGCGGAAGCGTCTTGGAGACGGACGCGACCGTGAATTATCTGCAGTATGAAGGGCAAGAATACGGCTGTATGATCTTGCGGGACATCGGAGAACGTAAACGGGCAGAAGCCGAGCTCCGTCGCTCCCATACATTCTTGCGACAGGTCATCGACACCGACCCAGACCTCATCTTTGCCAAGGATCGCAACGGTCGTTTTACGGTGGCCAACAAGGCTGTCGCTGATTGGTATGGGACGACGGTGGAAGAGCTGATCGGGAAGTCCGATGCTGAATTCACTGCCAATATGGATGGGGTGGAGTTCTTTCGTCACAACGATCTTGAGGTGTTCAATTCCGGGATGGATCGGTTCATCCCGGAGGAAAGGATCACCGATGCCGAGGGAAAGACGCGCTGGTTACAGACGGTCAAGCGGCCGATCTACGACGATCAAGGACAGGTTCACATGGTGCTGGGTGCCGCGACGGATATCACGGAGCGCAAACGGATGGAGGAGATCCTCGTACAACGTGAACGAGATCTGAGCGCCGCACTTCAAGAACGAGAGCGGATCAGTCAGGACCTTCACGATGGTATTCTCCAATCTCTCTATGCTGTTGGACTTGGGTTAGAAGCGTGTAAGTCACTGATCAGCAAGCGCCACGATCCTGTGGCGAAGAAGTTCATGGCGACACTGGATCACGCCATTGGGCAGCTCAACCAGGTCATGTCAGAAGTCCGGAATTTCATTGCCGGTCTTGAATCTCAAGTGTTGCAGGGTGGAGACTTTTCGACCGCCTTGCGGACTATGGTCGAAACGATGTCCATCTCCTCTTCCACCAGATGCCGGGTCAGAATCGACGACGAGGCCGCACGGCGGCTTTCCACCGAACAGGCACTCCATATCATCAACATCGTACGGGAGGGGGTGAGTAATGCGTTGCGCCACAGCCGCGCCAAACAGATCACCGTCTCGCTTCGGGATCTCATCCGCTCTGATCGTCTGGCTGTGACGGATGACGGCATCGGGTTTAGTACCCGCTCAGTTCATGGGGTTGGCCATGGATTAGTCAACATGGCGGCACGGGCTCAAAAAGTCAGGGGCTTGTTTGCCATCCAGTCGAAACCGGACAAGGGGACGAGGATCTCACTCGACCTTCCAAAGGATACTCACTATGCTCACAACTAAAACTCACGTTATTCGAGTACTGCTTGTCGATGATCATGAGGTGATTCGCGTGGGACTGCGGACGGTGCTCGGCCAAACCCAGGGCATCGCGGTTGTCGGGGAAGCGGGCACCATGGCGGAGGCCGCCCAGCAAGCGCAGAGATTGAAGCCCGACGTGATCTTGATGGATGTCCGACTACCGGACGGGTCCGGTATCGATGCCTGTCGGGAGATTCTCGGAGCCCTGCCGGGGACACGGGTCATTTTCCTGACGTCCTATGCTGAAGACGACTCCGTGCTCGCCGCCGTGCTCGCCGGCGCTCATGGCTATGTTCTTAAAGAAATCGATTCACCCACCTTGCTCGAAGCCATCCGCACGGTGGCGAAAGGGCAATCGATCTTGGACTCTCATGTGACCGAACGGGCTCTGCGGTGGCTGAGAGGGCTTCACGATCTGCCAGCGACCTCTGGGACGGACCAACTGTCCTCTCAGGAAGAACGGGTCGTTGCTTTGGTTGCCGAGGGAAAGACCAACAAGGAAATTGCCGCCGCGCTCGGGCTCAGCGACAAGACCGTGAAGAACTACTTGGCCAACGTCTTTCAAAAGCTTCGCATCACTCGGCGTGCGCAAGCGGCTGCCTTTTTTGTGAAACGGCAAGGATGAGCGACCAACATTCGGATCTACTACTTTTAGGTGCAAAAAAGTAGCTTTGCAGCTATCCTTCATCTCTGGGCATTCTACTCGCGCTTCCTGTAACGTAGCATCAAATTATTAGTATGCATAACTACTCCGCGTGCACACACGAGGAGGTTGTCCCGCATGGTTGCTGGTCTCTTCCTAGGGTTGCTCCTGTCTCTCAGCTGTGTTCTCTGGATGCTGACCCGACAGCGCCAAGAGAACGTCCTGAATTCAACCGTCATCGCGGCGACAAATTGTGGTGTGCTCGTGACGGATGCGAGGGTGTCCCATCATCCGATCGTCTACGTCAATCCGGCTTTCCTGGTACTAACCGGCTATGCCGAGCAGGAAGTGATCGGGCAAACGACATCGATCTTGACCGGGCCGGATACAGATCGGGCCTCAATGGAAAAGCTCGCGATGGCTCTCCAAGATGGATGGGCATGTCGTGTGCGGATCTGTCATTACCGCAAGAGCGGCACCTCATTTTGGAGTGATGTCTCGCTGTCACCGGTGAAAGACCGCCTAGGTCGTGTGACGTCGGTTGTGTGGACGATGAGCGAAGTATCACAACTTGGGCAGATCACAGAAGCGCCTGAGAAGACCCAGGGCGAAGCTATTGCCGCGCGTCGGCAGGTCGAACAGGCGCTCCGGGATAGCGAGGCGCGACTTGATCTTGCTGTGCAGGTCGGGCAGGTTGGGTTCTTTGAACATGATCACCGGACAGATTCTCTCTCTTGGTCACCGATCCTGCGGGATATCTCCGGCGTCGGTACCGATGAGCCAGCTTCCTGGCAGCGTTACCTTGAACTCGTTCATCCCGATGATCGGGACCGGGTGGTCTCAACGGTACAACGAGCCTGTGCTGCGACAGGCAATGGCCTATATGAGGACGAGTACCGTCTCATCAGACCAGACGGCGCCATGCGGCATATCAGCCTTCGTTCTCTGACGTCGTTTGATGGCGATGGTTCCTCAAGGCAACCGGTCCGTACGCTCGGGACGGTCGTCGATGTGACCGATCGTAAAAACGTCAAGGCCCGTTGGCGTGAGTCAGCACGGATGGAAGCGATTGGCACCTTTGCCGGTGGTATCGCTCACGAGTTGAATAATGGTCTCACGGCCGTGCTCGGCTTCAGTGAGTTGGCGCTTCCGTTGATTCCGGCTGAGACGAAGTCGCATCGCCATGTCGGGCAAGTGGTGGTGGCGGCCCAAAAATCTCGTGAGCTGATCCAACAGTTGCTGGCCTTCGGTGGGCAG
>CAKKRK010000098.1 GCA_919902665.1 Nitrospiraceae bacterium
GTACAACGGCGGGAATAGAGCTGTAAGAACGTCGGTGTTGTGACGAGGAAGGTGATGCGATATTTTCTGATCAGTTCGCCGATGGCCGCCGCGTCAAGCGGCGACGGATGAAAGATCATCGGGGCGTTGTTGGACATCACGAACCAGAACACCATGTATCCGAACGAATGGAAGAAGGGCAAGATACCGAGGACTCGTTCATCTTGATACAGATGGAGCATCTGTGTCGCGCCCTGGCAATTGGAGTCGACACTGAAATGGGACAGCATCACGCCTTTGGGTTCGCCGGTGCTGCCACTGCTAAAGATGATCGTGGCCAGGCTGTCTGGGGTGAGCGGGGTCGTCTGCCCGCAGGCTCGTTCGATAATGCGGCATGGAGCAAACAGTGCCAGCAGTGCGGCCGTTACTTTTATGCCTGTCCCAATCGTCTTGGCTACGTCTTCGAGCCAGATCACCGATGGTCCGTCGGGTAATTCAAGTTTGGCTTTCTCGATGAACGTACGGCTGGTGACGATCGTGCGTAGGCCGGCAAGGCGTACCGCTGCCTCCAGACCTGATTTCCCCACGGTGTAATTCAAGTTCACGATGGTTTTGCCACACAACGGAGCAGCCACGTTCACCAGCGCACCAGCGACAGTCGGTGGCAGCAGCACGCCCACCCGGTCTTGCCCGTCCCAATGGGGTCGCAGGGTTCTGGCCAAGACAATCGATCCGATCAGGGCCTGGAGGGCCGAGACTCGCGGACGGTTCTGGTCGGCCATAGCAAAGCGGAACGGATAGCGTCGCATCGAGCGAATGAATTCACGATGGAGCGGCAGGCGATGCGATTTCCGGAGTTGCCAGGCCGCCTCACCAAGCTCGCGGATCTTTCCCCGTAGGTCGTGGATGGTCGTGCTTGAGGGCAGTGGTGTGCCGAACGAGACGGTGACGGGATAGGGGAGATGTTCCGGTATCTTCCAGAGGAAGCGGCCGTTATTGAAACTAAAAATGCTCCCCCATACACGATCCAAGTGAACAGGAATAAGCGGAACGTTCCGTCCCTTGACGACGCGTTCAAAGCCCCGTCTGAACGGTAAGAGCGTTCCGGTGCGCGTGATCTGGCCTTCGGGAAAGATGCAGACGAGCTCTCCTCGGTCAACGGCTGCGCTGGCTTCTCGGAGTGCACGAAGGATGCCCCGCACTCCTCCATGCGTAGAAATCGGGATGACCCCAAGCGCCTTCATGAACGGCTTGAAGAGCGGTTGCTCGGCATAGTGTGAATCCACGACGAATCGCACTGGCCGATCCAGACTGGTGATCAGGAGAAACCCGTCGATAAACGACACGTGGTTGGGGACGAGCAGGGCGCCGCCGGATTGTGGGACATGGTGCTCGCCGACGATGCGAAGGCGATAGAGCGTATGTGTCAGGAGCACGAGTAACAGCCGGATGAATGTATCAGGGAGAAACCAGAGCGCCCACAACATGCCGGTCATCGTCATGCCGGCTGTCGCCAAGAAAATACCGGTGGTAGAAAGGCCCATGTTAGCCAGTGAACCGCCGGCAAGCGATCCCAGTAAGATTCCCGTGAAGACACAGGTGTTTGAAAAGGAAATGACGGAGCCGCGCCGGTCCGGCGGTGATTTCCATTGAAGGATGGCATTCAACGACACAAAGATGAAGGCACTGGAAATTCCAAGGCCCCCCAACAACAGAAACGTTCCGGGTAATGGCGGAGCGATCAGTCCGAGCAAGAGCAGGGCCAGAAACACACCGATGGCGCCCAAGGGAATCAACCCATACTCGACACGGTTGCGAGAAATCTTTCCGACCAGAATGGCGCCGATGCCGATGCCGATCGACAAGAGCGTGAGCGGTAAGCCTGACATCGCGTCGGAGAGTAGGAGCACCGCTTTCGCATAGACGATCACGTTTTGCATAAACAGACTGGCGATCGTCCAAAAACAGATTTCCATCGGAATGGCCATCCGCAGCATCGGCTCAGTCCGAATCGCCGCCCATGCTCCGCGAACTGTTGCATCAATGCCACCGGTTGCACGGGCGGGTAACACCGGGGGGATGGAAAACGATGTGATAAGACCGACCACCGACAGCAGGGTTAACGCGAAGGGGGCCACCCAGGTCTGCTCTCCTGCTAGTTGCAAGAGAAAGCCTCCGGCAGCGGTTCCCATCAAAATGGCCGCAAAGGTCCAGAGTTCCAATAGACCGTTGCCGGCTGCGAGTCGTTCATGGGGGATTAATTCCGGCAAGATTCCATACTTGGACGGACTGAACAACGCGCTATGGATGCCCATGCCACAGAGGACAATCAGGGGAAGCACTCCCCCAGCAGGGTTCAGCCAGAGTGCGATGGTTCCAGCTGCCATCAGGAGAACCTCGACAACTTTAATCGTAATGATGACGGTCCGCTTGCTGAGACGATCGGCCAGAGTTCCACCGACGAGGGAGAGGAGCACCAATGGTAAGGTGAAAATGATGAAGGCCTTCGCCGTTTGTGTCTGAGCGACGGTTTCCAGCTCCGGGCCTGGTGCCATGCCTGATGTCGCTTGCCGGATGGCCAGTAAGGCGACCATCAGCTTCCAGGCGTTGTCGTTGAATGCCCCACAGAATTGGGCGATCAGGAGGCCGCGCAGAGGATGGGAGCAAGACTGGGGTTCAAGCCCGGCTGAGGTGATCATCCGTAAGGGGCATTGTGCCTGATTTGGGAGGCCGAGGAAATAGGCAGGCCTTCCAGCTCCATGATGCGCAGGGCGTTCGTCGTAGGGCAGGGGCCCGGTCTGAGTCGGTAATCGAACTCCAGTGCGCCGGCGGCGACGGTTTCTTGAAAATGGGCATTGATCAAGCCGGGAATCGCTTGCTCCAGATCCGCCAACTCCAGATCATGGGTGCTCACGAGGCCGAAGCCGTGTCCTTGCGACAGTGCGGTGATGTAGGCACGGCTGCCGATGAGCCGCTCTCGATTGTTGGTGCCTTTGAAGATCTCGTCGATCAGGAACAGCACCGGTGGTAGGGTGCGCTCCTTAGTTGCATCGAGGATCGTCTTAAGCCGTTTGACCTCAGCGTAGAAGAAGGACAGCCCGGCATCGAGTGAATCATCGACACGGATGCAGCAGGCCAGGCGGCTCCAGGTCCATTCAAACGATTGTGCGCAGACCGGCCCTCCGGCTTGCGCCAGGCAGAGATTGATGCCGATCGTTCGCAGGAACGTACTCTTGCCCGACATATTCGAGCCCGTAATCAAGTGGATCGAGCCGAGCCCGGTTAGATCGACATCGTTCGCAATACGGCTCTTTGTAGGGAGGAGTGGATGGCCCAGTTGAGTGGCATGCAGAACGGCTATCGTGCCGTTCTGTTCACTGGTTGAGATGACGGGAGTTGGCCATGCGTAATGGGGATGGAGATAGGCAAAGGTAGCCAGAGCCGATGCCGCTTCGACTTCTGCCAGGCAGTCCAGCCACTGAGGGAGAACATGCTTGATCTCGTGCTGGGTGTGAATCAGTTGTCGAGTGAACCAGAGGTCCCATGGGCACAAGGCGTTGACGGCCAGATGGACAAGGGGGTGTGCCTTGATGCTGATCGCGTGAAGTGTTCGTGCGGCCTGCTTGAGATGCAGTGTGGGACTGGCTCCTCCCATCAGATTCACACAGACCGAGGCGAGGGCGGTGCTTTGTCGCCGAGCCTGTTGCTCAAGGTAGCCGAGGACGATGGCAAGTCGTTCGGTTTCATGGTGCAGGCCGACCGCATGTTCCAGGAGCTCTTCCCCTTGATCGGTCATGAAATAGATTAGTGCGTACGCCGCGAATGAGAACATCCAATACCCAGGGAGCTGGCCTAACAATGTGGCCGATGCGAGGACGATCGTGGTGCAGGCTAAGAGGCTCTGGATGACCAACAGTGCATTTAGATTGGGCAGACCGACTGGGTGTTCAAGCACCGCGGCCAGCCGCTTGCCGTTGATTTCCTGTTCTCCTGTCAGTCTGGCCTCAAGGGTCAAGCGATCTCGGAATAAAGAGCGAGGTGCCAGTTCCTTCACCAAGGACTGCCGTGTTTGCCACTGTGCCAGGGGAGGGGGTTGGTTCAGCAACCAGCTGTGCAAGCGCTCTCGGCCATGGTCCGATACGGTGGTGTCGAGAAGATGCGCCAAGGAATGAGCTCCAAAGAGATCAAGGTCGATGGCGTAGGGATGAGAGGTTGGAGCTTCACCGGGTTTTGGCGGAATGGCCGTCCAATCCAAGGCGATGCGTGCAAGCTGGGCCAGCTTGATCTGTTTCCACTGTCGAAGCCGATGAATCCCAGTTTCCACCCTGTTATGATACGCGGCCACGGCGATGAAGATGGCCAAGAAGAGGCCGAGGGCCAGATTACCGCTGTGGTACCAATCGAGCTTGTAGAGGGTCACGGTGCTGACGAGGCCGACGAGGAAAATAGCCAGTCGCCAGCGCGTGAAGGTCGCGCTGACCTGGGTGCCTTGAGTGATCAAGCGATCTGTTCGTCGGACCGCCGTTTCGAGCTGGACCGTGCGGGAGTGTGCCATAACAGGCGACCTTACTGGGAACGGACGGGGGACGTCAAATGACAATACTGAGGATCTGTCGATCTGTTGACCCGTTGATCTGTTGAATTCAGAAACTGCAAAAGGTCCAAGTCAACAGATCATCAAGTCAACAAATTCCGTTACGGGGTCACATGCCCAACCATTGGATTGATATATGTATCCAGGAACGTCTCGATGCCGGCGAGTTATTGAGCCGGCTCGATGATGCTGCTGTTCAGGGCGCCTGGGAGGACGAGGGAGTGGTTCATCTCTATTGGGCGGAAGACCAATGGAATGACGAAAAGCTGTTGTCAGTACAGTCGATTCTTGCAGATCTCGTGCAGTCGAGTAGGGCGATCCCTCTCTCGGTGCAGCGAGTGCCCTCTCAGGACTGGAATGAGGCATGGACTCGTTCGGTGAAGCCGCTTCGCATCGGTCGCTTGGTGATCCGTCCGAGCTGGGAGCCGGTCCTGTTGGGTCCACAGGACATCGAGATCGTGCTGGACCCGAAGCAAGCCTTCGGCACCGGCCACCATGCGACGACGCGTATGTTGCTCGAGTGGCTGCAAACAGATATTCGAGGGGGTGAACATATTTTGGATGTGGGGACTGGGAGCGCGATTCTGGCGATGGCTGCGGTCAAGCTGGGCGCAGCCTCCGCCATTGGAGTCGAGATTGATTCCGTTGCGGTCGATTGCGCGAGAGAATATGTCGCGCTGAATGGCTTGGCGGATCGGATTGAAGTCTTGTGCGGTACGTTGGCTGATTTACCACAAGAGAGACGGACAACGGCCGATCTGGTGCTTGCCAATCTTGATCGGCAGACGGTCTTGGACCTCGCCGATGATTTGGTTTGTTCTGCGCCGCGCGGGGCGAGCATCATGGTCTCCGGCATTCTGGTCGAACAACAAACTGAGATCATGGATCGGCTGTCCAGCCTTGGCCTCGCCTGTGTGGAACGGCGAGAAGAAGAGGGTTGGGTGGCGATGAAATTCCTCAGACCCGAGTCGTGCGAGGGAGAAGCCTAGCGATGTCCACCAGGCCTTCCTATCCCCATGTGCATCAGATTAGCGTGTCCGATGGTGGGGTTCCAAAGCTTCCAGTGTTGGAAGCGACGGTGAGTGACAAAGGCGTAGCTGGCGATCGCCAGCGGAACCTCAAGTTCCACGGTGGCCCGGGCCGTGCCGTCTGCTTGTATTCTCTCGAACTGATTGAGCGGCTCCAGGATGAAGGCCACCCGATTGATCCCGGATCTTCTGGAGAAAATCTTACTGTTTCAGGATTGGACTGGGACCAGGTGCGTCCCGGCGTCAGGTTAACCATCGGCCCGGAGGTCCAACTTGAGGTGACGAGCTATACGACACCCTGCAGCCATAATGGACGTTGGTTTCGCGATGAGGATTTCTCTCGCATGTCCCAGAAGGTGAACCCAGGGTGGAGTCGGGTCTACGCGAAAGTGCTGCGTGGTGGTGTGGTACGGCCAGGAGATGCTGTCACAATAGACAAAGGTTAAGGTGGAGGCCGAGAGGGTTGCTTAGCTGCAGCCTCATCCTTACTAAGGGGAGTTCGCATGGATCGAGTACTTGAGCCAGAACTCATGGACGACCCGAAGCAAGCAGATGCGTACGCGTCTGCCGATTTCGCGGAAGAGAATCAAGGATTCGTCGACCGATTCAAAGAATATTTTCCTGAGTTTTCGCAGGGGCGCGTTCTGGATCTGGGCTGCGGTCCAGGCGACATTCCGATTCGATTCGCCAATCTGTATCCAGCCTGTCAGGTTGTCGGCATCGATGCCTCGGCGCCGATGATTCAGTTGGGAGAACGGGCAGTAAAACAGGCCGGATTGGCAGACCGCATTACGTTGCGGTGCGAACGGTATGAAGGGGTTGCCGGCGCGAGAATCGTTGATGCCGCGATCTCTAACAGCCTGCTGCATCATCTGCCGAACCCGTTACAGTTCTGGCAGAAGCTTCGCCAGTTGGTGAAGCCTGGGGCACCAGTGTTGGTGATGGATCTGCTCCGCCCCGACTCGCCGGAAGCGGCGCAAGCCATTGTCGATCAGTACGCAGCCAATGAGCCGGACATTTTACGCCGGGACTTCTATAATTCTTTGCTTGCGGCCTTCACTGAGGATGAAATCGGCTCGCAGCTGGCCCGCATGAATCTCACACGATTATTGATTGATATCCCGGATGACCGGCATTGGGTGGTGGGCGGGATTATTTATTGAAAGGAGCGTATGCGGGAAAATATCGGGCTTAAAAATGTCACAACTCGACTACTGAATTGCTGCACCCTGGCAGGGGTGGTCGTTTTAACTGCAGTTATTTCAGCCGGATGCGGTGAGCGAGAAAACTGGCTTGAGGCTGAGAGGCCGACGGAGGTTCGGCTTATCGAACAGTCGTCGCCTTCTCCTGGGTCTGCGAGTACCGGTGTAGAACCGGGAAAGGTTGTAGCGACTCTAAGGCCAGGCGAAACGGCACGAGTTGTCGCGGTGTATCACGGTCAGGATTCTGACGGTTTCAAGGTCCAGCTTGCCGATGGCACCGAGGGGCTCATCATGGCCAGCGATACTTTCAAAGTTGTGTCGCGGTGAGGCCTGTGAAGGGAAAGTATTTCCGATCCCTTCAGGCCCGATTCAGCGTGACCAAGTTCAATTGAACCGTGGGGTTGCATTATTCGACGATCAGTTACGGAAAGCCACCCGAAGTCAAACCAGAAACTATGAGAGGTGATAGATGAGAGAACAATACGACTTTTCGGAGATGAAGGGTGTTCGGAATCCCTACCGGAAATTGCTCAAGAAGCCCATTACGATTCGATTGGACGGCATAACAATATCTTATTTTAAAGGACTGGCCGATGAGCTTGGCATGCCGTATCAGCATCTTATCAACCTGTACCTGAGGGATTGTGCCATTAACCAGAAAAAGCTGGCGCTCAAGTGGGCATCCTGATTTGTTTGCGACGTCAGGCCATTGTTTCAATGCCTCTTGTGCCGATCTATCACCTCGAATGGCAAAGAAGGTTCATCTCTTGTTCGGTTAAGCACTACGCTAACTGGGAGGCCATAACGGACTAGTTGTAAGCGAATCGCGTAGTGTTCTCTATGCCGGCGTGGCTCGAGTCTACTGCAGCGCATCCGGCGGGGTTTTGAGGAGCTTGGCGAAGCGATTCTTGTCGATACATTTCTCGTACGCCTCCTCGGGCGAAATCCACTTCTTCGTGAGGAGATCCTGGATCGCGTCATCCAAGGTCTGCATGCCGACGTTCTTGCCGGTCTGCATCTGCGAGGCGATCTGGACCGTTTTGGCGTCCCGGATGAGATTGCTGACGGCCGGGGTGCAGACCAAAATTTCCAGTGCGGCACATCGCCCTTTCTGATCGATTCGCTTGAAAAGATTCTGTGCGACCACGACGCGTAGAGCGGTGGAGAGAGTGTTGCGAATCTGCGGCTGCTCTGAGGCTGGAAAGACTTCGATGATGCGGTCGACGGTCTTGGCGGCATTTTCCGTATGCAGCGTCCCGAATACCAGATGCCCGGTTGCTGCTGCCTCCACCGCCAACGCGATGGTTTCTAAATCTCGCATTTCGCCGACGAGAATAATATCCGGATCCTCCCGGAGGGCTCCGCGCAGAGCTGAACCGAATGTGACGGTGTGTAAGCCGATCTCTCGGTGGTTGACGATACAGTTCTTGCTTTGGTGGACGAACTCGATTGGATCTTCGATGGTCAGAATGTGGTCTTTCCGATGGCTATTCGCATAGTCGACCATCGCCGCTAGCGTCGTTGATTTTCCGCTCCCGGTGGGGCCTGTGACGAGCACCAGCCCTTTCCGCAACATCGCGGCGCGTGTGAGCACGGGCGGAAGACCCAGCGCCTCGGCAGAGAGGATGGTGGTGGGAATTTTCCGAAACACCGCCCCCATCCCGTATTTGTGGTTGAAGAAATTGGAACGGAAACGGGCTATCCCGGGAATTTCATACCCAAAGTCCACATCGCCCGTCGCTTCGAATACCTCCTTCTTCGGGCTTGGTGTAATCTCGTAGAGCAGGTCATGGAGTCCCTGGTTGTCGAGAATCGCAGTCCCCGGCAGGCGTTCCAATTCACCGTTGATGCGAAAGGTCGGGACTTGTCCTGCAATCAGATGAAGGTCCGACGCCCCGTGGTCGATCATCGTGCGAAAGAGTTCATCGATCTTCGGCATTGGTCACGAGTCTCCTTACCCTCTGTCCCTTCATGATACGTATGCTGGCAGACCACGAAGCAAAACGTAGATCCTGGGCTTCTCAGTGTGGTCTCGATTGTGCCAAGCGGGAGTCTCCATCCCATGACTCAAGACACAGCAGCACCGTTTCTGCCTGCGAGGCCAGAACGCAGCCCATCACCCGCAGAGCGATACAGCTCTTTCGGAAGGAATCAGTAAAAAGTTGAGGACCGCTTGCTTTGAGGGCATTGCTCATGCCCCCCATACCAGGCTGACTAGCCTCTTGTGTCTGCCTAGCGCATTCGATTACTGTCACCGTCCATGGAAGAAGAAACCACAACATCTCCGACCACAGAGGAACAAGCCGACAAGGTGGTCATCTATTGGGAGCGGGAATACTCCACTGCCTTTCCGCCGGAGCGGCTGAAACTGGACTTTCATCCTCACCGGCCGATGTTGAGTCAGATGACGCTGGATGAGCAACGGGCTCTGGCTGCCAGTGGATACAAGGTGTTGCCGGACGACTGTGGGCCGGTCCGCACCGTGGGCAACTACGGCTGGCTTATTCGTTGTCCGGCCGATATCAAATTACGCCGCACCGCATCAGGGGTGCAGTGGCAATCGCCGCCGATCGCACAGGAAGAGCGTCTGCTTGGTTACAAGACCTTCTCCGGCATGTACGTTGATTTGATTCTGAATAGCGGGTATCCCAAGCTCTGTTGTGGGGTCCGCCTGTACTACCCTAAACATGTCGGCTTGATGATGAAGGATCTGCCCAACCACTTCTATCATCACCCGGACCGGACGTTTACCGTTTGGGAGGGTATCAAGACGCAGGAGTACAAGCGCACGCCGAATCAGTATGCCTGGTTGCCAGACTACGAAGCTTTCACCGCCAATTTTCTGTTACAGTTGCACAAGCCCACGACGATCAAGCGCGGCGATCCGATCGGTGTGATTCTGCCCGTCCTGCTTCCGAAACAGTTTGTGCTCCAAGAAATTCAGCATCCCTGAGACGTCGCGTCAGGGCCGAGTCGTCGAGAGGTGCTGTGTCAGCCAATCCGCAAGGGTTTGAGTCATTCGCGTGAAGTCGGTCCCCTTCGTGAACTGATGGTCGGCACCGGGCAACAGCTCGAGATGTTTCTTGATCTGTAGTGCCTCATAGAGCCGCTGACTTTGATGGAGCGGGACATGCTCGTCTTGATCGCCTTGCACAATGACGGTCGGAGCCGTGATTGATCGTGCGGGGACGTAGGCGATCTGTCGGAGCGCATCTTCATAAAAGGCATAGTGGAGGGCGATTCGGTCAGAGCCGCCCATAATGTTTGGAATCGTGTCAGTTGCTTTCCATTGCGCCATTCCATTATCCCCGAATTCGAGCTGTAGCTCCTCGGCGAAGTCGACGACAGGACACTTCAGGGCGAGACAGGCCAAGTCCGTTCGTTGAGACGCAGTCAGCGTTGCAACCAGACCGCCGAAGCTTGATCCCATCAGGCCGCTGTGCCGATAACCACGCTCCCTCATGAGATCGACCGCGCGCTGTGCCTGTTCAACTGCCAAACTGACGGTAATCTGATCGAACGGGCCTTCGCTTTCTCCCTGGCCGAAGAAGTCGAAGCGAAAGGTGGCGATACCTCGGTCGATCAGCATGCGGGTCAGTGCATTGTTCGTTGAGCTGGTTTTTGATGAAAGAAACCCGTGACACAGGATGGCTATCTTGTCTGTTCCTCCGTCAGGGACGGTTAAGATGGCGGCGACTCGATGACCCTGAGGATCGAGAAATGAGAACCGTTCTTCCATGGGAGGGATTGTAGCAGAGTCGATGTCCGAGGTCAGGAACGGGGGATACCTGGCCGGACGTTCAGGCCGTGAGTTTCAGTTCGTCGGTGGAGGTCTGTGCGGCCCGAAGTGTGTCCGGTTTCTTGGCGATGATTGAGGTCAGCTTGACTGAAAAGAGCACCAAGCCGGTGATGAGGAGGCCGAGACTCGTCCAGGTTGCAATATGGATGTAGATGGAGGTCAGCGGCACATTCCACGTGAGTGCGGCCAAGAGGCCAAGCCCCATGGTTCCGAGCGAGAGAGTGGCGATCTGTACCGATTTCCAGCGGTTCATGATCCCGTTTAGCTGATGGAGATACGGCCCGCGCTTCTTGGTATTGGGGACACGATCAGCTGCTAGCGTGATGGGTATGAAGTAGGAACACGCGCCCATGATGGCATTCACGATGAAGCCGACGAACGTCATATGTGTATAGGCGACGAGGTGGAGTGTGCCGTACGGCAGCCGCGGGGGACTGGAGAGGTGATTCGCTCCGACCAGCACGCCGAGGATGATGGTGAACAGGAGAAAGAAGGTACTGACCAAAAGATGGTCCGAGGCGGCGCTGCCGCTGTGGGTCGAGGCGCGCCAAGTTCCCAGCAGATTGCCGGTCCAGAGAATTCCGCCTGTGAAGAGCATGGCGCCAGCGGCCATTTCAACCGAGACCGATGAGTTCAAGAATCCGCCGATCAAAACAGCGACACCGAGGGGCATCAAGACTATCGCTGTCTGCGCGAGCTTGGGGCTTAAGAAAGGGCGGCTCCAGATTATCGGGAGGAGATAGTGCATCATGCCGATGATGGCCAGCACCACAAAGCCGAGCACCACCAGGTGAATGTGCGCAAGCCGCATATAGCCATAGGATTCCTGAACGAACCCGAGTGCCATAATTTCTCCGAAGGCCGACCCGCCCACGAGGCAGAAGAGAGAGAGCGCGTAATACCAAGACTCTTTGATTGAGAACTTCCAGGCCCTGCTCGCAGGGATCCACACGGTGTAGATGACGGAGGAAAATGCGGCAATCACCACGAAGCCGGCGACGCCTACGATCAGGGACTGATGCAGCCAGAACCCCACGAGCATTCCAACCAGCCCGCTGTTCAGCGCCCAGAATGTGAGGGGATGTGAGTCTGATTCTTTTCGGTCAGCCGCGTGAGGGGGGGAGATGAATAGGAGAAATCCACCAAGAATAATCTGGGCCACACCACCGACCAAGACGGCATGGACATGAAGCATTCGGACCCATGGCGGCAGCGGAGTGCCACGAATCAGCCCGATCAGGATCGCCAACCCGAGGATGGACGCCAGCACCAGCCAGCCAAGGCCTGTGAAGCAAAATGAGAGGGGTGGATAGGGTCGTGTAAACATGGATATGCCGCTACCGTTCTAGGAAATAAAAATGATCCGTGGGGCCTTGTCCGTGGCCGATTGCCAGCCCATGACGGATCGCTTCGGTGACGTAGGACTTGGCGGCTTGCGCCGCATCCAGGACGGATTGCCCTCGTGCCAGATGCGCTGCCAGCGCGGAGGCGAACGTACAGCCGGTGCCATGCGTATGGCGGGTCTCGATAAACTCCCCCTTCAAGACATTAAAAAATCGTCCGTCGTAGAGCAGATCCGTCGCCCGTTCAGCGAGGAGATGGCCGCCTTTGATCAGCACATACTTACATCCGAATCCATGAATGATCTTGGCGGCTCGCCGAGCATCAGCCAACGAGGCAACCTCAATACCCGACAACTGCTGCGCCTCATGCACGTTCGGTGTCACGACCAATGCGAGCGGCAACAGCGTGGTCTTGACTGCTTCGACCGCGTCCGGTTGCAAGAGCGCATGACCGCTCTTGGAAATCATCACCGGATCCACGACCAGGTTGGTCACGTGCTGAGGGGTCAGCATTCTCACGACCACTTCGAGGATGGCCACTGAGGACAACATCCCGGTCTTCACGGCAGCGACGTCGAAATCATCGAAGATCGCGTCGAGTTGCGAGGCGATGATGGCCGGTGGCAATTCGAAGATATCCGTCACCTCTTCGGTATTCTGGGCCGTGATCGCCGTGATGACAGACATGGCGAACACACCATTGGCGGACATGGCTTTGATATCGGCCTGGATACCCGCGCCTCCGCCTGAATCCGAGCCGGCGATCGTGAGCACTTGTTTCAAGGTTTTCGACATGTGTGATCCTTTACGGTGTCGTCAGCGTAGATTCCGACGGCGAGCCAATCTTTAGTCCATCGATGACGAAGGAGGCGTCTCGCCGAGGTAATATTTCGCTGAAATGAAGTGTGAATTGCGTGGCGGCTGTCTCCGATGAGCCGGTGAAGGTCAGGACGGCCCGTTCCTTCCGGCGAGGGGAGAGTTCGATGCCATGGGTACACAGCCCTTCTCGATTGTCCCCAACGCCTTGAGGCCAAGCCGTTCCTTGTTCGTCCTTCAGGAGTGTCTCCTGTAAGCGACAGAGGACCTTCAGATCGCGTCGGGAAAGGTTTTCAATGGTGAGATCCACCTTGGCTCGGTTGGCCTGCAGTTCGATCGATCGGATCACCATTTCGTAGTACTCGTTCCGGTAGCTCCCTAAACCGACCGGCGTCGAAGCCTCTTTAGGACTGTTGATGCTCATGATCGGTTGCGGAGTTTCCTCTTTCTTAAAGAACATATTCAAGGGGCCGGCTTTGGGCAGCATCCCTCGTATCGCACGGATCGGCTGGGCATTCGATGGGCTGATGAGTCGTAGGGTGACCTGCAGGCCATCGGGCGTGTCGAGGATGACGCCGTCCACAAACAGGTCGGCGCGTATCGCTTTGGCCGCCTGCTGTAGGGTCTTCGCGTGGGCCGAGTCGATGTGATCAACGTGTAACTTCTTCAGGGTCGAGTACGCAAGGGCGCGATCCACCACCGTCAATTCACCGGCCACCATGATCTGTGTCCCGAGTTCCTCGGCCAGGAACTGTCCCATCGGGGTCGATTCCCCTTTTCCATCGGTGAAGTCGAGAAACGCCAGGCGCTGCTTTTTTGCCTTGGCGGCTCCTTCAGCCACCCCGTCAGCCAATTGCTTGAGGCCCTCCTCATACTTCGTCCCAGCCCACGACGAGGTTGGATGAGAGAAGAGTGGCAGAAGACCGACGAGTAGTACCAGAAGTCCAATCATAGGCATGAATTTATGTCATTATACTCAGGGAAGTCCTGCTGTCTAGCGTGCTATAGAAAATGGAGCGCGCGCGAGGCCCGGTTTGAACAGAGGGAGAAGAGTGATGCGCCCTTGAAAGTTGAGTAATCCGCGAGTGCCTCATCTGTAGTAATGTTACGAATAGCCGTCGCATGCCACCTTTGGAATTCGTCGCTCATTTCAGACAAGTAAACCGGTATCCTTTTCCCTAGGTCATGGCGGATACCGAGCCGGTGGCGGGAATAGCGAGTTTGGGGTGTGCGCCGCAGATCTAGGCTGAGAAACCAGTACTTCGTTCGATGTATCGCCTACTTCCTCATTATTCTCTCGTTTCTGACTGACTGATTGACACTGGATGTGCAGTATTGGTCTCGCGACTAAACCTTTGGTGGGGTTTGACAAGAGCGCTCGCCAATGGGGTACACTGCTCTCCCTAATAGCCCCCCCTTTTACTCCTACTGTCCAAGGAGGACTCGATGCGGAACAGCTTCTGGTTGAAGGTGCTCAGCGCAGCAGGTCTGTTGCTCTTGTGCGTCACAAGTTGGGTCGGTGCCGAAGAGCCGGCTGGTGCCGTGAATGAGGCGCGCTTGGTCGCGCAATATAACTACTCGATTCACATCCTGGCCATGTTGGTCGTCGGGTTCGGCTTTCTTATGGTCTTCGTCCGACGATATGGCTTCGGGGCTACGACCGGCACCTATCTCGTCGTCGCAACGGGGATACCTCTGTACATGTTGTTGCGCGCGAATGGAGTGGTGGGGCATTCGATCCAGGCCCATTCGGTTGAAACGCTCATGCTGGCGGAATTTTCAGTGGCAACGGCGTTGATCGCGATGGGGGCGGTGCTTGGACGCTTGCGCGTGTTTCAGTACGCGTTACTCACGCTGTTGCTGGTGCCGCTCTATGCGCTGAACGAATATTTGGTGTTGGACAATGGTTCGGGGCTGACCAAAGGGTTTCAGGATTCAGCTGGATCGATCGTCATCCACGCATTCGGTGCCTATTTCGGATTGGCCGCGTCTCTGGTGCTGACGACGGCGCAGCAGCGGAGTCAGCCGATCGAATCCGATCCGACGTCTGATCGGTTCGCGATGCTCGGGTCCATGGTGCTGTGGTTGTTTTGGCCGAGTTTTGCGACCGCAATTGTGCCGTTCGAGCAAATGCCCCAAACGGTCGTGAATACGATCCTGGCTCTGAGCGGGGCCACGCTTGCCACCTACTTCCTCAGCACACGTTTTCATCATGGAAAGACCTCGATGGTGGATATGGCTAATGCCGCATTGGCGGGTGGAGTCTCCATTGGCTCGACCTGTAACCTCGTGAGCCCCACAGGTGCGTTTGGGATCGGATTGTTGGCCGGTGCTTTGTCGGTCATCGGGTATGTGTTTATTCAGCCCATGCTCGAATCGAAGATCAAGCTCGTCGATACGTGCGGCGTCCACAATCTGCATGGGATGCCTGGGTTATTGGGTGGACTGATCGCAATTGTTGTGGTGCCTGGTGTCGCTGGGGTTCAACTCGTGGGCATCGCGATGACGCTTGCCACCGCAATCGTTGGAGGGGTCATCGCCGGTATGATCATCAAAGCCACAGGTACGACTGAACAGGCGTATGAAGACTGCCATGAGTTTTCCCATGTGCCGGGGCCGGAGAGTGAACGACGGGTGGAGGAGCTGGCGCTTGGAGCCAAGGCCGATATCGACGCCCTGCAAAAGGAAGTGCTTGCCCGGGCGGCGGCGCGTAGTTAAGTCGGAAGGGAAGCTCATATCGACCGTGTCGGTCAGCGTGTTATTTCCTAGCTCGTTCAGAGCCAGCGGTGCGGGATGCGTTCACGCGTGAACTGACCGGTTGATCTGTCGAAGACAAGGAAACGGCTAGACTGGATGAGCCTCCGGCACGAGCGATCTCTGGATGGAGCATCCAAATAGGACTGAATATGATATGGCCAGATCTGTTAGCGGGACAGTGAAGGAAGAAGGACCCTGGTGTGGTGCGCCCGACAGGACTTGAACCTGTAACCTTCTGATCCGTAGTCAGATGCTCTATCCATTGAGCTACGGGCGCATCTGTATTTTCCGCTGAGGTATAGGTCCTGAGGTAAAGGGATCGCTTGACGACGAATAGGTAGAGGATGCTGTCTCGTCTCAGCGCTTTTGTCTCAGCACGTACCGGTGTCAGTGGTTATACAGTTCTCAGTGAGAAGGGGTCAAGAGACGAACGCTAGAAAGTCTAGATTCGAGGTCCGGGGGCAGGTGGTTAGGGGATGGTCTTGCTCACTTCGCTTGAGAAGGGACTTTCAGCGCCGTTCGACTTATATGCGGTGACTGTGAAGAAATAGGTGGTGCCGGATGCAAGGCCAGGCACAGTATAGCTCGTAACATTCATGGGGACGGTCGCTGTCGGCTCTCCATACGCACCTGGCGCTGTTGCCTGATAGATCTTGTATCCGGCAAGGTCTGATCCCTCACTAGCCTCCCACAAAAGCGTGGCTGTTCCACTGGGTACGGTCTGGTTGAATAAGGCGCACGCTGTTGTCACGAGTAAGAATGCACATAGCTGGAATGCAAGATAATGACGGATCGTCGATCTGGTGAGGCTCATAAGACGCCTACGTCCAACTCCTGTGCCGAGGGATTCAGTTTGGTGAGCCATGGGAGGAACATATTTGCACGGATCTTGGCACCAGAAATATTCTTACAGAAGCGCATGGACATATCAAGAATGAAGGTTGACCGTCTGTGGCGATCAGCAGGAGGGTAGGGGATTCTGTTCCGGAGTAATAAAAACACTGGGGGCTTTCTCCTCTTCGGTAGAAAGCCCCCTAGCGTAGCCTCAATAAGCTAGAACTTACTTGCCGCCCTTTTCATCCTTCTTCTCGCCGAAGGTGTCGGCATGGCCGCCCTTCTTCTCTTCCTTCTTGTCGCCGTAGGTGTCCATGTGGCCACCCTTCTTCTCTTTCTTCTCTTCAGCCATCACCACATGGCCGCCCTTCTTCTCTTCTTTCTTCTCGCCGGCGAACGCTGGTGCGCTGAAGGTCACTGCCACTGCCACTGCCATGATTGCCATCAACATGCTCTTCATTATAAGGACCCCCTAAAATAAGAAGTTAAAAAATATGTGTGCCACTCACTTGGCACTTACCTAGATGCTCAGCAAAGGTAGTGCCATTTCGTCCTATTAGTAAGATGAGACAAAGACCATCAGGTAATCAGCAGGTTACGAAATTCCTCTCATGAAGATGTGAATGGTTTATCCTGCAAGGTGCCGTAGCGGAATAGTTTGTGTACGACTAAACTGCCTCACTCCGCTCGCGAACATACATGATGGGCTGAGCGTTTCGCGAGTCCTCATCCTCAGAGGAGTAACTTGAGGAGGACGAGGTGTTCGAGGGGGACAGGTGTAAGAATTCGAGATTCAAGGAACAAGGTTGTCGACTAACACAGCGCGGAGTGTCTGCTTTTCGCGTAGATCAAGCCATCTTCGAGTGTTCCAAACTCTCCATCAAGCTGAGCCTCATAACAGTCATCAAGCAGTCGGCCCATGTGAGGACCAGGCTGGATCCCCAATTCCAACAAGTGACGGCCCATGATAATGGGAGAAGGCGTCTGACGGTCCACTTCCAGCTGGCGTGCTCGGGCCAACAGCCACTCACCGGCAGGAAATCCATCAAACTGTTTCGGTGGCCGGCCTGCATGATCGGCCCGCGCCACACGCACCAATCGGTCGATGCGCTGGACTTGCCTTGCCAATCGGCGGACTGCGCTGTCCGAAGCGTTGGCGTCATGGAGGGCACGAGGACGGAGATGGCACAATACCAGCGGGACCACCTCATCGATCAGGCTGTGCTGGTTGGTCAGTCGCTCAAGAAAACGTTGTGTGGGGCCTGTCCCTTCCGATTCATGTCCTCGCGAGCTGACGTGTCCATATTCTTCTTTGGTCGTGGCCGGTTTGCCGAAGTCGTGGCAGAGGACGCCCAACCCAACAGCCAGGTCGTCCGGCTCATCACCGGTGCGCTCCGCAGCGAACCAGTCCAGGCAGTGGAGTGTGTGGATCCAGACGTCGCCTTCTGGGTGCCAGATGGGATCTTGTGGACAGCCTTCAAGG
Source organism: Nitrospiraceae bacterium (assembly GCA_919902665.1). Taxonomy (GTDB): domain Bacteria; phylum Nitrospirota; class Nitrospiria; order Nitrospirales; family Nitrospiraceae; genus Nitrospira_D. The sequence continues at coordinate 17,836 of CAKKRK010000098.1, forward strand.
GCTGCGAGCTCCGGATAGAAACGGAGCCAGCCGCAGTGACGTAAGAACTGCAACCCCAGCGATGGCTTGCGTCCTTGGAGGAGCAGCTTCTTCCATTCTTCCCACAGACGCTCGCTCGGTTGACCTTCCTGGGAGAGTGTCTGGCACAGGGCCACTGTTTCAGGCGCGACCGTGAGTTCAAAGCGGGCAGCCAGCTGCATGCCACGCAAGACGCGTAGAGGATCTTCGGCGAATCGGTTCGACGCGTGGCGTAAGATCCGTGCATCAAGGTCGCCGCGACCGTTGAAGGGATCGCGAAGCTCCATGGTGTCCGGATCCCAGGCCATTGCGTTGATGGTGAAGTCTCGTCGTGCCAGCGCCTCATCAATCGGCATGTCGGGGTCGGCTTGCCTCAGCAAGCCAGGAAGAGAGGTGTCGTCAGTCCGCATGCGGGAGGGAATGGACACATCGATTGGCAGACCTTGTAACTTAAAGACCGCGAAGGTTTTTCCGACGAATTGCACAGAGAAGTGCTCAGTCAGTAGTGCATGGATTTGGCCGGGCGGCAGACCCGTCACTTCGAGGTCCAAATCCCGTGGCTGTTGGCCGAGCGCGAGATCACGGACCGAGCCGCCGACCAGCCATGTTCTTCCACCGGCGCGGCGAACCAGTTGCTCAATCTTGCGCAGGACTCCCGCAAGCGTGGGATTTTCGATGCGAAAGCGGGCCGGCACTTAGATTCCTGCTTCGCGGAGGAACGTCGCTGCTTCTTCCGGTGACACTGGATTGATGTAGAAGCCGGTGCCCCATTCGAAGCCGGCGACTTGCGTCAGTTTAGGGATGATCTCCAGGTGCCAATGGTAGTAGTCGCCGGTTTTCTCATGCAGGGGAGAGCTATGGAGAATGAAGTTGTATGAGGGGCGAGCGAGCACTTTGTCCATACGGCGCAGCGACTCCGAAAGGATCGGGGCCAGAAACTCGAACTGTGACTTCTGGCTCTCCTCAAAATACGCCGCATGGCGCTTGGGGAGGATCCACATTTCGAACGGAAATCGTGGCGCGAAGGGTGTGACGCAGAGGAACTCCGGATTCTCGGCGACGATGCGATCTCCCTCCGAGAGATCCTGCCGGAGTATATCGCAGTAGATGCAACGCTCCTTCTGCTGATAGTGCGTGCGGCATCCGTCCAGCTCCTCCTGCACGTTGGTCGGGACGATCGGCAATGCGATGAGTTGAGAATGGCTGTGTTCCAGGGTGGCGCCGGCGGATGCGCCGTGGTTCTTGAAAATGAGAATGTAGCGGAATCGAATGTCTTTTCGGAGGTCGATCATTCGGTCTCGATAGGCCCACAGCACGTCCTCGATCTTCTTGATCTGAAGATCGGCAAGGCCTTCGACATGGGTGGGTGTTTCGATGATGACTTCGTGGGCACCCACGCCGTTCATGCGGTCGTAGAGTCCGATCCCCTCGCGACCCATGTCACCTTCAACTTGCAGCGCAGGAAATTTATTCGGGATGACGCGTACGGTCCAATTGGGAGAATTGGGTCCGCCCGGCTGCGGCCGATAGGCCATGATTTCTTTCGGCGTGAGCCGTTCCTGTCCCGGGCAAAACGGACAGAGGGTCGTTGAAACCGGTCGGGCAGGTTGGAGGTTGATAAAGTCATGTGGGCGGCCCCTGCGCTCAGTGGAAATAATCACCCAGCGGCCCACAACGGGGTCACGTCTTAGATCTGGCATCTCTTCTCCTCCTACAATATAGAGGTGAAGGGGAGGGGGTGAGGAGAAAGAAGACTCACCGTCACCGGCTTGGAAGCCGATCCCCTTCGCAACCCTTTAGGATGATCACACTCTCCACAGTTCGGCCTCAAATTCCGGCCCAGGTACGGTCAGGACGGCCGGATGATGGCCAGGATAGCGAGCGACTTCGAGGCCGTGTTCTCGCACGATGATCGACATCTGGATCGTATTTCCTTGTTCCAGGCACAGCTCTTTCCAAGGGACGGCCAACTCCAGAATGGTGTGGGTCTTGATTGACCGATAGGAGCCGATCTCTTGCCAGGCATCTGCCTGGGTTTGGCGAGACAAGAGAAAAGCCTCCGGGCCTGGCGAGGCAAGCGCAAATGTCAGCCGAAAAGTACATTGAGGCGCTTGCAACCGAATATCAACGTCGAGGCCCTGTCGTGTCGTACTCGCTTCGTCTGGGTCGAATCTCATCACGAGCTGATTTGAGGTCCAACCGAATTGGATCGCCGTGAAGAGTCCATCAGCTTTCCACATGGCTCCAAGCGGTGGCTGGGTGTTGATGTTTCCGGCGCCACGCCATTCGAAAAAGTCGGTCACAATGCCGTCGATTGTGGGATTCAGCAGGACGAGCGGCTGTTGGACTGAATCGGATTCTGAGGCGATGGCCCTCGTGCAGATCGGAGTATTCAGTTGATCGGGGGGCGGGATGCCCATATGCGTCCAGACATTCCGAAGATGGGTGCGGAAGAGGCGGTCGAATTCTGGTTTAAAATCGGTATCGAAATCATCGCCGTACCACCAGAACCAGTCGCTCCCTTCGGCGGCGTAGAGTTCTTGCCAGGCCGCTTGTGCACGGTCAGGCGGAAGACTCTGTGCGAGATTCACCAGTTGTGTACGAGTGTGACCGAGGAGATCCCACCCGCGATTGTCTTCGTAGTGCCCAATCCAGATCTTGTAGTCGGAATTGATCCAGGATCCTGAATGGAGGCAGGGGAGCTGTTGTGTGGGTTGCACCGCAGCCATCCCATCCGACATGGTCGAAGCCTGGACCAGGACCTGTCCGTCGTGATCCAGTTCGTGGTTGGTGAAGGCTTCGTACAGGAGAGACAGGAACTGCTCCCCGCCGTCGTGATAGTGTTCCCACGGATTTTCACCGTCCAGGATGATGGGTATGACGATCTTTTCTTGCGGTGCATCGTGGATAATGCTCCGCAGACGCCGCAGGACATCCTCGGCGGCGGATTCGGGCGTCGTCTTGTGGTAGACGAATCCGAATGCGTCTGAGATCTCGCGGTCGCGGAACAGTACGGTCAACGCATGTTCGGGTTCACCGATGCGATAGGGTTGATAGAGCGCGGACTGCCGATGCCATGGGCGGCCGCACATTCCCAGGGAGCGTGCGAGGATGCCCTCGTCCGTGGCAAACCAGCGAAGGCCGGTCTGATGGATCAGCGGAAGCATCTCGGGACACACCGATCCCTCTGATGGCCACAAGCCGGTCGGAGCCCGCCCGAATGTGGACTGGTGAAATTCGACGGCTTGTTGAAGTTGTGCTGCCGCGTCCTCCGGAGCATGGAAACGAGCAGGCAAGGGAAGATCCGGCCTGGCTCTTCGGTTGATCTCGGTGTCGATCACCAGAGGCAGAATCGGATGGTAGAAGGGAGTCGTCGTGAGTTCAACCTGCTCCCGCTCCATGAGTCGTCGGTACAGCGGAATAATGTCTTGTATGGCCCTCCGCTGCAACTCCAATACTTCCTGCTTGTCCTCCTCGGTGAAGCTGCGATTTTTCTGGCGCAGCGCAGCCAGACGAGGATATTGTTGAACGGTGCCATATCCGAACCAGGCGAGGTTGTGCCAGACTTGGAGGTCTAGCAACTCTTGTGTGGAGAATTGACGGGCGACGCGGTGGAGATCATGCCCCGGGACATCCAGTCCGCGTTTCACCAGCAACTCATGGTATCGTGGATAGGGGCGCACCATGGTCGCCCAGTTGGCTGAAAAGAAATGACGGACCAGAAAGGCCTTTTCTTCAAGGGTGAGGCTGGCCGCTGGGCGTTGTGCATGTTCGAGAAACAGATCGAGGATCTTCCCGCTCCCGATCTCCTGTAACTGCAAGAGGAGAGACGGCGTAAAATTGAACGTGGCGCGTACACCGGGGAATTTCTCCAACAGATAGGCCATATCGTAATAGGCCTTGGTCGCATGCAGGCGCACCCATGGCATACTGGCTGATCCGGCCACCGGATCGGTGTAATAGGGCTGGTGCATATGCCACAGAAAACACACGTGGACATGCTTCATTGATGCCGATTTCCCTTCATCTTGGCGAGTATGTCATAGGGGGTATGAGCATGCAATCTGCAGGCGGGTTTGTGATGGAACATCGCACGAGGAGTTGAGATGGTGACCTTTCTTCGGTATTGGGGGCCGGTGTGCGGCTATGCCGGGCTCATTTTTTATTTATCCGCGCAGTCGCATCCGGAAGAGCATGTGCCGTTCGTCATGCATTTCAGTGATAAGGTTTTGCACGCCGTCGAGTATGCGGTATTCGGTGCGTTGTGTTACCGGGCGCTTCGTGGAAGTGGGAATGATGCGTGGAGACAACAAGCGATTCCGGCAGCCCTCCTTCTGGCCTCGTTGTATGGGCTGAGCGATGAGGTTCACCAAGCGTTCGTTCCGTTTCGAGATTCGAATTGGCTCGATTGGCTGGCGGATACGATTGGTGCGGCTGTCGGTGTGGTAGGCAGCCGATTTTTATCATGGGGTTCTCAGGAGACCGGCAAGAGAGCGATCATGAGAGTCGGTTGAACGCCGCGTGCATGCACCTAAAGATCAAAAGCATAAAGCTTCATGGATAGCGTAGGCACGGTTTGGCAGCTGAATAGGCCTCTGATAAGGCCCTAAGTTTTGTAGGTTTGTTGAAGAAAAACAGACGTCGCATGCGCACGGCGAGTGACCTGAAGTTTGAGGTAGATACTGTTCAAGTAATTCTTGACCGTCTTATCGCTGAGGCCTAGCGCACTAGTGATTTCTTTGTTGATTCTTCCCTGCGCCACAAGTTCCATAATACGGTGCTCTTGGGCACAGAGCGTCCCCCGCATTTTCTCGCATATTGAAACATGTTGGTCCCGGATATAGGCCAGTACTCTGGATGAGACAGCCGGATCAAGGATCGATTGCCCTGCGGCGACTCTTTCAACGGCCCGGACTAGTTCTGGTCCGGTGACGGTCTTGGGCATGAAGCCTGCCGCTCCAGATCGTAGAGCTGAGATGATAGACCAGTCATCGGGGCTATGCGTCAGCACGAGTAAACGAATGTTGCGAGAGACTTCGTGGATGCGACGCAATACATCGATTTCCCCTCCGCCAGGCAATCGTAACTCGATGAGCACGACATCGGGCCTGAGTCGATGAGCTTGTTCTACAGCGGCCGTCACCGTGCCTGCCTCGCCGATAATCTTGATGTGTTCGGCATGATCCAGCATCGTCCGCACGCCGGCCCGCGCAATTTCATGGCTATCGGCGATCAGCAGCCTGATCGATGTGGCTGTTTTGGCCTGGACCGTACGATCGTGCGATGTGATCGAATGATCGCTAGGGTGACCGGTCAGCCTGGTTGCGTTTTGGTAAGGATTGCCTTGGATCCAGGCTGAATACCCCCTGCCCAGTATTCTCATCTCTCTCTCAAGCCCTCTGAATGTCTCTAAGATGATGAAGTGTCAGTAGGCAAAAGATGTTGTCGATGCATCACGATTACCTGTCATGGTTGATTCGAATCGCCCATCGGATGAGTGCGCTTCGGGATTTCAAGCCGGTTTTTTCTCGAATTTTCGCAATGTGTCCCTCCGCAGTACGGACACTGAGTTTGAGGATGCCGGCAATTCCCTTGTCCGAGAGACCTTCCCCGATGAGCCTCACTATTTGCTGTTCTCGCGGGGTGAGTTGGGCGAACATCTCTATTTCTGGACCGACCGTAGGTACTTGTTTCTCCTCTGCGGGTGCGAGCGGAAAGGAAGGCCCTTCGACAATCATGCTCTGAGGGGTCCGTTCGAGATGGACGGTTAAGGAACACTCTTTCGGAGGCACGTCGGGCCCGCGACAAATCTCGACCTTGGCGAAGTTGAAATGGTGTCCGGCGATCCCTCCGAGCATGCCCGCTTCAATCTGACAGAGATGCGGATCATCTGCGGCAAGTTTCCCAAACGGGCAGTGCGGAATAGAAATGCTGACGAGGCCGTTCGTTTCCACCTTCACGTCATGATTCCACCCCCAGTGCGTCTTCATCCACTCCAGACAGCGAAGGTAGTCTTCCCGTTGGAACGGCGGTGCAGCTGGGTGAGATTGTCGAACCTGGCTGACCACCTCCCGGCCAAGACGCATTCCGATCTCGCGAAGTGTGCGCTCATAGAATGAGGGGTGGAAGATGTTCTTCACAGCCTCCGAGAGGCCTTCGAGGACACGTTGTGGGAATGCTTTGGAATCATCCATTAATTAACCAGGCCCCTTAAGCTTGTGGCGTTGAATCATGTAGAAGGCGTTGCCATATGAACCAGAGCTCTCTGTAGAGACTTTCCTTAGGAAACCAGTGTATAACGTCTTAACCGTAAGACAAGGTGGCTATATGGGCAGGGGCGATGCGTCGGCATCGGGGTGTCCGCATGGTCTCTCTTTTGGAGTTTGAACAGAAGCCGGTTGCGGTGCGATGAATTGGGTCTGCCCACGCCTCACTCGATGCCATTCTCGGTCTCGCCAGGAAATGCCGAACTCCCAAACAATTTAAGCGGCTCCTCACCCTGGTACATTCCCTCATCCCCTATCGGTCTCTCGTCTGTGCGTGGGGCTATCCCCGCGCCTACCGACTCTGCAATATCTTGAGCATCGGCTAATCCAAACCGTTCCTTCGCTGGTATTTCACAGAGGGGATGCTCAGAAAGGATCCGGTCTTTGCGGAGTGGTTGCGGACAAGAGAGCCATTTGTCTGGAACGAGGTCGCGCGCCGATTCTCGAGACAGATTGATCCCGAGTTTGTGAGGAAGGTGCGGGAGTATCAACTGCAGTATTCGCTGTGCGGCGGCACCATTGAGACGGGAGATCATGAATTGGGGTGCTACATCGCGCTTGTCTTGGATTCTGAAGAGGAATGCCGCCTCCATATGAAATATTTTTGTGATCTGCTGCCTTCTCTGACCCACGCTTTCGAGCGTTCCTACCCCAGGGGACGGTTGACCAAGCGGGAAGGTGCCGTTCTTGAACTGCGGGCGAAAGGCCATCAGGTCAAGGCCATTGCCGATCTCCTGGACATCTCGCCGCGAACAGTCAAAATGCATGTTGAAGCCATCAAGGAGAAGCTCTATACCGATGACCTTGTCAACGCGATCGTGATCGCCCTGAAGCTCGGCATGATCGAGTAGTGCCAACCATATCTTCCCTACCTTTTCCACCCGCGCCGCAAGCCGGGCGAATGATGACATAAGTCTTTTCAGACAGCTAGCGTAGTTGTTCCTGCCACAGATGAGTATTCACGCGCATTAAGTCTCTGAAAAATAATCCGAAATTGAAAGAGAGGGACCTCCGTCCGCTCGCGACAGCAGGCGGAGATAGTGGGAGAAGCGTTGGGAAAGATCTCCATCCGCGAGGTTCTTGTATCAAGTGGATGGTGTGGAGGTATGAGGGGGAGAGAGGCTTGCTAGGCGCTGCGTAGGTCGAGAGAACGTATGGAGAGTAAACTGCCTGTGTATCGGTACTGGCCGACAGTTCGGCATTCCTCGCGAGCTGTACCCATCCTGATCCTCGCCCTTCTGGCGGGGAGCCTTGCAGTGGGTGCCATCACCTTGCACTACCTCGAGCGTCAATTGATAGCGGATGCAGGCCAGAGCCTCGCGTTGGCAGCGGGTGATATCGCGGGCAAGATGGATCTGCAGATGCGGGAACGGTACGGCGACATCCAGATGCTGGCCCGGTCCGGGACCTTCCAGGAGCGCCACGTGGTGGCGATGACAGAGTATTTGAGATGGATGACTGACGCATACCCTGTCTATGAAAGTATCGCCGTCCTCAATGCAGTCGGTCGAATCATTGCCTCGACGAATTCCGAAGAGCTCGGTCTCGAGAGCGGATCTCGCCATTGGTTTCGGTCTGCGAGGGATTTTGAGGGAGTTGACGCTGTAGAGCCGAAACGCTCTGACGAGTCACATGGCGTCATGGCAGCGAGGCTGACGGCGCCCATCAAAGGAAAGTCGGGAGAATTTCTGGGGGTTGTCACTTCGCAAATCTCGTTTGCGGTCTTGGAAGACTCCATCGTACAGACCGTGGTCGCCTTACAGGCGCAATGGGGATCGGATATCAGGGTCGAGTACCAATTCATGAATCGCGCAGGTGAGGTTATTGCGGATTCGCATCTCCGACAGGAAGGGAAGGTCAACTTAATACGAATGGGGCTGCCATCGGCGCAGTTGTTTGATTCAGCTCCTCCGGGATTTATCGAAGAGCAGCACCTGCGCCGTCCGGTGGAAGTGGTGACAGGCTATGCCATGACGAAGGGAATCGAAGGGATTGGGGCGTTTCGGTGGGGTGTCCTCGTGCGGGTGGACCGCGGCGACATTCTGGCTCCCATCCGAAGGATTCTCGAAAATATCGGTCTTGGAGGGGCACTTGTCTTTCTGCCGTTGCTCGGAGGACTGCTCTGGACAATCACCCATCTCGAGCATGCACGAGCGATAGCCGATGAGGAGCGCAAACGTGCCGAAGCGGCGGAGGCGAAGTTCCACAACATCGTGGAATTGGCTCCCGATGCGATTGTGATGACGGATGTCGATGGCCGCATCGTGCTGTCCAACCGCCAGACCGAACGGCTGTTCGGTCTCGCAGTCGACGAGCTCCGAGGGAAGCTGGTCGAAGCCTTGGTGCCTGGGGACTGTTGGGACCGGCATCGGCGAGATTGCGCGCGGTTCACCGAGATGCCCGCTGCGGAATTGGTAGGCATCGATTTCGACCTGACAGGGCGTCGGCGAGATGGCACCGAATTTCCTGTGCAGATCAGTTTGAGTCATGTCGATTTAGAGGAAGGTCGATTGGTGATTGCGGCTATCCGGGATGTCACGCGGCAGAAAGCGCAAGACCTGGAGTTGCGCGCCGCGAAGGAGGAGGCGGAAGCCGGTGTCAAAGCCAAGAGCGAGTTTCTCGCGACAATGAGTCACGAGATCCGCACGCCGATGAACGGCATTATCGGTATGACAGGTCTGCTTCTGGATACGCCGCTCACTGCGGAGCAGCGTGAATATGCTGACACGGTTCGTGTGTCGGGGGAGGCCTTGCTCGATATCATCAATGACATTCTCGATTTCTCAAAGGCCGAAGCGGGGAAACTCGATTTGGAAACAGTGGATTTTGATCTCAGGGTCTTGTGCGAAGATGTGGTCATGCTCTTGGCGGAGCGGGCTCACAGCAAGGGGCTGGAGCTTGCGAGCCTGGTGCAGGCCTCGGTTCCGACTGCAGTGCGGGGAGATCCGGGCCGCGTGCGCCAGATCCTGACCAATTTGGTTGCGAACGCCATCAAATTTACAGAAACAGGGGAAATCGTCGTCAATGTGAGCGTGGCCGACTCCATGCAAGGTCCCGGACCGGAGCACGTGAACATCCGATTTGATGTGACCGACACGGGCATCGGAATGGTTCCGGAGCAATGTATTAGAATCTTTGAGCGGTTCACACAAGCCGATAGCTCAACGTCCCGCCGATACGGCGGGACAGGCCTAGGACTGGCGATTTGTAAGATGCTGACCCAATTGATGCAGGGCCATATCGGGGTGAAAAGCGCATTGGAACAGGGCAGTACATTCTGGTTCATCGTTCCCCTCCAGCGGCAGGCAGGGGTTCAACAGGCACAGGTCGTTCCGTCGAGATCACTCCGGGGGCATCGGGTGTTGATCGTTGATGACCATGCCGTGAATCGTCGTGTTCTTGAACACCAACTGGGCATCCATGGCATTCTGCACGAGAGCGCCAATGATGGCCTGCAAGCGCTCACCACGATGAAACGGTTCGCGGCGCAGGGCACGCCATTTGACGTGGCGATCCTCGATTTGCATATGTCTGGAATGGATGGATTTGAACTGGCCCGCAGGATTAAAGCGGACTCAGTACTGAGCCGAATCCACCTGGTGTTGCTCACCTCGCTTGGCCGCCGAGGAGACGCGAAGATCGCACAGGAGGCCGGAATCCTCGCCTATCTTACGAAACCAGTCCGACAAAACCAATTGATCGAGTGTCTTACCCTTGCCATGGCAACGAGGGAGCGAACGGCTGTCCGGGCGGACAATCAACCGCCTCTCATGATTACCCGGCACAGCTTGTCTGAAGCTCAAGCGCAACGCAGTCCTCGCGTGCTTGTGGTCGAGGATAACCCTGTCAACCAGAAGGTTGCGGCCATGATGCTTGAAAAACTCGGCTGCCGCGTGGACGTGGCTGCAAATGGGCGTGAGGCGGTGGAAGGATTGGCCAGAATTCAATACGCGCTGGTCTTCATGGATTGCCAGATGCCTGAAATGGATGGATTCGAGGCGACTCGCCTGATCCGGCAACAAGAGCGAGCATGGGGCCACATCCCGATCGTCGCCATCACCGCCAACGCTATGGCCGAAGATCGTGCCTGTTGCCTGGCCATCGGCATGGATGATTTTCTCAGCAAGCCGGTGCAGTCGCAGGATTTGGCAGAGATTCTTCGTCGGTGGCTGCCACCGCAGGAAGGGGAAGCGCATCGAGAGGCAATATCTACTCGTGCTGCCTGACGCGACAGGTAGCCGGCTCGTGCTGTCGAGGGGGAAGGGGAGATGGCTCGTCTGGCTGGCCCAGCGCGAATTGCTCCCTGCAACGAAGTCAAGCGGGGTTTCGGAAGGCCATGGCGACAACGAGGGGAGACCACAGTACGTCGACGACGACATTTGTCACGACCCACTGCATGACAATAAATTGGTCGCCGTATATGCCGCCGCTGTTTGGAAGGAGGGACGGGTGGACGGAACAATCATCGGCGTGCTGGGCGTCGTGTTTGATTGGGAAACCCAATCCCAAATCATTGTTCAGAACGAGGCCTTCATCTCCGAGGCCTCATGGAAGCGCACCAGAGTGATGTTGCTCGATAACGATCTGCGGATTATCGCCGCCTCCGACAAGCAAGGACCTCTGCAGCCGTTCGCGCTCGATCACCAGGGACGACAACGAGGGTATACTGTCAATGGCGCTCATGACGTGATTGCCTATGCTAGGACCATCGGATACCAAGAATACGACGGCCTAGGCTGGTATGGGGTCATCGTGCGAACGCCTCGGTAGCCCAAGAGGCTCTCCATAGATTGGAGTGGGTAAATGAGAGATTGTCTCTCTCCAACCCCGCAGCCATTCTGCAGTTTGGCCTGATTGGTCGGCTCTCGAATCTCGTTCAATGAGTGAGACAGGCTCCGGGCCGCGCATGGCATGAACAACCACGGAGCGTATCCAGACCCTCTCTGCCTTATTCTTGTTCCCAAGATTCCGTGCTTGTCGCCAATAGCAAGGGATCCATGGTGACGGCGAACACAATTTCTTCCCGAGCCCAGGTACTTCCCACTGATCACACACTCATGGCACAGGTCAGTGAGATGCATGTTCCACTGGGCTTAGCTCCGAGAGGGGCAGGGGACCTATGGGCGATCAAACCGGAGGTTTACTCTATCGTGCAGTGGAATGAGCGGGTGGCGGGAACCTTCAGCGACCACCGAGTACACCTCTGCGCTGTCGTTAAGAATCACTCAATCTTGCCGATATGAGGTATAGGCAGAAAGGCGGAGTAGATTTGCGCCTTTTGCCTTTCTCTGCAGAGGCGGCATCGTTCCGACGGTTCAATGGGCAGCCGGCCACGCTTCATCGGGTTGCTTTCATGCGATGTTTAGGGGGCTGTTGAATCTCCTGTTAGGAGGCTTTCCCATGAGCGGTAGGACGGTATCAGGGCATAGGGCGTTACAGGCGGTGTTCCCCAGGGATGGGCAAATACAAGGGAGTGAGCTGGAGGGAGCGTCCGTGGCGCAGAAATATCTGTTACCGCTGCTTGTGGTCGTCTGTCTCGTGGTCACGTTGCTGGTCGGAGGTGTCATCCTCTCGTATCTCGAATCTCGATTCGTGGCGGCTGCCGGAGAAAGCCTGGCCTTGGCTGCGGTCGATATAGCGGACAAGCTGGATTACCAGATGATGGAGCGCTATAGCGACATCCAGATGTTGGCCCGCTCTCAGACTTTGAGGGGGGGCGATGCCAAGAAGATGTCGGAGTATTTGCAATGGATGAGCGAAACCCACCATACGTACGAGTGGCTGGGCGTCACCGACGCGACAGGTCGAATCATCGCCGGGACTGATTCTGAGACCATTGGCCAGGATAGGAGCCGTCGCCTGTGGTTTCGATGGGCAAGGGATTTCGGGACCATTGACCTCAGAGAGCCGATGATTGATCAGGATTCGCATGACGTCAGTTCGATTGCCCTGACTTCAGCGATCAGGGGGGCGTCGGGCGAATTCCTGGGGGCGATTACAGCGAGGATTGCGGTGTCCAGGCTGGAGGACGCCTTTGTGCGGACTGTGGTCACGTTACAGGGGCAATGGGGAACGGATGCACGGATCGAGTACCAATTTCTCAACCGTGCGGGCGAGGTCATCACCGATTCGATTCTACGCGAAGAACGACAGATCAATTTAAGACGGATGGGTCTGCCTTCGGCGCAGCTGGTTGAGAATGGCCCGCCCGGCTTTGTCGAGGAGCGACATGTACGCCGCCAGGTGGATGTGGTGACGGGCTATGCCACGACGAGAGGAATCGAAGGACAGAGCGCGTTTCGCTGGGGCGTTCTGGTGCGCGTAGATCGTGACGACCTGATAAGACCGATCCGGGTCACTGTGGCAAAGATCGGCCTGGCTGGCATCGGCATGTTACTGCCGTTGGCGGGGGGGATTGTATGGAGCCGTCGCCGGGAGCGCAACGCGTTGGCGACAGCGATTGAGGCGCAAACGCAGGCGCAAGAGGCCGAACACAAGTTCCAATATCTCGTGGCGGCGGCCCCCGATGCCATCGTCATGACCGACAAAAACGGCCGGATCGTCTTGAGCAATCGGCGGGCCGAGGTGTTGTTCGGTTTTGCGTCGGATGAGTTGTTCGGACAGCCGATCGAGACCCTGGTGCCGGAACGATTTCGCGCAGGGCACCACGGCCATTGCACGCGCTTTACCGCGGTGCCGTCGGTCAGGCCGATGGGTCCCGGGCTCGATCTGACGGGACGCCGCCGCGATGGGAGCGAATTTCCGGTGGAGATTGCCCTCAGTCATATGGAAACGTCCGAGGGCCGGTTCGTGATCGCGGCCGTCCGCGACATCAGCGAGCGCCATGCGATTCAGCAGGAGCTGCGCGCTGCGAAAGAAGCGGCGGAAGTCAGCACACGGGTCAAGAGTGACTTTCTGGCGACAATGAGCCACGAAATCCGAACGCCGATCAACGGCGTCATCGGCACGACCGATCTCTTGATGGAGACGGCGTTGACCCCGGAACAGCGCGAGTTCGGCGAAATGATCCGCTATTCAGGCAACGCGCTGCTCGACGTGATCAACGACATTCTCGATTTTTCGAAAATCGAAGCCCACAAGGTCAGCCTCGAAACGATCGACTTCAACCTTCATACGACGGTCGAAGAGGTTGTCTCGTTGCTGGCGGAGCGGGCCTATGCGAAAGGGCTGGAGCTGGCCTACCTCATTCATGCGAACGTGCCGACCCTTCTGTGCGGCGATCCCGGCCGATTGCGCCAGGTTTTGATCAATCTGATCGGCAACGCGATCAAATTCACTGAACATGGCGAGGTCGTCGTCACGGTGACGCTCGAGAATAAAGTGAGAGACAACGAGGCGGACGAGGTGGGCATTCGATGCGAGGTTGCCGACACGGGCATTGGAATGACGGCGGAGCAGCGCGCTCGCATTTTCAAGCCATTCACCCAGGCCGACAGTTCGACCACCAGGAAATACGGAGGGACGGGATTGGGTCTTACTATTTGCAAGGAGCTGGTCGGTTTGATGGGGGGAGAGATCGGAGTGGAGAGTGTGCCGGGGGAAGGCAGCCTGTTTTGGTTCACCGTCCGCATGGCCGGACAGCCGAACAGCTCCCAGATTCAGCCCACGGTGGAAGCGGCGCTCCAGGGCCGTCGGTGTTTGATCGTCGACGAGAAGGCCATCAATCGAAAAATTCTTGCGCATCAACTCGGCGCTCGGGGAATCTTGCACGAAAGCGTGGACGACGGGGTTCGCGCGCTCGATCGGCTTCGAACGGCTGCCGCTGGCGGCGCGCCCTTCGATTTGGCGATTCTCGATCTGCACATGTCGGTGATGGGCGGGCTGGAGTTGGCCCGCCGGATCAAGGAGGATGCGGCCATTTGTTCGGTGCGCTTGGTCCTCCTGGCTTCTCTCGGCCGCCGCGGCGATGCCAAAATGGCGCAGGAGGCTGGCATTGCCGCCTATCTCACCAAACCGATTCGGCAAGCGCAACTGACCGCCTGCCTCAGTGCGGTGATGGGGCAGGCCGCACCGCCGGGTCCGATCATTACCCGCCATAGTGTGGCGGAAGCCCAGGCCGGCCTGGGCGGGCGCGTGTTGATTGTGGACGACAATCCGATCAATCAGAAAGTAGCCGCCCGCATGGTGGAAGAACTCGGCTGTTCGGTGGATATCGCCGCCAATGGACGCGAAGCCCTCGAAGCCGTGGCGAGGACCAAGTACGATGCCGTTCTGATGGACTGCCAGATGCCGGAGATCAACGGATTCGAGGCGACGGCGGAAATTCGCCGACGGGAACAAGGAGGAAAGCGCCTGCCGATCATCGCGATGACGGCGAACACGGCGCAGGATGACCAGGCTCTTGGTTACGCAGCTGGCATGGATGATTATTTGAGCAAGCCGTTTCAGGCGAAGGCCCTCGCCGAGGTGCTTGGGCGATGGGTTGTGGCCTCCGAGAAGAGCCACGGAGCGGTTCGCGAAAGTCTTCCGCGTACGGCGGCATAGAACAGGTTTCAACGAGGATCTGGCAAATCAGCAGGAGCGTAGGCCATGTCGATCTTGATCGTCGAGGATAACCCGATCAACGCCAAGCTCATCGAATTGGCACTGCACGCGAAGGGATACGAGACGCTGTCTGCAAAGAACGGAGCCGAAGCGCTGGCGATGCTGTGGAGCCCAAATGATGTGGAATTGATCATTACGGATTACATGATGCCTGAAATGAACGGGTTGGAGTTCATCGCGAGGGTCAAGGAGCTGCCGAGCTGCAAGGCGATCCACATCATTATGGCCTCAGCCTACTCGAACCTCGAAACGGTCAAACGCGCGAAGGAGTTGGGATGCGCCGACTTTCTGGTCAAGCCGATTGATAAGGCGCAATTGATCGAACGAGTCACGCATATGTTGAAGGGGGCACCGATCGTGTTGAAGGAGAAAGCGTTGGTGATGCGTACCTTGGATATCGGCTCGGAGGAATACGACGATTTTGCGAAGATGTTTGCGGCGCAATTGGCCGTCGCCATGCCGCTCGTCGAGTCGGAACAGCAGGAGTCCGAGGAAACGATCTCAGAGCAAGTGGGTTACATGCTCAAAGAACTGGCGGAAAGCGCGGCATTTCTCGGTGGCGAGAAATTCGTAGGTCTGTATTCGAGATACAAAGTAGAGAATCAGTTAGTACGGTCGAAATGCACGGAGCTATTGCGGGCTCTGCAAGAATTGGCGGCTGCGCTGGCAACAGGTGGGCGGTCCTCGCCCGGAATGGGGGCCGTTGATTGAAATGGCCACAGGAGCCTCTTACCGGTTCTCCGTTCGCGAAGTCGCTCTCTCCATCGATTCCGGCGGTCTTCGTGACAAGCGTGGACTTCGTGGGTATAATCCACATGTATGTCTACGGTGAATCCTGCTCCTCCCCTCGCTCCGCTGTCTCCTCCCGATCAAACCCTCATCGCGCAGGCCGTTGAGACTCGTTTTTCTCCCGGCCTCGTCTTGAAGGCGCTGACGCCATTGGCAGGCGATGCCTCCAATCGGCGCTACTATCGAGCTACCGTTGCCGGCGGGCCACCACATGCTGTGATCGTGATGCAGCTCGCTGAGCCGGAAGGCTTCAAGCAATCTGAAGAGGCGGTCAGTGGGGGGATTCATCAGATCGTTGAACTGCCGTTCATCAACATCATGTCGCATCTGGCCAAAGCGAATGTGCCGGTGCCTGCACTCCACTACTATGATCAATCCGCAGGGCTGCTCTATCTGGAAGATTTCGGAGATGTGACCTTGGCGGAGGCTGTTAGCCAGGCGGATGCGCCAAGCTTGGAGTCACGGTATAAGCAGGCCATCAATGTCTTGGTACAGATGCAGATCAACGCCACGACGCCGGCGGATCCTGGGTGCTTGGCGTTTCACCGCAGTTTCGATGTGCCGTTGCTGATGTGGGAGTTCGATCATTTTCTTGAGTATGGAATTGTGGCGCGTCGCGGCAACCCGTTGCCTGAAAAGGACGCCACGGCAATCAGACGGGAGTTCGAAGGAATCGCGGAACTCCTCGCCGGGCAACCACGCGTCTTTACGCATCGCGATTATCACTCTCGCAATTTGATGGTTGACGGGTTGCGGCTCGGCGTGATCGACTTTCAGGATGCGTTGATGGGACCGGCAACCTACGATTTGGCCTCACTCTTACGGGATGCCTACATTCGACTTGACGAAGCCCTCGTTGACAATTTGGTGGGGTACTATCTTGATCAGCTGGCCGAACAGCGCTTCGTCTGGACCAATCGTGCCGCGTTTCGACGGCTGTTTGATCTGACAAGTATTCAGCGCAATCTGAAGGCGGCCGGCCGGTTTGTCTACATTGATCGGGTCAAAGGCAACTCGAAATTCTTAGCTGATATCCCTCGCGTCTTGAGCTACGTCAAGCGCAATCTTGAAAAACATCCGGAGCTGGATACACTCCGGAGGCACCTCACACCGTATGTGCCTGAATTGCAGTAGAGGACTGATCGTGTGAAGGCCATGATTCTTGCGGCTGGTCTTGGCACTCGCCTGAGACCGCTGACGTACACCATTCCTAAGCCGTTGCTGCCGGTCGGCGGGGTGCCGCTCATCGTCTGGAACCTCCTGTTGCTGAGGCGGCATGGATTCCGTCAAGTCGTGATCAACCTGCATCATCTGGGGCCGATGATTGAACAGGCCTTGGGCACGGGTTCGAAATTTGGGATGCGGATCATCTATTCGCATGAGCCGGTCATTCTGGGCACCGGCGGTGGAATCAAACAAGCAGAATCTCATTTTTCGGGAGAGCCGGTGTTGATCCTCAATGGGGATACACTGGTGGAATTGGATCTTGAGGCGCTCTGTGATTTTCATCGCACCAGCCACGCGGCGGCAACGCTGGTGCTTCGAGAAGATTCGGACGCGGTCAGCTGGGGGCTCGTTGAGGTGGAAGAGAAGGAGAGGAAGATCCTGCGTATCACCGGAAAAGGGTTTGCGGATTCCGTTCCCACGATGTCACGTATGTTCGCCGGGATTCACATCTTGCACCCTCGGTTGCTCCGGCAGGTGCCGAAAGGAGTGGCCTCTTCGATCATCGATCCTTATGTGAAGGCCATCGAGCGAGGAGAGCCGGTGCTTGGGTATGATCTTCAGGGCTACTGGTCGGATATTGGCACGGCCGAGCGCTACGCGCAGGCGGAACGGGATGTCCGAGCGGGACTGATTCGTTTGGAAGCCCGTCAGTCAGCCGCATCCCGCGTGCCGCTCTGCTAGACCGTCTTGCCCCAGTCGCAACCCTCCGTCGACCAGTCACCTCGTCTCGCCTATTTTTGCTGTTTGAGTAACCGAGCCAGATAGGTTCGCTGGAGCTTGAGCGATTCCGCGGCTTTTGTCTGATTGCCTTCGGCCAGTTCCATCGCACGCGCGATGATGTAGCGGCTGTGGTGTTCCATCGATTCATGGTAGGGCAGGTTCAGGTACGGGAGAAAAGGATCTTCGTCTTGACAGGGGCCAGTGTCATCTGCTAGGAGCGCCAACATCTCCGGTTCAATGGTGTCTTTCGGGCTCAAGACGACGGCGCGCGCGATCACATTATCCAATTCCCGAATATTCCCCGGCCAGGGATAGCCGGTCAAGGCCTCGATTGCCGCTATACTCAGCGCCATGCCTGGTCGTTTTGCATCTCTCGTATGCCGATCCAAAAAGAACTGGGCCAGGGCCGGGACATCCCCTGATCGTTCGCGAAGTGGCGGCAGCGTGAAGGTCACGACATTGAGTCGAAAGTAGAGATCTTCGCGGAACTGGCCTGCTCGCACGGCCTGCCGAAGGTCCTTGTTCGTGGCCGCAATGATACGAATGTTGACTGAGACGGTCTTGGAGCCGCCGACACGTTGAAACTCCCGGTCTTGCAGGACACGTAACAACTTTGCTTGCAACGGAAGGGACATGTCTCCGATCTCGTCCAGGAAGACGGTTCCCCCGTCGGCCATTTCCAGCTTGCCCTTCTGCTGTCGGTCGGCCCCGGTGAACGCTCCTCGCTCATGTCCGAATAGTTCATTCTCCAGCAACGTCTCCGTCAAGGCGACGCAGTTGATGACGATGAGCGGCATGGCACCACGATGGCTCCACTGATGGATCGACCGAGCGAAGAGTTCCTTGCCGGTCCCGCTTTCGCCGAGGAGTAATACGCTCGCATCGGACTTGGCGGCCCGTTGTGCCGCTTCCACGACAGACTTGATGGATGGGCTGTTGCCGACGATGGAGGCGTAACGGCCGTCGACTTCAGACCGGAGATAGGCGACCTGGCGTCGCAGCGCATCCCGCTCTAAGGCTTTGCGAATCACGATCAACAGATGGTCTTTATCGAGGGGTTTGGTCAGAAAGTCGTAGGCCCCTTCCTTCATGGCCTCCACCGCGGCTTCAACAGAGCCATGCGCGGTCATGACGATGACGGGAATATTTTCAGACGGTTTGATCTGGGACAGACGCTTGAGGACTTCAAGCCCTGACACTTTGGGCAATGTGAGGTCCAGGAGGATCAGCTGGGGAGACTCGTGAACGATCTGGTCAAGCGCCTGTTGCCCTTCGGTGGCCGCGACGGTCTCGTATCCGGAAGCATGGAGCCGGTCCTCAAGCATCATGACGATGTCGGGGTCATCGTCGACAATAAGAATTTTGGCGTTCATCGGAATAATCCTCTGTCTTCGGTCACCCGCTAGGGCCGAATCGGCCAGGAAGTCGTTATCCATTGACGAGCGGCGAGGTGTGAGACATCTCCACCTACCCGTTCATGACGTTGATGACGAGTCCCGTCAACGGCTTCGGGTAAAAATACGTTGATTTGTGCGGCATCCGCTCCCCCGCAGCTGCGACCGCTTGCACTTCACTGACCTTCGTGGCGTTGAGCAGGAATGCGCCGGTCCCTGTTCCGTTGGCCACCCAGTCTAGGGCTTCATGGTCATCTTTGGTGTACAGAATGGCTTCTTGTTCCTGTTGTGTTGGACAGAGCTTGGTCACGATCAGCTGCTGCAGCAGTGAGACGTCGAGTTGGGCTCGAGGTGAGGCCTGAATGGAAGGTCGATGGGCCGGCTTCAGGGTGAGGGTGACGTAGCGGTTATCGCCTTGACGTATCAGCCCGAACACCGGGGCCTTCTTTCCTTCACTCCGCAAGCTGGCCAGGAATTGTGAGCGTGTGTGATCTTGAGTGGATGCGTTAAAGGGGTATTCTTGAAGCTCAAACACGTCGCCCAATACTGTCTTGATCTGGTCCGAAGACGGCAAGGGGGTGGTCGCAACGCGGTGCGTCGGTAAGACCGTCAATCCCGGATCTTCAAGTGGGGTAAGCAGCATGAGCACCGAGTCGAAGGGTTGCAGCCCAGTCTGATGGCTCATCTGCTGTCGCCGGAGCTTTTGATAGTTCAACGCCGTTTCATAGCGATGGTGACCGTCCGCGATGAACAACGGCTTGCTGTGCATCGCATCGGTCACCTGTTTCAGTACCGTCTCGTCGGTCACGGTCCACAAGCATTCTCGACATCCGGCATCGTCGTGAAAGTCGTAGCGCGCCGGCGTGCCCTTTGTTGCGGTTTCCAGAAGTTGGATGATGGCACCGAGCGGATCAGAGTAGAGGGACCAGATCGGGCTGAAGTTTGAACGACAGGCTTCGATCAGATTCAGGCGATCCGTCTTTGCCGCGGCACGTGTGTTCTCATGGGGGTAGATATGTCCGGAGTCGAGCGCCTCCAGCTTTGCCAGCGCCAGAAATCCACGAAGCACTTTCTTCGGAGCATCGGGAGCTGAATAGAGAGGGGTGTATTCAATCGTGTGATAGTAGACGGCTGGCTGCGCATCGCGCTTCAGGATCCCCTCGTTGAGCCAGGTCTGCAGTGTCGTGGCTGCGCGGGTGTACCGGTTATGGGCAGGGCTGTCCCCGGTCTGGTCGAGCCCTAATTCCATTCGGATAATGTTGTGGGGATGGCGATCGTGAAGTCGCTTCTGCCCATTCGTGTCGATAATGTCGTACGGCGGGGCGACCACATCCTTGATGGGACCCACGAGCGTTTGATCGTATAGCATGCCCTGGAATGGGAAAATCTGTGACATGAACAACCCCTTGATTAATGTTGTGACAGCGCGACGACAGTTTGATGGTTACAGGAGAGAGTGGGATCCTTTCGCCCTACGCTGTGCCGCTTCTACGGTCCAGCGTTCTTCCAGCTGGTGGGAAGACAACTATCGGTCGCGGGTAATCATATAATCAGCGGCGACCGAAAGCGCACGGCGTGCGGTACTATCGTCGAAGCGTTCAAGCTCATGTTTGGCAGCGGCGATATAGGTATTCGCGCGATCCATGGCATAGGTGATTGAACCGAAATCGGCCATGAGGAATAGGATGCGCTCAAGCTCGGACGTGCTGAGCGTCCGGGTTTCCATGCGGTCTTTGATCATTTGGCGGTCCTGCTCCGAGCAGTGCTGCAATAGATGCAGCAGCGGCAGCGTCGCTTTTCCCTGCCGGAGATCTTGCCCGATCGTTTTGCCGAGCGACTCGCCGTTTGCGATGTAGTCTAAGGTATCGTCGGCGACTTGAAAGGCGATGCCGAGGTATTGTCCGAAGCGAAACAGCGCCTCCTGTTGGGTTTCAGATGCCTCGGCCAGAATGGCGCCCATGCGGCACGCTGCCGCAATGAGACCGGCGGTCTTATGCTCGACGATCTTGATATACTCAAGTTCCGGCATAGAGGGATTGCCGTTATAGTACAGCTGAAGGACTTCACCTTCCGCCATTTTGTTGCAGGCCTCGGCTAGGACTTCATTGATGCCTTGATTCTGGAACTCCACGACTTTGCACATGGCTTTTGTATAGAGGTAATCGCCAACGAGAATGCTGATTTGATTTCCCCACACTTTACGTGCGGCTCTCCTGCCTCTTCGGAGATCGGCGTCATCGACGACATCGTCGTGTAACAGGGTTGCGGTGTGGATGAATTCCACGATACTGCCGAGTTGATGATGGTCAGCGCCGGGATAACCGCAGAGGCGAGCCGACAGGAGGAGCAGGAGGGGTCTGATGCGTTTGCCGCCACCGCTCAGGATATGGGCAGCGACCGTATTGACTAGGGTTACGCTAGAGTCGAGATTTCCCCTGACTCGATCTTCGACTCCGTCCAGTTCACCACGGTAGGCATCCCACACATCTGACATACTGTGCAGGGTTGCGATCGCTGGGCTTTGTGCCATGCGCGGATGGTATGGCAGCCGAGGAAATAAAGTCAAGCAAATGAAAGAGGTATAGACTTTCCCAATCTTGACAGAGGAATGACCCATCCAGTAAGGTCCCATCGTAACATAGGGGTGATGGTCACCCTGAGCGCTAGAGAGGGTAACCCACCACAGGTTTCTCGCGTGCTTCATTCCATACATAGGAAAAACTCTCAGTCTTTTAACGAGATAGGTACATGAATATTCCTGGGTTTCCCCGCCAGCAAGGGCTCTACGATCCTCGGCACGAGAAGGACTCCTGTGGGATCGGTTTTGTCGTCAATATTAAAGGGAAGAAATCCCATGACATTGTCCGCAAAGGGCTTCAAGTCTTAGAGAATTTGACCCATCGTGGAGCGCAAGGCGCTGATTCCTGTACGGGAGACGGAGCAGGCATTCTTTTGCAAGTCCCGCACACATTCTTGAAGCGGGTCGCGGGGGATGTCGGCGTGTCATTGCCGGATGTTGGTGAGTACGGAGTGGGCCAGCTCTTTCTCCCGCCGACTGCAGATGCTCGACGGCTGTGCGAGAAGCTGTTCACAGAGATTCTTGTGGAAGAAGGCTTGCGTTTGCTTGGTTGGCGCGATGTGCCGGTCAAGAGCGACCGAATCGGCGCGCAAGCGAGAACGACCGAGCCGTTCATGCGGCAGATCTTCATCGCGCGAGATGCCCTCAACGAAGCCCAATTTGAGCGAAAACTATATGTGACTCGCAAGCGGGTTGAAAAGGCCGTGGCGGAGTCGGCCATTCAAGGGCGGGAACACTTCTATGTCTCGAGCCTGTCGGCCCACACCATCGTCTATAAAGGGTTGCTGCTGCCGCATCAAATGGCGGCGTACTACCAAGACCTCACCGATGAACGGATGGTCAGCGCGCTGGCCTTGGTGCACTCACGCTTCAGTACAAATACCTTTCCCACCTGGCCGCGGGCCCATCCCTATCGGTATGTGTGCCACAACGGAGAGATCAATACGCTGAAGGGGAACGTCAATTGGATGAAGGCTCGCCAGGGACGTCTTCATTCCGAGCTGTTCGGGAAGGACATGGAGAAGCTGTTCCCGATCGTCTCGGAGGATCAAAGTGACTCGGCTTGTCTCGATAATACCCTGGAATTTCTTTTGCTCGGGGGCCGTTCGCTTCCCCATGCCATGATGATGTTGATTCCAGAACCCTGGGTGGCGAATGCTCAGATGGATTTGGATCGTCGAGGCTTTTACCAGTATCACGCTGCGATGATGGAGCCGTGGGATGGGCCGGCAGCTGTCTGTTTTACCGACGGCAAAATGATCGGTGCGACGTTGGACCGGAACGGGCTGCGTCCCTGCCGCTATCAAGTGACGACCGACGGTCTCGTGGTCCTGGCATCCGAGGCCGGGGTCTTGCCAGCTGACGCAAAAGAGATCCGCATGAAGGGCCGGCTCCAACCGGGCCGCATGTTCCTCGTCGACACGGTGCAGGGCCGCATCATCGATGACGAAGAGATTAAGGCCGATATCGTGGGCCGCAAACCCTATCGCAATTGGGTGACGCAGTACGGGGTCTCGTTGGATGAGTTGCCGGAGCCGCTGAATGTTCCGCAGCCCGACCACCCGACGATCCGCCAGCGGCAGCAAGCCTTCGGCTATACGGTCGAAGAACTCAAAATGGTCATCACGCCGATGATCATGACGGGCGAAGAAGCACTCTCGTCGATGGGCACCGATACCCCCTTGGCGGTGCTATCCGATCGGCCACAGCTGCTGTTCAAATATTTCAAACAGCTCTTTGCGCAGGTGACGAATCCCCCCATCGATCCGATCCGCGAACAGCTTGTCATGTCGCTCGTGACCAACATCGGCCCGAAGCCGAACTTGATGGACGAATCGCCCGAATCATGCCGCCGTATCAAGGTACAGCAGCCGATTCTTACGAACGCCGATCTGCAAAAAATCAGAGGCATTTCCGACCCGCACTTCAAAAGCAAGACCCTCCGTATGTTGTTCCGCGTCGCCGAAGGGCCGGATGGGCTTGGCGAGGCGGTCGACGACCTCTGCCGACAAGCCTCGCAGGCGATTAAGGAAGGCTACAAGTTTCTCATTTTGAGTGATCGTGGCGTTGATGAACAGTGGGCCCCGATCCCAAGTTTGCTCGGTATCTCCGCCGTTCATCATCACCTGGTTCGGGAGTGTACGCGAACTGAAGTGGGCTTGATTCTCGAAACGGGGGAGCCTCGCGATGTGCATCAGTTTGCCTGTTTGCTCGGCTATGGTGCCGGGACCATCAACCCGTATCTGGTGTTCGAGTCGCTCGTTGACATGGAGCGCGACCACTATCTGCCGGAGGGGCTTGATGCGCAGACGGCGGAAGGGAAATTCATCAAGGCCATCAATAAGGGCCTGCTCAAGATCTTCTCGAAAATGGGGATTTCTACGGTGCAGTCCTACTGCGGGGCGCAGATCTTTGAGGCGATCGGGTTGAGTCGCGAACTGATCGATCGTTACTTTACCGAGACCCCGTCGCGCGTGGAAGGGGTCGGCATTCGCGAGGTTGGTGAAGAAACGCTACGCCGACACCGAACTGCCTATGAGCCGGCGGCGATCCGCCAACTCGATTTCGGCGGCGAGATCCACTACCGCATCCAGGGTGAGCACCACAACTGGAATCCGGAGACGATCTACAAGCTGCAGCATGCCAGCCGTTCGAACGATCCGAAGACCTACGCCGAGTTCGCGCAAATCGTGAACGACGAGAGCAAGCGGCGATCGAACCTGCGCGGCCTCCTTGATTTCAAGTTCGCGTCCCAGCCGATTCCGATTGAGGAAGTGGAGCCGGCCAAAGACATCGTGAAGCGCTTCAACACCGGCGCGATGTCCTTCGGCTCGATCAGCAAGGAAGCGCATGAAACGCTGGCGATCGCGATGAACCGGCTCGGCGGCAAGAGCAATACCGGGGAAGGTGGCGAAGATCCCGAGCGGTTCAAACCTTTGCCGAACGGCGATTCAAAGAACAGCTATATCAAACAGGTGGCGTCGGCCCGATTCGGAGTCACGGCGCATTATCTCGTGAACGCGCGGGAATTGCAGATCAAGATGGCACAGGGGGCTAAGCCCGGAGAAGGCGGTCAATTGCCGGGGCACAAGGTGGACGAAAGCATCGCGCGTTTCCGGTATGCCACGCCGGGAGTGCAACTGATTTCGCCTCCGCCACATCACGACATCTATTCGATCGAGGATTTAGCCCAGCTGATCTTCGACCTCAAGAATTCCAATCCAGATGCCGGGGTCTCCGTGAAACTGGTGGCGGAGGTCGGCGTTGGTACGGTCGCAGCCGGTGTTGCCAAGGCCCATGCGGACAAGGTGCTCATCAGCGGCGATTCGGGCGGCACGGGTGCGTCACCGTTGTCGTCGATCAAATATGCCGGAATTCCTTGGGAGCTGGGGCTAGCGGAAACTCATCAGACGCTGGTCCTCAATGATCTTCGTGGACGCATCCGTGTTGAAACGGACGGTCAGATAAAGACCGGTCGCGACGTGGTCATCGCTACGCTGCTCGGTGCGGAAGAATATGGGTTCGCGACCGCTCCCCTCATTGTCGAAGGCTGCATTATGATGCGCAAGTGCCATCTGAATACCTGCCCGGTCGGGATCGCGACACAAGATCCTGAATTGCGCAAGAGGTTCAACGGTAAGCCTGAACACATCGTCAACTACCTGTTCTTCGTGGCCGAAGAAGCCCGGCAGTTGATGGCGAAGCTCGGCTTCAGGACGATCAACGAGATGGTTGGCTGCGTCGACAGGCTCAAGGTCGCGACAGCTGTCGACCACTGGAAAGCCAAGGGGCTGGATCTCACGCCGCTACTGACGGCTCCGGATGTGCCGGCGAATGTGCCGCGCTATTGCGTGCAGAAGCAGGACCATGGTCTTGCCGACATCCTCGACAACAAACTCGTCGAGCTCTGCAAGGTCGCCATTGAGAAGGGTGAGAAGGTCACACTCGATCTTCCAATCAGGAATATCAACCGGACGACCGGCACGGTGCTCTCCAGCAAGATCGCGAAGAGGTATGGGTCTGACGGGTTGCCAGAAGACACGATCTCAATCAAGTTCTCCGGCTCGGCAGGCCAATCGTTCGGAGCTTTCCTCGCGAAAGGCATCACGCTGACGTTGGAAGGGGAGTCCAATGACTATATCGGCAAGGGATTGTCCGGTGGCAAGATCATTGTCTTCCCGCCCAAGAACATTTTGTACAATCCAGAAGAGACGATTTTGATCGGCAATACCTCGCTCTATGGGGCGACACAAGGTGAGGCCTATTTCTATGGGATGGCGGGGGAACGGTTTGCCGTGAGGAACAGCGGGGCACAGGCCGTCGTCGAAGGGACGGGCGATCACGGGTGTGAGTACATGACCGGCGGCGTGGTTGTGGTGCTCGGTGGGACCGGCCGTAATTTCGCGGCTGGCATGTCCGGGGGAGTGGCGTTCGTGCTGGATGATGCCGGGTCATTCCAGAGCCGTTGTAACACCGGGATGGTTGAATTGGAGCCGGTGACGACGAAGGAAGACAAGCAACTACTCCACGGGTTGATCACCAAGCATTTTATGTATACGGGGAGCCGTAAGGCCAAGCATGTGCTCGATGCGTTCGAGGCCACCTTGCCGAAGTTCGTCAAGGTCATGCCGGTCGATTACAAGCGTGTGATGGAAGAACGGAAGCGGAAGGCGAGTGCGGTACACTAGTTGGTGAGGAGTGAAGGGTAAGGGGTAAAGAGGTTAGAAGAGAAAAGATGGGAGACCCGAAAGGTTTCATAAAATACGCCCGTGAGGGCCCGAAGCGTAAGCCGATCGAACTGCGTGTGCTCGATTGGAAGGAGATGTACGAACCGATCTCCGAGGACAGGCTGAAGACCCAGGGTGCGCGCTGCATGGACTGTGGTGTGCCGTTTTGCCAAGGGAACACCGGTTGTCCGGTTGTGAATTTGATTCCAGAATGGAACGATCTTGTCTATCGCGGCCGTTGGAACGATGCATTGAAAGCGCTGCACACGACGAACAACTTTCCCGAGTTTACGGGACGGCTCTGCCCGGCGCCCTGCGAAGGGGCCTGTGTGCTGGGTATCAACGAAGATCCGGTGTCCATCCGCATCCTCGAATGGAACATCGTCGACCGTGGTTTCAACGAAGGTTTCGTGACACCGATCCTACCGGTCGTGCAAACTGGCAAGACCGTAGCGATCGTCGGTTCCGGTCCGGCGGGGTTGGCTGCTGCGCAGCAACTGGCTCGGGCCGGCCATGAGGTGACGGTCTTCGAAAAGTCCGATCGGATCGGGGGCCTGCTTCGCTACGGCATTCCCGACTTCAAAATGGAGAAGTGGGTCATCGACAGACGGTTGGAACAGATGAAGGCCGAAGGGGTGAAGTTTCAAACCAGCGTCGCCGTCGGTCAGGACATCACTGGCGAACAGTTACGCCAACAGTTCGATGCGGTGGGATTGACGATGGGCGCCGAGCAGGCCCGCGAGTTGCCGATCCCCGGACGTGAACTGAAGGGTGTGCATCTCGCGATGGAATATCTCACCCAGCAGAATAAGCGGACGGCAGGCATTCAGTTTAGTGATGAACCATTCACCGCAAAGGGCAAGCGGGTGGTCATCATCGGCGGCGGCGATACGGGGTCCGACTGTCTCGGCACCGCGCACCGCCAAGGCTGCGTCGAAGCCCATCAATTCGAGTTACTACCGGAACCGCCACCGCAGCGGGCTGCATCCACACCTTGGCCGCTCTGGCCGATGCAACTGCGTACGTCCCACGCCCATGAAGAGGGCTGCGACCGACAATGGAGCGTCTCTACGACGAAGTTCACCGGCCACGATGGCCACGTCACAAAACTCCATGCCAATCGGGTTAAGTTTGAAAACGGCAAGTTTGAGCCGATGCCTGGTACCGAATTCGAGATAAACGCCGATCTGGTGCTGCTGGCTATGGGGTTCTCTGGTCCCGTCAAGAATGGCCTGCTCGACAACCTGGGCGTGAAATATGACGCCCGAGGAGCGGTATCAGTGGACGAGAACTTCATGAGCAACCTCGACGGCGTTTTTGCCGGCGGCGACACCAAACGCGGCGCCTCGCTCATCGTCTGGGCCATCGCCGAAGGGCGAAAAATGGCGGCAGGGATCAATAAGTATCTGCATGCCAATCGTTCTGCAAAGAAAGCCGTCTCGTGAACTGACCTGACTCGTCAGTTATCAGCACAGCGACCAGGACTTACCTCGTCTTACCATCTTCCAGACTCAGCTAGGTGAAGAATATATCTTGGCTGACGAAGGGCGAGCAGCTTCAGCTTCACCATGATCCGATGTGTTCGTTCAGGCTTTGTCTCGTTGACAGCGTTCCATCCTGGAACGTAGCCTGTCTCCTGTCTGATCATCTTCAAAAATCTAGAGGAGGGTTGTCATGGCGGCTGTTGACTATTTTCTGAAGATCGCCGGGATTGAGGGCGAGAGCAATGATTTGAAGCACAAGGGAGACATCCATCTGGGTTCGTGGTCGTTCGGAGGCACACAAACGGGAGGCGAGCATTTCGCCGGCGGTGGGGGCGGGGGAAAGTTTTCGGCGCAAGATTTTCATTTCACGACGAAGCTCAGCAAGGCCTCACCGAAACTCTTCCAGGCCTGTGCCACTGGTGAACGGTTGAAGAATGCGACGCTCGTGGCGAGACAGGCAGGCGAGGGACAGCAGGAGTACTACAAAATCACGTTCAGCGACTGTTTAGTGTCTTCCTATCAGCAGGGCGGGGCTGTCGGATCGGACCTCATTCCAACGGATCAGGCGTCGTTGAGCTTCGGGAAGATTGAGATCGAGTACACGGAGCAAAAGGCAGATGGGTCGCTCGGAGCAATTGTGAAGGGTGGCTATGACTTGAAGCTCAATAAGACTGTGTAGGGGACTGAAGGGGACAGATCTAGGGAGACTGCGTTTAGACGGCGACCGGGCTGCGGGTCAGTTCCGCTTCATCGACTTGGTTGGAGATGACGGAGACTTCTCCGCCTTCGATCAGATCGGTGACTTGCTCTCGGACTCCCTGTGCGTACCGAAGAAACTCGATGCCAAACTGGTTGTCTTTGTGCCAACGCACGATTGAGATTTCGACGGCGAGCGGAGATTCTGTGTCAGGCGCCTCGATGTGCAATGCGAGATAGCTGCCTGGCGTCAGGGCGACATTACTCTGCATTCGACATCCCGTTGCAGAAAGATCGAAGAGGGTTCCTTCTCCTGCGCCATTGTCGGTCTGGACGCTGGCGGGGTACCGGACATATTTTCTCGAGCTGCATCGGGGCTGCATATCAACCTCACTGTTAGTGCCTTTATCGGCGGTGCCGGGTAAAACTTAAATGTGCTGGCTATACAATTTCCTTCTCCTCTGGTTTCTGCTGGACCCAAATCCATTCATGCCTGTATCGTACGTGTTACTCTTAGTCTGGAGAACCGAGCAATGACTCAACAACCCTATCCCAGAAGCCCCAAAGCTCTTCTTGGCGGTATTGCTCATCTCGCGCGGTTGATCGACAAGATTCGTCTTCGCCATGCCGGACAGATTCAGGACTATAACTACATCACGGTCGGGTTCGATAAATATCTGGTCGATTTCCTCGGGATCGACGCGCAATCGTTCGAACAGCGAGTCCTAGCCGGTGGGATGGATGAAGAGCTGCTCGTCTGGGTGAAGAGCAATGGCCGCAAGCCATCTGAGCAGGAAATCGCGCAATGGACACAGGCTCTACTGGCTTCTGGACCAAAAGATGATGCAGCTCACCGGCGGTTTCAAGACCGCCTTCAAGGTATCGCAAACAAGCGTGGCGTGGCCGTGAGTTCCTTGCCAGCTGTGACGACCTGGGTGGATGTGATCGAACTTGATGAAGAGCGTCTCTGAGTATCGTGGCCTCTCCATGCCAGACCCTCGTCTCCTCCGGTTTCTCGGTCTTATTGCCATTCTGAACGTGCTGCATCTGGTCGACCATATCCTACGCGGTGACTTTCACTGGCCGATTGACGAGCAGTCGGTCGGGTTCATCGGCGTGGCAACCATTATTCTGAGTGGGATGGGACTTGGTGTGCGGTTCTATCAGTCAGGCCAGGTTGGACTACGGTTCTGGGTGATGGTCGGAGTGCTTGGTCTAGGACTTGGGTGGCTTTCACATTTCAGCCCGATGACTGACCAGCCGGTGGCGGTCATCTACCATACGTATACGGCTCCCTGGGCAGGGAGCGTGGCGGTAGGTTGCCTAGTTCTGCTCCTATTCTCTGTATTGGGTGCGACAGTCTTTGCCGGATATCTGTGGCAGCGAAATGCTTACCCTGATCGGTGAAACCGAATCGGTCCTATCTCAATTCTGTCCACCCGCCTGTTTGCGAGCGAAAGGCCAGTTGGCGCGTCGTGGTGCGAATCATAGTCACGTCGTTGGTCTGGTCGATGGATTGTATCTGTTCGTGCGCCGACCAGCGCATGGTAAAGAAACCTCCGGTGAATGCGGAAAACACCAGGGCTCGCTCAGAGGTAATCACAACGATGACATGGCCGCGACCCTGCAGTTGTTTGACGGTTTCATTCGGCCCCAACGCATCGCTGAACCAATGGCCACGACTTTCTTGAAACCCATGGACTCGCCGGTTGGTCTGCACCACAAGCAGGCGTGGCAGTACCTGATGCCGTTCAACCTGCTCTTCGACACCCAGCTGCACCTCTGTCCATCGACGTA
Source organism: Nitrospiraceae bacterium (assembly GCA_919902665.1). Lineage (GTDB taxonomy): Bacteria > Nitrospirota > Nitrospiria > Nitrospirales > Nitrospiraceae > Nitrospira_D. Next base: position 48,097 of record CAKKRK010000098.1, read on the forward strand.
AGCCAGAAGCGAAGCCCAACAGTCGGCGGGTGGTCTGGGCAAAGCCGGCTGGTCCCTGAGCCGCCGTGGTGACGAGTGTTTCATTGACCCCCAATGGTTCCTCGACAGGACTGCCACCTCCTGGGAGCGCAACGACTCTGTCTTTGACGACCGTGACTAGGACATCGATCTGGCGAACTTGTGCGAAGGCAGGACTTGAACCCAGGGAAACTAGGATCACAAGCGCAAGCGTGACGTAACTGGTGGTGGAAAGCATCGGCATTCCGTTCGTAGGGCTGGTTGAGTGTCGCCTACCCATAAAGCATCTTGCAACAGATCGCACCGGAGGTTCTCATGGAAAGCCTATGGTGGCAATAGAGCGCCATCGGCCCGTTAGGGCCGACGACCGGTACTCGCTTTCCGTCGAATGGCAATAGGTTCTACAGGGCGGGCAGGGTCAGTAACTTCTTCATTTCGCAGTGTGCAAGAACGACGTCTGGGGCACGCTGTAGTGCCTCATAGTAACTCCGCTCATATCCATCACCGAGTTCCGAGGGGCGAATGAGTGATCGCACCTCGGTCAACAAGACCGCTACATCATCGACGCTCAGTTGGTCCTTGCCATCGAGCAATTCATCGATACGGACAACCATGTTGGAAAGCGGATGCAGCCAGGTAAACCACGGGTCGTTCATCACCAACTGTAAGAGTTGGCCGGTGCTGTCCACTCGACCGTAAATGCGCTCATAGGTTAGCTGTTCGGCGACGATCAAGGCCTTATGCAATCCTAAGAGTCCATACCGAACATCCGCCAAGGTTTTCCTGAGCGGGTTGGTTTCTCGAATCTGTGTCTGTTTCGATGAAAGAGCCATATAAATAATCCTAGGTCAATGAGAAAATAGGGACTCAGGGGCCTTCATGTGTGAAGAGTCAATCACGTTATATGCTCTTATCGGTGATCAGCGGTTTGTTCTGTAGTCGCAACGGGGGGCATGGCGATGGGTTGGTTGGGGGCAGATATTCATCGCTATCATCCGAGCCGAGTTGGTTCTGTGGCGTGCCAGAAGTCAGCGTCATTATTCGCGTAATTCTGAGGATAGGGAGACAGCAGCCTGCCGCCGGTTCGGATTCTGTGCACCCGTTCCTTCCGAAGACATATGTTTCTGTGGGCTGAGAAGGTTCCCATAGAAGGCAAATAGCTCACCGGTCAGACGGGTTGCGTTCTCCGGATCGGTTGGGTGTTTTCGCCGGATATAGTCGTTGAGCACCAGGCCTTGGGCGGTTTTATGGACATGCGGCTGGTCCAGGTTCATACGGTAGCGCTCGATGGCGTTGGCGACGCGACTGATGAAGATCACGGTACCATCTGGTTCCAGCCGCTCGACGATTCCCACATGGGTCAGAGGATCGTTCAACTTGCCGTCTCCGTTGAAATCCCATGTATTATCGAAAAACACGAGATCGCCTGGGTTGATATTCGACTCTCGATGAAGGGTGCCATGCTGACGCACATGATTGTGAATGAGTCTGACGCCGTTCCCTTTCGGATCATTGAACGCTCCACGATACAGATCGATCCCGTGCTCCAGGAAGATGGCACGTGTCACCCCCGCACAGTCGTAGGCGATCCGCTTGCCCTGGCTTGCAATGGCCCGTGCTCCGACGAGCCGTGCTGCAGACTCGACGATGGCTAATCGGCTGGGGAGAGATGTCATGAAGGATGTTGGGTGACTCCCTGGGCCTGATCTGGGAGCAGGCTGCGGCAATGCCGGTACGTCACGAGGCTCCATCTTGCTTGCTGAGAGTGGGGGCGCAATGATTGCTCGCTTCCGCGTCTGAGCCGGCTGGGTGCAGCCCACGAGAGTCGTGATCACAAGAACAACTATGATCAGGACGAAAGGCATCGGTGGTTACCGCACGTTCACAAATCGGCCTTGGGCTGTCTGCCGAAGCGCATCGATGTCTTCACGCCGGGTGACTGAAAGCGGAACCGTCTGGGTCAATTCTTCGATGAGCAGGTCGGTCGTGAGCGGAGTTTTTTGATGCAGCGCTCGATAGAGGGCCGTGACCACCGCCTGTTCGATTTCCGAGCCGCTGAAGCCATCGCTTGCGCTGACGATCGTGCTCAGATCGAACACCTTGCTGTCCTGCTTCCGGAGGCCGAGGTGAATCTTCCAGATGGATTCCCGTTCAGTATCGTCCGGCAGATCGACGAAAAAGATCTCATCGAATCGCCCTTTGCGCAGGAGTTCGGGCGGCAATGACGACAGATTGTTGGCTGTGGCGACGACGAATACGTCCTGCTTTTTTTCCTGCAGCCACGTGAGAAAGGCACCGAAGAGTCGGCGACTCAACCCTGCGTCGGCGTCGCCGCTTCCTCCGCCGGCGACCATCGCTTTCTCGATTTCGTCGATCCAGAGGACAATCGGGGACAAGGATTCCGCCATTTCAATCGCCTTGCGGAAATTCTTTTCCGATTCGCCAACAAACTTGTCAAATAACCGGCCGGCATCGAGTTTTAAAAGCGGAAGTGTCCATTCCCGTGCGATGGCCTTGGCGGCGAGCGACTTACCGCAACCTGGCACCCCCACCAGCATGATGCCGCGAGGCGGGGTGAGATTGAGCGCTTTGGCTTCGGCGGTAAACCCTACTTGGGCGCGATCCAGCCAGGACTTCAGATTGGTGAAGCCTCCCAACTCAAACCGATTGTCCTCCACGGGATAGTATTCCAAGAGGCCGCCGTCCTTGATCGCCTGCACCTTACGTTGCAGGATAGTTTGGACATCCCTGGGAGAGAGAGAGCCTCGTTCCACGATGCATTGGGCGATGACCTGGCGAGCTTGGTGGAGCGTCATCCCCTGTAAGGCGCGGAGAATCGCATCGGACGCGTGGGTTGTGGGGCCGTTGTCGGCTACCTTGGTCTCGCTGATCGAGTTGAGCATACTGTGCACAAGAGTTGTCGAGCGTGGGCGAGCGGACGTTCGAGGTCCCAGCGATTGGAGCAGGCCCTGTAGCATGGATAGAAGTTCGTCTCGATCCGGCAGTTTCAGCTCGAGTCGCACCGCGATTTTGTCCAGGTCCATTGGTAGGGAAATCGGCTGACCGGTCAGCACGCAGGTGGCCCGTGATCGGCTGTAGATAGCTGCCACCTCTCGAAGCTGTCGGCAGACAGCGGGATCTTGCAGGTGCGGTCCAAGATCCTTGAGCCAAAACACCGCCTCTACAGTCAACCCATGAAGGTGCTGAAGGACCGCCAAGGGGGTCGCGGTCATCTTACTGAGGGTTGCGCTCTCGTCGGCGCGGGTGAGCCCTCTGGTGATGGACCACTCGAAAAGCGGCATGCGCTCTTGTGCGGTCACCGATTGTAGTAAGGCCAGGACCCGCTCCTCCTCCACCGTTTCGATGACGACGAGAGGATGGGAGGAGCGAATGAGAGTACGGAGATCGTGCACGCTGGTCGACAGAGCCATCGGAGGGCAATGCTAGCACGAGGCCTCGGCTGGACCAAGAAAACCGGTGATTGTGAACGTCGCTTGTCGAGGGCTTATGTCTTGGCTGGACTTTCGAGTGCCTTATTGATTTCATTGATCAATCGGCGCTCGATTTCGCTCGTTTCTTCGTGGCTCACGGTTAAGATGCGCCCCCCCTGTGCGACTCGTTCGAATTCCGCCTTCACGCCGAGCTTGGTGAGACTATCAGGAAGCGCTTGAAGAGAAATGAGGTATTGATTTCTCGAGCCCGTCACTTCGAGCGAGGCCGGGTTGGAGATCTTGCGCTCCGTCACATAGACGGCCCGTTGATCGGTTTTGACGCTGACTTTCAAGTGGTATCCGTTACGTGCCAGTGCGTCCTCAACGACTTTGGCCACGGTCGGCATAGGCCGAGGGAGTGTATCAGACTGGGCCCCTTTCTCCTCAACTTTGAGGGATTCCGTCATCTGCGTGGTAATCATTCGCTTAGTCTCAGCCATTTGCAGTTCTAGTTGTTCAAGTTGGTGTTTAGCGTCCGCCTTTGCGGCTTCCGTCGTGCTCTTGGCGTCCCGGAGTTCTTGATTGAGGAGATCGATTTGCTGCTGCATGACCTTGCTCCCATCCTGTAAAGAGCTCAGGAGGGACTCTTGTTTGACGACCTGTCTCTTGAGTACTTCGTTTTCCGCGCGGAATGGGCTTTCATCCGGAGTACATCCAAAGACAGCCAAGATCAATAGAATTCCGACCTGTAATGACCATCGAACAAGCAGCGTTTCGTTGTGCACGCGAGAATCCTCCCAATTCAGTGGGTGGATTATCTACACTTCTGATGAACTTGTCCATGTGATATCCAATATGTGACCGTTCCAGCGATTCATCAATATGTCTTGTGGGTGAACGCCACGGTCGCACGCATCCTATCGTTGTTGCCCTTGCTTTTCATGCGGTTGTCGACGGCCATGGAGAGAGAGCAGACTGTTCTGAGTCCTAATAGCGGGAGGACTATGGTCTGTCCGACAGGGTCATTGAGGGCAAATTCCCAACGTCTCAGATCCAATTGGTCCTACTGGAGCACAGGCGGTGTCTTGGCACGCTAACCATGGTGGATCTCTGGTCTGCTCGCTTGCGCTTCCTGCTCGTTGGACTGTAGCATGCTCGTATAATGACTGCCTTGATTCGGAAGACCTTCTCGGTTCCGCCCCTCGGTTGTAACTGCTCTATCATTGGTGATCCGGTCACGAAGCAAGCGGTCGTCATCGATCCAGGTGGTGCACCGGAACGAATTCTTCATGAGGTGGGAGCACTGGGGTTGACCGTCAGTTATATCCTTCACACGCACGCCCACCTCGACCACTTCTTGGCGTCCAGCGAAATAAAAAAGGCGACCGGAGCGGCAATTTGCCTGCATCGAGACGATTTGCAACTGTGGAATAACCTCGAACTGCAATGTCGTGTTTTTGGAGTGTCATATGTGCCGGCACTGGCTCCGGACCATTGGCTGACGGATGAAGAAAAGGTGATGCTGGGGCAGGTGCCGATAGTTGCACTCCATACACCGGGCCATACGCCTGGATCGATGAGTTTCCATGTGCCGAATGACAAGCTCCTGTTGGCCGGGGATACGCTTTTTCGGGGAAGCATCGGCCGGACTGACTTATGGGGCGGCAACTTTGAGACCATCGAGGAGTCGATTCGTGAACGACTCTACACCCTCGATGAAACTACGACAGTTGTGACTGGTCATGGGCCGGATACCGAAATCGGTCTCGAAAAAGAATCAAATCAGTTTGTTCGTGTATGAGCACTACTCTCTGGTCATACGCTCTTTGAGGCGCTCGATTCGCTTGTCGGTGGATTGCTTGATAAAGGTCATATTCTCGGCGAGATGTTGCTGGGCGTTGATCTTCCCTTCATCGCGACGCTTTTGCTGATCGAGCCCAAATTGGGCGATGATCGGTCCGTCTTCCTTGTAGAGCTCTTTCCAGATCTCAGTACATCGTGATTGTTTGGCGGTCGGATACTTGTCGCAGGGCGGATCGGCAGCCGCCAAAACTGAAGTGGTGAGGAGTGAACTGATGAGCAGAGCGGAAACACTCAACCAGTACTGACCTATGCGTGTCGTCATCTGAATGACCCTCCACAAACCTCAGCACCATACCACAAGTCGGGATGTGACGCAGACCCTCCAAGCCTATGAAAAGGATGCCAAGATCTTTCTCAAACATTGGGGAAGAAAGAGATACAAGCGGCCGGCACTACTCGTTCAGTGGCTGAAGCTCTTACCTGAACGTGCGGTTCTGCTCGATCTGGGCTGTGGGGCAGGACAAGATTCCCGCCATCTCGCGAAGCGTGGTCATCACGTGATTGGACTGGATCGGACTATGCCGCTGCTGCAGTTTGCGAACGGGCGGATTCCGTCGGTGCCGCTTATTCTCGCCGATATCAGAGCGCTTCCTCTTCGAGCGGATAGCCTGGACGGAGTTTGGGCGGCGGCCTCGTTGATTCATCTACCGAAGAGAGTTGTGCAGAGCGTGTTGACCGAACTTCGTCACCTGGTGAAACCTCAAGGCTTTTTTGCCGCGACCGTTACCTACGGGAGCAACAGCCGCATCAAGCGGACAGGCTGGATGCCTGGCCGCTATTTTGCGAGATGGAGAAAAGACGAACTGGCACGGATGCTCCACCGAGCCGGATGGGAGGTGTCGTCATTACAGGTCGTGAGCAATCAGGAGCGTAAGGGAAGGTGGATCAATATCGTCGCTGCGAGAGTGAGCGAACAGATGCGGCCTGCCTAATCGCGAGGCAGCTCTCCACAGGATCCTCAGCATTCTACATGACTGGTCGATTGGCGTATTGCACCAACTCTTCTATTCTCCCTGAGAGCATCTGCAAGCGTTGAGGATCTTATCTCTCACCTCATCCAAGGAAATGGTTATAAGACTAAGTTGGAGGAGTAGGACTGTGGCCCCGCACTGTCTGCCCACAGGAGCTCGGTTACTTGTCGGAGGATGTCGGGCCTGATTTCAGCTCCAGTGTCACGTAGACCTTGTCTTCGAAGGTGTAGTAGCCACCGTTGTCTTTATCGGTGGAAATGCACGCAGGTGAGAAGATGATGGCGCAGCCAACGATATCCCCAAGCACCCACCAGGACCAAGTTCTGGTGATGGCCATGGTCTTTGGCTCATACCCGTCTTTGGTGATGACCGCCTGGTGGTCATCTTTTCGGTTGAGAGAGACGGTTCCCGGTGTCAGCAGCTGGACGCGGTCATCAACCACGACCTGAGCATCGAGTGGTGTCGTGAAGATGGTGACGGACTGATGGTTACCATGCCACCAGGTGCCACAGCCGGAGAGCGAGACCAGTCCCAAGAGCAGAGCGATACTTTCGAATCGTAATTGGCCGGCCCAGCGTGTCATAGCGATGTCTCCTCGCTGATAGATTTCCTGCGAGGCATTCTTCCACTGACCAGCTGGTTCTTCTAGCGGATTCGCCAATCTTGCAGGAAACACGTCAAGGGGAGAAATCGGGTTAGATCTTCATGGCTTCGTTTACTTCACGCAGCGTTGCACTGGCGACCGCAGCAGCTCGTTTGCTGCCGGCATCGACAATTTCATCGACGCGGGATGGCTCTTGCGTGAGTTTGGCGCGTTTGTCCCAGATCGGTGCCAACTGTTCCACCATGCGGTCCGCCACGAGTTTCTTGCAGTCGATACAGCCGATTGCAGCGGATCGGCAGTCAGTGTTGACCTGGTCTTTGACCTCTTGTGGGGAGTAGATGTTGTGGAATTCGTAGACGGGACAGAGGTCGGGATTGCCTGGGTCGGTCCGCCGCACACGGGCTGGGTCGGTGACCATGGTCTTGAGCTTCTGCCGAACAACCGGTTCGGTATCAGAGAGGTTAATCGTATTGTTGTAACTCTTGCTCATCTTTCGGCCATCGGTGCCAAGCACCTTGGGAAACTTGGTCAGGTGTTCCTTCGGCTCAGGAAAGACTGCTGTTTTGTAGATATCATTGAATCGCCGGGCGAGCTCTCTCGTCAGTTCTAGATGGGGGAGTTGATCCTTGCCTACCGGAACAAAATCGGGTTTGTACAAGAGGATGTCGGCGGCTTGGAGGACTGGGTAGCCGAGAAAGCCGTAGGTCGTGAGGTCTTTTTCCTTGATCTCCTCCTGTTTCTCCTTGTAGGTCGGGTTGCGTTCCAGCCACGAGACAGGCGTCATCATCGAGAGTAAGAGATGCAGGATCGCATGTTCCGGAATCCGCGACTGGATAAAGATCGTAGACCGGTCCGGGTCGATACCGCCGGCCAGCCAATCGATCAGCATCTCCTGCACAAAGGTACGAATGCGACTGGTGTCGGCATAGTTCGTCGACAACGCATGCCAGTCGGCGACGAAGAAATAGCAGTCATACTGTTCTTGCAAGGCCTTCCAGTTTTCTAAGGCACCGAGATAGTTGCCGAGATGCATGAGGCCGCTGGGCTGCATGCCGCTGAGGACTCGTCTGCGAGGTGTGGTCATTCTGCGACTCCTGGACGGAGACCGAGTGCTGTTGACAAGATTGTCCCGGACAGTCCCTTGGCAAAGGTTCCGGTGATCATGTGGATAATGCCGAGTTCTTTGTCGAATACGATGAGCCCCACCAGGATGAGCATGCCATACGGCTCCAATCGCGCGAGTGTCATCGCTGGTTTTGGCGGCAGCAGCGCCGTGAGGATCCGGCCGCCGTCGAGCGGTGGGATGGGAAGCAGGTTGAACAGTGCGAGAAACACATTGATCATGACGGAATAGAGCGCCATGACGGCGATTGGGCGAAGAAACATGGTTGTGAGGAGGCCTGAAGACTCTTCAGCCTCGGTGGCGCTGCGAGGTGACAAGGTCGGTTCGAACGTCAGGATCAGCGCCAAGAGCAAGGCACTGACGACGGCGAGCAGCAGGTTCATCCCCGGTCCGGCCGCTGCCACAAGTGCCATGTCGCGTCGAGGTTGGTGCATATTCCGAGGGTCAATCGGAACCGGCTTGGCCCAGCCCAACAGAAAGCTCCCAGGCAATATCAAACAGATAAGCGGCAAGATAATGGTACCGAACGGATCGATATGGGCCAGTGGATTGATGGTGAGCCGTCCTTCATGTTTTGCGGTCGAATCGCCGCATTTCTCCGCCATCCACCCATGCGCATATTCATGGAGCACCATCGCGAACAACAGGGGGAGCCCCATATACGAGATTGTGTGGATGATCTGTGAGAGGGAGTTCATGAGTAGTCAGTTCTCGCCCCAGTCCGAATAGCCTGGTTAATCCAATTGCACAAACTTACCCTGTTTCACCTGCAGAAGAAAGAGCGGGCGGTGCAGGGTGCCATCCGGTCCGAAACTGGCCGGTCCGGCAAGTGTCGGTAGGTTGCGCTGCGTCATGAGGAAGTCGTGGAGCGCTTCGCCGGAGGTTGCTCCGTGGCGGACGCCTTCAATGACGACTCTGGCGGCGTCATATCCCTGCATGGTGAAGAGCGAGGGGGTGGACTGAAAGCGCTTGTGGTACCGCTGAACAAACTCCTGTACGGCAGGATTCGGGCTATCGACGAAGAAGCCATCCACGAATGTTGCACCGTCGACTGTCCGATCGGCGGTGCGGGCAAAGTCCTGCGAGTTCCAGCCGTTGGTGCCCAGCAGTGGCGCTTTGATGTCATGAAACGCCAGCTGCGCGGCGAGGAGACCGATCTCGTGCGAGCGACTTGGGATGAAGATCGCGTCAAACCCTGGCGTGTAGAGGACGCGCTTTTCGTTTCGACTGAGGGGCTTACCGGGCTGTCGTGGTATATCAACTGGAACTGCCAGCCCATACTTTTTCAGGTCTTCGGCTTTGAGCCGCTGGATCTGCGGACCAAAATCCGTTTCGCCTTCCTTGAAGGCTTCTATCGCAATAATTTCGCCGTCGAGTCGGCGCACCTCCTGCGCGAAGAGCCGTGCCAGTTCTCGCCCATAGACGGTGTCGGGGTGGAGAATGCAGAATCGTCGATAGTCCTGCTGTTTTGCGGCATAGGTCGCGATGCGTTCGGCTTGCATGGCGTAGGTCAACGACGTGCTGAAGAGGTAACTGCCCAACCGACGGACATTGGGGAGTGTGGCTGCCGGTGTAATTAAGGGGATCCTGGTTTTTTGCGCCATTTCGGCCATGACCGGAAGGTTTTTTGACAGCATTGGGCCAATGACGACGAGTGGACGGTCGTCATGAAGTAGCGTCGAGAGATCGTCCAAAAAGCCTTGCCGATCGGCATCATGATCCTTCACGATCAATCCAACAGATGGGGTGCCAGGCTGCTCATGAGACCGTTCCACCGCCAACTGAATGCCTTCTAGGACGTCATTGGCGAAGGCGGACAAGTGGCCCGACAACGGAAGGACGGCTGCGATAAAATATTGGTTGGCTTTCAACCTTGACTTGATGAGTTCCAGCGATTCGCTGGCTTTCGGGACGGAGGGGTGAGCAGGAAACGCAGCGAGAAAATGCCGGGTCTCCCGTTCTGCCAAGTGGTCTTCGCCTCGCACAATGTAATAGTCGATCAGTCGGAGAGAGGCAAGGTCGCCGGGAAAGGAACGAAGATAGGCATCCCGCACGCGGGTCAACCCTTTTTTGTCCAGCTTTTCGGTGATGAATTGACGAATCTGTTCCCGGGTCTCCGCCATCTGTGTGTCGGTGCTGCCGGCCATGCCTTCCAGTAAGGTATGGATGGCTCGGACATAGTCTTTCTTTTGGGCGAATGCCTCAGCAGTCAGCTGCTGCGCCTCGCGTTTAGTTGCGTCGTCGAGTGCCGTTGTCCGTACTTGTGTCAGCAACGGCAATGCCAAGTCGATATTGCCCATCGCGGCATGGATGCGGGCCAATATGAGCTTGCCTCGATCCACGAGGTTGGATTCGGGAAACTCCGTCTGAAGTTGGTTCAGAGAGCGGATCGCCTCTCCATAGTCCTTCATTCCATAGAGCGCGGCGCCCAGCAGTAGGTAGGTATCATCGAGATATTCAGCTGGTGGAGTGGTGGTCAAAAAGCGACGCAAGACTGTGGCCGCGGATTCCGGATCGCCTTTTTCGATCAGGTGCTTGGCCTGGTTCAAGACCGGTGGGTTTGGAAGAATGACCTTGACGGGATCTGCTGCCACTGCTCTGCCCGGTTGAGTCGACAGGAGGCCGATTCCAAGCGTCAGAGTAAGAGCCATAGCAACCAACAGTGGCGGCCATGCAGAGCTAGAAGAGGGGTGATACGAGTAGGTGAGCATTACGTTCGATCGGCGGTAGGCCGTAGGCAGACTAGTATCGGAAAGGGTGCGACCTGTCAAGGAGAACTACAGCGGCATCATTGTACTGGTAAAGTGAGTTGGCTATAGTCCATCCTCCGACCACCATGGCTGAACCAACCGCACCATTACTGGACCCTCTACTTGAACGGTATCTCAGTGAGCTGCGGATTGAAGGTGGATTGGCCGTTAATACGCTGGAGTCCTACCGGCGAGACCTTTTACGTTTGCAGCGATACTTGCTGCAGCATCGACTCAGTATCGGAGACTCCGTTCCACCGCACACGATCCGGTCCTTTCTCGCAACCCTCAAACACGAGGCCCTCGCGGCTTCATCGATTGCTCGCCTCCTCTCGGCGATGCGAGGGTGGTATCGCTTTCTGGTTCGAGAACATCTCGTGAAGACCAGTCCTCTCCGTGATATGACGGCGGCGCATCGGCCGGTTCGATTACCGAAGACGCTGACACACCAGGAAATAACGGCGCTGCTAGAGCTGCCGGCTCGCGGTCGTGTTGAGGATCAACGCGACCGCGTGATGCTGGAATTGCTGTATGCAGCGGGGCTGCGGGTGTCGGAGCTTGTCGGGCTCAGTCTGTCGCAGATCGATGTGAATCTGGGCTGTGTGCGAGTCGTAGGGAAAGGTGCCAAGGAACGAGTCGTCCCGATTGGACAGACTGCGGTCAAGATGCTGGTTGATTACGTGGAACATGTGAGACCCGTTCTACTCAAAGGGCGATCGTCCCGTGTCTTGTTCATCAGCCGGCGAGGACGAGGACTGACGAGGCAGGCATTTTGGAAGCTGCTTCTGCAGCGAGCCCGACGCGCTGGTATTTCGAAATCGATTTCTCCGCACATGCTGAGGCATTCTTTTGCCACGCATCTGCTGGAGGGGGGAGCCGATTTGCGAGTCGTGCAATCCTTGTTGGGGCATGCAGACATCGCGACGACTCAAATCTATACGCATGTGGAAGGTAGCCGGTTACGGCACGTCCATCGCCAATACTTTCCGCGACAGCGCGGTCGACGACGGCCAGGTGTGGAAACTTCTACGAAGCGCAAATAGCTAGGAATCAGCATCGTGTGAGGTTGAATGAATGGTAGGTGAACCCGTTGACAAGGAATCATGGACTTGATACCCTCCGCATCGGTTGCTAAGAAAATCGGGCGGATAGCTCAGTTGGGAGAGCGCTGCCCTTACAAGGCAGAGGTCACAGGTTCAATCCCTGTTCCGCCTACCATGCAGGAGTGGTGGTGCGCAGAGCGAGGATGTGTGCTTGCTGGGCAGAGGATCTGTTTTTTGCTCAGGAATTGATCGGCGACCACCGATTTCGTCTTGTCATGCTGTTGTTCTGCCATCGATAGACTTTGCGGGGCCGTCGTTCAGCCTGGTTAGGACGCCAGATTGTCAATCTGGAAGTCGCGGGTTCAAATCCCGTCGGCCCCGCCATTTTCTTCAGAGTTTGGTACAATCCACTTTGCCAAGAAATCGTGAGCGCTGAGGAGGGAGTGTAGAGACTCGTATGTTTCAAACTGGACCACTGGGAGTTATTCTGTCGCTCGGGATCGTATCCAAGGTGGTCCTCGTGCTCCTGGTCTGCTTTTCCGTTGCGTCCTGGGCCATCATCTTCTACAAGTTGGCCGTGTTTCGCACCGCTGATGCAAAGGATCGTCATTTTATGACCTTGTTGCTGCGGGCCAGAGATGTGGAGGACGTGACTCGGCATGCGCAACAGATGATAGGGAGTCCCTGCGCAAAGATCTTTCATGCCGTGATTCAACGGATCGGCTACCTTCCCACCGAGATGAAGGGCAATGGTTCCGTTGCCTATGATCGACATGTGATGGAACGGACGGCGGGCCATCTTGCACAGGGGCAAATCGCCAAGTTGGAATCGTTTCTTCCGTTTCTTGCGACGACCGGAAATATCTGCCCGTTCGTGGGCCTCCTGGGAACGGTGATGGGAATCATCGATTCATTCCGGGAAATTGGCACCCAAGGGACGGCCAGTATTGCGGCGGTGGCTCCCGGCGTTTCCGAAGCCTTGATCGCGACCGCAGCCGGATTGTTTGCCGCCATTCCAGCCGTCATTGCCTATAATTATTTTCTCGTACGTATCAGACGTGCCGCCATGCATATGGATTCGGTTGTGGTGGAGCTCCTGGCTTTGATTCCAGCCCAAACGAGACCTGTCGATCCGTCCGTCGGAGCGAAGGGATGATGTTTGAGACGAGGCAGCGACGATTCTTAGCCGAAATCAACGTGATTCCGCTCGTGGACGTGGTATTGGTGCTTCTGGTGATCTTTATGGTCACGGCGCCGATGCTCTATCGAGGCATGGACATCAAGTTGCCGACTTCCGCGTCGAACACGATCAAGCCGGAGATCCGAGCGGTGCTGACGATCGAAAAGGATCAACGCCTGTATCTCGACAAGGATCCGGTGAGCGTCGCTCAGCTAGAGCGAAAGCTGCGCATGATGAAAGCCGAGCATGCCGATGTGTCCGTGTATTTACGCGCTGACCGGGATGTGCCATACGGAATTGTGGTTCAGGTGATGGATGGAGTCAAAAAAGCCGGTATCGAAAAGCTTGGCATGGTGACTGATCCCACCGGACCTGAACGTGTCAGTGAGGGTACACCATCCCAACCCAATTAATAGTAGGATAAGGTCCACGGTGCAGGCTTGGGCATCAGCCGGCATGGTTTCGGATGATGAATGGCAGGCGACACTGACTCGTCGCTTGGGCTTTGCTGTCATCGTTTCTCTGGCCCTGCATATTGGCATCCTGGCAATGGTGGGTTGGGTTCGACTGCCACGACATGGCGAACGGCCTCTGACGTCGATGGAGATTTCCCTTGCGAGTCTGCCGACGCTTCAGGAGAAAGCCGTTGAACCTCAGAAAAGTCAGCCGATTAAGAAAGAGGTCGAACAGCCCAAGCCGGTACAGCAGACGAAGCCTATCGAGCAATCCAAAGCTCCTGAGCGTCCCAAACTCATTGAACAGCCTAAAACTGCTCCTCCCGTGAAAGCGGCACCCGTGCCCCTTCCGCCGGTGGCGGCAGCACCTGTTCCTCTTCCGGTGGCTCCAGCCAAACCGTCGAATGATCTCATGCGCGATATTATGAAAGATATTGAGTTGCCTCCAGATGCTCCAAAGCACGGCGACATCAGCCCGGAGGACAAGCCGAGAAAATCACCGGTGATGAAGCTGCCAGATGTACCGGTTGTGACGGAAACAAAGGAGGCAACGCAAAAAAAGCTGGTTGCCTCTGCTCAGTCTTCATCCTTGACGGAAGATGTGGCGAAGGAATTGGACGAGGAATTGAAGAAGATCAAGACACTTGAGGTGCCCAAAGCAGCACCACCAGTAGACGTGCTGTCAAAGCCTGTGCCTCAGCTTGAAGCGAAGATACAGAGCGCCAAAGCTGTCGACACCACATTGAAGGTTCCAGGGATGGCTCCGGGTTCCAATGCGTATCTTGCACTTGTGCGACAACGAATCAGCAATTCTTGGAATGCCCCGCCTATGGATCTGACCAGCCATGCGTACGTCGTGGTCGTACAGTTCAGACTGCATAAGAACGGATCGGTCACCGGTGTGGCGATCGAGCAATCGTCGGGAAACGAGTACTATGATTTGGCCGGAAGACGGGCTGTTCTCAGTGCAAACCCATTGCCGGTGTTTCCAGCCGATATCACGGATCTATATTTTGATGCGCACTTCACCTTTACCGTCGGAGAGCCGCAAGGATAAATCATGGCGTTTCGAGTTGTTGTGTTCATCAGCCTGTGTGTATCGATCGGCGTGGGGTGGATCATTGAATCCGGTGCCGCCGACGTCTTTCTTGAAGCCACCAGACAGGATTTCCAGAAGATTCCACTTGGAATCGCCGGGATTGAAAATCTGGGTGGATCGGAGTCACCTGAGGCACGTGTGAAGCTGGGCACGCGCATCGAAGACGTACTGAAGGCGGACGTGCGGCGCTCGCTGGTCTTTGCGCTTGTCGATTTGCCGAGTCTTGGCATGAAGGTCAGTCATCTCGGGGCGGAGCCTGATCCCTCATTCAAGCAAGCCGCCGAGAATGGAGTATCAGTCATTGTGTGGGGTCAGGCGGGGATGAAGAGTGGGAACAAGGATGCTGATCTCAGCATGGATGGCTATGTCTATGACGCCGGGAGCAATGAAGTCGTGGGGGGGAAACGCTATGTCGGTTCGGCGTCCGTCGCCCGCCTTATGGCCCATCGTTTTGCCGATGAGTTGGTCTTTCGCTATACGGGCGAGCCGGGAATCGCTCGGACGAAGATCGCCTATGTCTCGGAATTGGGGACGGCTCGTGAATTATTCGTGATGGATTACGATGGATATGATCCGCGTCAGCTGACGGCCGATGGGTTCTTGAATCTGATGCCACGCTGGTCGCCGGATCGCCGATTTCTGGTCTTCACGACGTACCGTAATCGAAATACGCAGGATATCGACATGATTGAGCTGGCCACGGGAAAGCGGTGGACACTCGTCGCGCAAGGGGGGCTGAACATCACTCCGGTTTTCTCTCCCGATGGGAATTCGCTGGCCTACTCATCAAGCCATGAAGGAAATGCCGAACTGTACCGTTTGGATATGAAGACGAAAGCTGTTCAACGACTGACGACGCATGCGGCCGGGGACTTGTCGCCCTCGTGGGCGCCCTCGGGCCGGGAGCTCGTATTTACGTCCGATCGGAGCGGTGGCCCACAAATTTTTCTCATGAGTGCGGATGGATCCAATGTGCGTCGATTGACGTTCGAAGGAGACTATAATGCAGCGCCGGTCTGGTCTCCTCGAGGAAATTGGATTGCCTACGTGTGCCGGACTCCCAAAAAAGAGTACAAACTGTGTGTGATCACCCCCGATGGTCAGAAACGTCTGCAATTAACGACAGGACTGGGCGTGGATGATTCTCCGTCCTGGTCTCCAGATGGACGGCATCTCGTGTTCAGCTCGACAGTGGAAGGGAAGAGTCAGATCTACATGATCGATGCGGACGGTAAAGACCTCGAGCGCATTACGTTCACAGGCACTCATAATAGCGCGCCGTCCTGGTCCCCCGCCTCGTGAATTTCCAGGAAGGCATTGACGGCAATCGTCCTAGGTTGTAAGAAAAAGGGACGGTATTTCACAGGAGGGAAGGAATCCGATGAAAAAAATACCAGTCAGCTATCTGCCGTTGATTCTTGGTGTTATCGTACTGGGAATGCCAGCGTGTTCGAAGAAGGCGGTTCGATCTGGGGGGGATATGCAGGCGTTACAAGACGAGACGGTCAAGGGAGGGGGAAGCAAAGACGGAACCGGTTCAAGTTTTCCCGATACGTCGTTCTCTGGACGTAATGAGTCGAACAACTTACGAGGGTTGGATCGCAATCCTTCGGAAGAACGGTTGGGTGGACATGCCGGTAATACAGGGAGTCCAGGCGGTGTTGGCCATGCCAACGCGATGGTTGCCAAAGCAGATTCCGGCGCGGGCGCCCGCCAGTTGGCTGAAATTCGCGCGGAGCAGGTGGCTTCGGTCGCTGCCGGACTTCGGGATGTCTTTTTCGCGTACGACAGTTTTTCAGTCACTGATGAAGGACGTCATGCCCTGGCCGGTGATGCGGAATGGGCCAGATCAAATCCGAATGCACAGCTGAAAATCGAAGGCCATTGTGATGAGCGCGGCACCTCAGCGTACAATTTGGTACTGGGTGAGAAGCGCGCGAAGGCCGTTCGGAATTATCTCGTCGAGCTGGGAGTGGCCCCCACGTATTTGTCGGTCGTCTCCTACGGCAAAGAACGGCCGTTCTGCACAGAACATACAGAGTCGTGTTACTCGCAGAATCGCCGTGGGCATCTCGTTGTCAAGACAGGAAAGTAGTGAGCTGATCGTGCCGCTTGCCTGAACGTACCCTGATCGTAGGTGATCGTTTGGATCTCAGGACATGATGTTTCAACTACGAACCGCGCATGGTGTGCTCCTCGGTATTGCCGTGGGTGGTCTCATTCTGCCTGGGTGTGTCGCGCAGCAGTCCGACCTGAAAAAAGCGGAAAAAGATCTTCAGCAGCAGCTGTCCCAGACCAGAGCCAGGCAGAGCCAGGAACTTTCAACTTTACGCGAACAGGAACTGCCGCAATTGCGAGGAGAACTGGAAAAGGCTCTGAACCAGGCACGAGAGCTCCAGGGCAAGCAGGAGGACTTCAAGCATCGGTCAGCTCAGTTGGAGCAGCAGACCAAAAAGCTGGAACAATTGGCGGCCAAGCTCGAAGCCGACAGTAGCACACGGTATCTGTGGATGCAGAGGAGCTTCGAGACACAGGACGTGAAGGTGTCAGCCCGGCTCGACGAACTATCGAAGGCCATGGAGGCGTTGAAAAAAGAGGTCATTGATGTCGTCCAGCGCACGAACGAGGGGTTAACCAAGCGTATCGATGTCAAGCTGGAAGGGCATCAAAAAGAGCTGGCCGAGCACCAGAATAAGATTGAACAGATCTCTCAAAAGTTCACGCAGTTCAATCAGGCGCTCACGGGGTTTCGAGAGGCGCTGACCGGACTGAATGATCGCGTGGGCGACCATGAGCAGGTTATCAAGCACCTGACGTCGAGAATCGATGGCGATTCAAAAGCGACGGCGACCCATGCGGAGGATGTTAACCGAAGTGTGGTCTCCATCACAAAGGTGCTTGAAGCTGTTGGAAAAAAGGTCACGGCTCGTCTGGATGATCAAGATGGGCGAATCGATGCCTTGGCGAAAAGTCTTGAGCACGTATCTAATAAGCCTGCTCTTCTTCAGCAGGCTCACAAGCCAGTGTACCACTCCGCGCTAGGCCCCAATGAGCCCATCATGGACGGAGCGGAAGCCTCAAAGTTGTCTGCTGGGGGAGAGACGGCGGGTGGTTCGACAACGATTGTTCCTCCTCAAGAAGTACCAAAATTTGAACCGGCTCAGGCCAGCGCCGATCCACCTGATCGGGTTCGTTATGAGCGGGTGTTAGGGGTCTTTCGGGATGGGGATTTGGAAGGCGCTCGGCAAGGATTCACTGGATTTCTTGATGAGTATCCAAACTCCACCCTTGCGCCGAATGCCCGCTTTTGGCTGGGAGAATCGCATTTCGGCAAGAAAGAGTTTCAACGAGCGATCGATGCCTACGATAAAGTAGAGATCGACTATCCTGGTAGCGAAAAAGTCCCCGCTGCCATCTTGAAAAAAGGATATGCGTATTTGGCATTAAAAGATAAAAGGCGAGCGTCGTCAGCCTTTAAGCAGGTCGTCACGCTCTACCCAAAGACTGTTGAGGCGGGAAAGGCTTCGGACAAACTGGCGCAACTCAAGGAGGTGCGGTAGCAATATGTGTGTCCGTACACTGGTGTCCCGTTCTGCAGCATGGGGATTATTGGCAGCGACCGTCCTGCTCACCGGCTGTGCCAAGCATGCCGATTTTATGGAAATGCGCAATCAGCTCTCGACGATCTCGCGAACGCAGGATCAGGATCATCAACGGGTCGATAGCGCGATGCGCCGAGTGGATGCCATCGAGAGGAGTAAGGAGTCGGATCCAGCGAAGTTGCGATTTGATGACCTGGCAGCTCGCTTTCAAAAACTTGAAAGCCGATTGGCGAAACTGGAAGAGGTGGCCAGCCAAGCATCTGCCAAGGTGGATTCCCCGACTGAGCCGCGCGCGTCCAGACCGGTTAAACAGACGCAATCTGTCGAGCCGATTGGGACGGTGTCTGGAATTACGCCGACATCCGCGTTCAATCTGGCCTATAATGATTATCTCAATGCAAAGTACGAGCTTGCGGTCGCAGGGTTCCAACGGTTCATTAAGGACTTTCCCGGTACGTCCCTGACTCCGAATGCTCACTATTGGTTGGGAGAATCGTATTATAACCTGAAAGACTACGGGCGGGCCATCCACACGTTCGACTCTCTTGTGGCGGAATATCCAGGGAACGAAAAGGTGCCTGCGGCGCTGTATAAGCTTGGTTTGGCGACGGCTGAGACCGGTGATCTCATTAGATCAAGAAAGAATCTGAAGCGAGTGCTTGAAGAGTTCTCCTCATCGGACGAATCAAAGCTGGCCAAGAATAAGTTGGCCGAAATCCGATGATCGTCGCAGTGACGCGACGTCCCCGCCTCATCACCGCCCGCTCACTCATGAGGAGTATCGTGTCGTGCTGAAAACCGACGGCAGTAGTCGGATCTATATTCTTCCAGAAGAGGTCATCGGTCGCATTGCCGCAGGAGAGGTGGTCGAACGTCCGGCGGCGGTTGTCAAAGAGCTTCTCGAAAACAGTGTCGATGCGGGAAGTCGGTCTGTCACGATCGACGTGAAGGACGGAGGGCTCTCCTTGATTCGGGTGACCGATGACGGGGAGGGTATGACTCCGGAAGACGCCCCACTTGCATTTCAGCGGCATGCCACGAGCAAGCTCCGATCCGACCTCGATCTCTGGTCCATTCGAACAATGGGGTTTCGAGGCGAAGCGCTGCCAAGCATTGCCGCAGTGGCCCATGTTCGGCTGATGACGACAACTCGTTTTGCCGAAGTAGGAACTGAGGTGGAAGTTGTTGGGGGAGTGATCGGGAGGATCGCCGACGCTCCTCCGGTCCGGGGAACACGCATCGAAATCGCAGAGCTGTTCCACAATCAGCCGGCCCGGAAGAAGTTCCTGAAGTCGACCATCACGGAGTTCTCCCATATCAGTCGGGTTGTCCAGCAGGCATCGCTCGCTTGGCCGTCCATTCATTTCCGTTTGACGCACAATGCCGAGGAGATCCTCAACTACCCGTCCGCTTCGTCAGATGACGATCGGATCGCACAGGTCTATCGGCGCACCTTTCTCGACCAAAGTCTCCGGATCAAGGCTTCGGTCCCCGGGGCTCAACTCAGCGGGTACATTGTGGATGCGGTCCATGCAAAGCCTGCTCGTATCCCGCAAGAGTTGTTTGTGAACCGTCGTCCTGTGCGTAACGTGGTGGTGTCTCATGCCGTCGGCGAAGGGTATGGGGCATTTCTTGCCAAGGGGAGTCACCCGCGATTCGTGCTGTTTCTGGACATTGACCCGGACCGTCTCGATGTCAATGTCCATCCGACTAAACGTGAAGTAAGATTTTCTGATAGCGAGATGATTCACCAACTCGTACGGCAGTCAATCCGCCAAGCCTTGAGCGGCGGAAAGACCGATGAGCTTGGGAAGGCCCCGTTCGTAGAGTCCTCCGTCCGACGGATCCTGGGTTCCATCGTGACAACTCTCCCTGTAGCCGAATCCGTTGACGCGGCATCGGCAACTCTGTTGCCCGGTCAGGAAACCCAATTGCCGTTGGTGAGCGAAGCGGCGGAGCCTTACGTGCGAGTGCCCGCAGCTGAGGTGACTGTGCTGGGGCAAATCAATCGGACGTTCCTGGTCGCTCAAGTCGGCGGTGACCTGACGGTGATCGATCAACACACGGCTCATGAGCGGGTTCTGTTTGAGCGACTGTATCGCGCGTGGACGACCCGTGGTATCCAGGCTCAGCCTTTACTGATCCCTGATCCGGTCGAACTGCCGCCACTGCAAACGGCGGTGCTTCAGCGCTACCAACATGACCTGGAGCGGTTGGGAGTGGACATTGAACCTTTTGGTTCCTCAACTGTCTTGATCAGGGCAATTCCCGTCGGTCTCGGCAAGATCGATCCGACAACGTTTCTGCAGGATCTTTTGGATGACCTCACGCAATGGGACAGTGCTCCCAGTCTGGCGGCACGAGTGCGATCAGTCCTGGCATCGTTGGCGTGCCACGGCGCGGTTCGGGCCGGGCGCTCGATGAAATCGGAAGAAATCAGGGTTCTGATTGAGGATTGGCGTACTGAAGGGGAGATCACGACCTGCCCGCACGGGCGGAGAACGTCCTTCCGACTCAGCATCACAGACCTCGAGAAAATGTTTGGACGAGCCGGCTGGTAGGCCGTGTTGCGCGGAAGCGGCGACCGACATTGGTCGAGCGCGCGGTGCTGCGGTGCATATGACAACTCTGTTTCAGCAACGCTGACGTGAACATGCTATCAGAAGGTGTGCGCCACCACCGTCCCTTGGTTGTGCTTCTCGGGCCGACAGCCGTCGGAAAGAGTCGAGCTGCATTGTTGGTGGCCAAACATTTCAGTACCGAGATACTGACGGCAGACTCTCGTCAGGTGTATCGAGGGATGGACATCGGAACGGATAAACCGACTGCGGAGGAGCGTCGGGATGTGCCGCACCGACTGATTGATCTGGTCGACCCCAGCGAAGCGTTCAACGCCGGTTGGTATCGGCGGGTTGCGATGGTAGAAATCGAACGTTTATACAGTGCGGGGCGGTTGCCCTTCGTTGTGGGTGGAACGGGGCTGTATCTCCGAACCTTGGTGCGGGGGTTATGTCCAGCGCCCCAGGCCGATCTTCAGGTAAGGGGAGATCTCAAGAAATTGAGAGACGAACGGGGGCGAGACGGTCTCTATGCAGAGCTGATGCGCATTGATCCTGAAACGGCAGCACGATTACACCCGAACGATGAATCCAAGGTTATGCGGGCAATAGAAGTCTATCGGCTATCGGGCCGCCCCCTGTCGACCGTGCAGGCCGAACACGGGTTTCAGGAGGCTCCGTTTTCCGCTCTTCTGATCGGCCTTGAGCGAAGGAAAGAGACTCTGTATCGAAGGATCGAGGAACGAATCGATTGGCAGTTGACTCATGGAATGGTAGAAGAGACTCGTGCATTGATTGATCGGGGATATGGGCGCGAGCTCGGTTCGATGAAAGGTCTCGGCTATCGCCAGATCGGAGCCTATTTGGCGAATGAGTGCGATTACGCCGAAATGGTGCGTCGGTTCAAGCGCGACACGAGACGTTTTGCGAAACGGCAGATGACGTGGTTTCGAAGCGAAGTGGGAGTTGCGTGGCTGTTGATCGAGGACAATGAACCCTGTGAGCGGACGGCGGAACGAGTGATCGCACGTATCGAGCAATTTATGTGCACACTGGGACAACAGAAACTGCTTGCTGCAGTGCCGCCAGCCTCTTAGGAAAAGGATCTGTATGAAGACAAAGAGACAGGATAAGCGGGTGACCGTCGGGGTGATTGGAGGTAGCGGACTCTATGACATTGAAGGGCTCACCTCCGCTCGGTCAGTCCGAGTGCGTACGCCTTTCGGAGCACCGTCCGATGCGATTACTGTGGGGTCACTTGAAGGGATTCGAGTCGCCTTTCTTTCACGGCATGGGCGCGGCCATGTGTTGAATCCGAGCGAGATCAACTACCGTGCGAACATTTTCGCGCTCAAGTCTCTGGGGGTGTCCCATGTGATTTCGGTCAGCGCGGTCGGTAGCATGAAGGAATCGATTCAGCCGGGCGACGTCGCTGTCCCAGACCAGTTTATCGACCTGACCAAGCGGCGTGTCTCGACATTCTTTGACAAGGGAATCGTGGCACATGTCGCGTTCGGCGAGCCGATGTGTGCCGAGCTGAGACAGGCTCTTCTGACGGCTGGAGAACACGTCGGCGCCAATCTGCATCGCGGTGGGACCTATGTCTGCATGGAAGGTCCGCAGTTTTCAACAAAAGCCGAATCACGCCTCTATCGGCAATGGGGCGTCGATGTCATCGGGATGACCAATATGCCGGAAGCGAAATTGGCCCGTGAGGCGGAGCTCTGTTACGCGACCTTGGCGCTGGTGACCGATTATGACTGTTGGCATGAGACAGAAGAGGCGGTCACCGTGGAGGCGGTGTTGGGGACGCTCCATCGGAACGTCGCGTTGGCCAAACAGATCCTGCGCGCGGTGATGCCCGCATTCACCAACCCTATCGAGTGCCCTTGTCATCGGGCATTGGATAATGCCATTCTGACGGCGCCAAAACGAATTTCTTCACCTGCCCGGAAGAAACTCTCCCTGCTCATTGACCGTGCCCTGTCGCCAAAGAAAGGAGTTCGTTAGTCATGGGGAAGCTGTTAGTTGTGGGATCAGTCGCGCTCGATACGGTCAAAACGCCGTTCGGCGAAGGAACCGAGATTCTTGGGGGGTCAGCCACCTATTTCTCGACGGCGGCCAGCTTCTTCACGTCCGTCGCGCTCATTGCCGTCGTCGGAGAGGATTTCCCCCAACAGCATATCGCGTTTCTGAAAAGCCGTGGGATTGATCTCACGGGTCTTGAACGGCGCCCGGGGGCCACCTTTCGCTGGAAGGGGGAATACACGCATCAGCTGAACGAAGCGCATACCTTGGACACGCAACTCAACGTGTTCGAAACGTTTCGTCCTCAGATTCCTGAAGCCTATCTCTCGCCGGACGTGCTGTTCCTGGGGAATATCCATCCGGAGCTTCAACTCGACGTATTGCACAAAGTGAAACGTCCTGCGTTGGTAGCCTGCGACACCATGAATTTTTGGATCAACGGCCAGCGCGATGCGCTCTGGAAGGTGTTGGAGAAGGTGGATGTGCTGATCATCAACGATGGTGAGGCGCGCGCATTGGGCCAGGATTCCAATCTGATGAAAGTGGCCAAGCTCGTGCTTTCCCGAGGGCCCAAGCATCTCATCGTCAAGCGGGGCGAGTATGGTGTGCTCATGTTCAACGAACAACAGATTTTCGGTGCGCCAGCCTTTCCGCTCGAAGACGTACGGGATCCGACCGGCGCCGGAGATACCTTTGCCGGTGGATTTTTGGGCTACTTGGCGGCGACGGGAAACCGGTCTCCGGAGGCCATGCGACAAGCCATTATCTTTGGGAGCGTGATGGCGTCCTTTACCGTAGAATCCTTTAGTCTTGACCGATTACGAATCCTGGATTACAAAGAGATTCAGGCTCGGTTCACCGAGTTTAAGCGGCTCACGCACTTTGAGGATGTTCGATGACCAAAGGCAATTGGATCTTCGGTCAGCAGCGAGCGTATCACCCGCTGGTCTGTGTAGGCCTCCTCAGTCTGTTGGGTGGCTGCGCGACCGACAAAGACCTGATGCAAAAATCGCAAGGGCATTATCAAGAGGGTGTTGCGAGTCTCCCCGGAGATCGCCAACAGGCCTTCGTCTCGTTTCAGAAGTCCGTCCAGTTGAATCCGGCCAATAAGGAGGCGCGGTACGCCCTGGGACACGTGTACGCGCTGCAAGGCAAGTTGTCCTACGCAGAAGAGCAATTCCGGGCGGCGATCAAGGCCGATGAAACCTACTCCGAAGCGCAGACGTATCTGGGGCAAGTGTTGGCCAATCAGGATCGGTGGGACGAGGCGATCCAATCCTACCGGCAGGCGCTGGCCAATCCTCTCTATCCGACACCGGACCTCGCTCGGTTTCATCTCGGCCGTGCGCTGGCTCACCAGGGTGATCTTCAGGGTTCGATGGAGGCGTTGGAAGATGCCGTATCAGCGAGTCCTCCAAGTGTCCCACCTGCGATGACGCACCTTGAGCTTGGTCGGGTGTACTATAAAATGGGCTATATGACCAGAGCCCGTGACATTCTCAAGAAAGTAGCAACCTTAGATAAGAGCGGTGGAGAGCTGGCGACGGCAGCAGCGGACCTCTTGACGCGAGTGAAGTAGGAGACTTATGGAGTCGGTTGGCGAATTTTTCAAGCAAGTCCGAGAGACGAAAGGGTTGACGGTTGACGAGGTGGCCTCGAAAACTCGCATTCGCACGGACTTCGTCAAGGCGCTCGAGGACGGGAATTTCGCCAAGTTGCCCGATCAGGTCTTCGCGAAGGGGTTTGTCCGTTCCTACGCCCGATCGCTGGGCTTGGATGAGGAAGATGCGATTCATCGCTTTATCCAATCTGCCGGATCTTTTTACGAAAAACAGGATGAGCGTGAGCGGCTCAAGGTGCGACAGATTGAAGAAGACCGGAAACGCCAGTCCAATCGGAAAGCCGTGACGATTGCGATCAGTATCGCCGTCCTGACGCTGATTTTCCTCCTCAGCCGAGAGCAATCATCGGTCTTTCGGCGTGGGGCTGCTGAGCAAGGTTCGGCGACGAAACGCACGACGCAATCGGCGAAAGAAATTCCGGCCTCAACGGCCCGTGAGCCCGAACGTCCCACCGAGGTTCCGAAATCGACCGAGATGCTTGCCGGAGCCCCAAAGACAACAATTGACACCCTGCCGAGACAGGAACCTGTCACATCTGCTAGCGCAGCCTCAAGATCAGAGCCGGAAACGGTTTTGACGGCCTCTCTCGGAAGCGATGGCCCGTTAGCTGGAATAGCGTTGAACGCAACGGAGACTGCTGTGGACGGCCAGCTGGCATTAGACTTGGAAGCGACGGAGTTGAGCTGGGTCGTTGTGCAGATTGATAACGGGAGTCCTCAAGAGTCGTTGCTCCGGCCGGGTGAAAAAGCCCACTGGAAGGGACAGGACCAATTCATCTTGACCCTTGGGAACGCCGGGGGAGTCAAGGCGGAACTCAACGGCAAACCTCAAAAGCCCTTCGGTCCAAGCGGCAAAGTCGCTCGGGACATCGTGCTAAGACGGTAGCCTTGCATCTCACCTCTTTCGTCATTTCTATTTCCAGTCAGTGAAGCCCGCTCGTGTTGTTACCGATGCCCATGAGGCGTGGATGGAGTGGGTGAGGCGCAAAGGTGTCACGAAATCCATGAAAACTTGGAATGAGCCCACGGTGAACCACATAAGTGCCGACATTTTCTTGTCTCTTTTTGAGTTCATGTTGGCACGAGGTTTGATCTTCCTTCGGTCAGAAGGAGACGGGATGAGTGCAAGATGAGTGATAGAGAGGGGGATGTTTTCTTGACAGAAATTCAAGGGCATTGGTATAGTTCGAGCGTTTAACTGGCTCTTGAAAATTGCGAAGACGAGTCGGCAGTCTGGGGTGTCACTCCAGCTCGGTGGGTCCAACACAAAGGAGGACGTGTAATGGGGTATCTGTCCAAGTTTTTAAGTATCGCAGCAGCAGTGATGTTTCTCTCGGTCTCAGTCGTTGGGGCTGAAGAAAAAGAGCCGTTGAAGCCTCGCGTTCCGCCGGATCAGATGGCCGATGCCAAAGCGGTGAAGAATCCGGTCGCGTCCACTCCCGAGAGTCTTGCCAAAGGCAAGGCGATTTACGAGGGGAAGGGCACATGCTTCAATTGTCATGGTAAGCTCGGGGACGGTCAGGGTGAAGCTGGGAAGATCCTGAGTCCAAGCCCGCGGGATTTCACCAACTGCAAGTTCCATAAGAAGCGGAAAGATGGCGAACTCTTCTGGGTCATTAAGAACGGCAGCCCCGGAACGGGGATGGTGTCCTTGATCCCTGCTGCGATCACGGAAGAAGAAGCCTGGTCGGTCATCAACTATGAGCGGAGTTTCTGTAAGGGCGAGTAGTCGCTGAGAAGCTTCTGGTGAGTCACAAGAGAAGGGTGGGGAGGTAACTCTCCACCCTTTTTATTTGCTCCCAGTCTGATCGCATGCGCACAGCTGTCCATCCCGGACTCGTTCTTGTTTGCTTGGCTAACCCCACATATTTCCGCTACATCTGATGGAAATGGCGTGCAGAACCTCCATGAATCTGATCCCCCCACTTAAGGGGGATGGTACAGACAATCATTGAATAGGGGCCTGAGGGGATTGCGTCACGGACACGAAAAAGGGTAGAGTCCGCGCGTTAGCCTACATATATGTATACCAACTCACACGAGGTGACATACCACCAAGAGCCGTCGGTTTTTATCAATAGGAGGGCGACTATGGACAGCCTATGGCCGTGGGTAAAGTGCCGAGTACCAGTGGCAACAGCGACGTTTCTGCTTGCGTCAGCTGGAATCATTTCCAGTCCTGCTACTGAGAGGAGTTACGCCGGAGATCCTGCTCCACCGTCCGGCGTCGCGGCAGCGGACATCGAGTATAAAGGTCGCATCGCTGTGAATGGAGAATCCACGACGGCGACTATTTCGACTCCAAGTAAAAAAGGCTCGGTGACCTTTGAGGGCATGGCAGGCCAGCGGATCAATATCGGCTTCAGTGGCGTCACCCTCACACAGTTCAGAGTCCTCGTCTATGGGCCGGATGGTACGGCGGTGGCCACTCAGCCTTCCGCGGTAAGACACTATTATGCGACCATGTATCGGGAGCCCTCTTCACTGACGCAGGTTCAAACCGCTACCTCATCCTATCAGCTGACCGGTGATTCTGGGGCCGCCTGGATTTCGTCCAGCGAGATCAATGGCAGTAGTATTGATCTCAAAGAATTGCCGGCGACAGGCACGTATACGATCTTCCTCGATCCGATGAGTGGGTACACTGGGAAAGTTACGGTCACGGCATCGAACGAATTGGGGGGCGAAATCGTTCCTCAGGGCTCGGCGGTATCGATTCCCATCAGCCGCAGCGGCCAGAATGCCCGTTATACCTTCTCGGGCACGAGCGGCCAAGCGGTCAGCTTACAGTTGAGTGATGTGACCATCCGGAGTGGGCACGTCGCTATCCTGAAACCAGATGGAAGCCCATTAAGCCAGCCAACCTCATTCGGCAATGCAGGCGCTGTGCTCGATGCTCAAGTTCTTCCGACCTCTGGAACCTACGCCATCCTGATCGATCCGGAGCTGAGTTACACGGGCAATGTGAAACTCGCACTCTACAATGCGCCGGATCTCACCGGCACCATCATGACTGACCAAGTGGCGGTGACGCCGACATTGACCGTGCCGGGCCAACGCGCGCTCTATACGTTCAATGGAACGGCGGGCCAGTGGGTCAATCTTGGCCTCACTGGGGTTTCGATTGCTTCGAGCACCCTGTCGATGTTGAAGCCAGATGGCAGCAAGTTGGCGGCAACAACGATCGGTCCCAGCGGTGGCAGCCTCGATCCAAGCACGGCATTGCCTGAAACGGGCACCTACACGATCGTGGTGGATCCAGTCAGCAACCATACCGGCAGCATGACGCTGGCCCTGTCTTCTCCGGTCACCGGCACGATCGCGCTCGATGGAGCGCCGGTGACGGTCAGTCTCAATAAGCCAGGGAAGATCGCACAGTACACGTTCAATGGCCACGCCGGGCAATGGGTCAGTCTGGGGCTCACGTCTGTGGGGCTCACATCGAGCAACATTTCGCTTCTGGGGCAGGATGGAACCACGCTTGCCTCAACCGCGGTTGGTACGGCGGGTGGATCGCTCGAAGTCCCAAATCCCTTGCCAGCTACAGGGCCCTACACCGTCCTTGTCCGTCCAGGCGGGCCCTACACCGGCAACATGACGTTGACACTCTCAACGGAGGTGTCAGACTCGCTGAAGGTGAATGCCGCCTCCAGGACGATTATGGTCAGCCGAGCAGGCCAGAATGGCCGCTATACGTTTGCCGGCACGGCGAACCAACAGGTCACGATCAAGGCTATCAACAATAAGCTCGGCAACGTGACTGTGAACCTCTATACGCCGAGTGGTGTTTTGCAGGTTGGGACGACGAGCTCAGCGGCGAGCTTCAACCTGAATCCTGTCACATTGGCGACAACAGATACCTATACGATTACGATCAATCCCGCGATGACGGACACGGGGAGCATTCAGCTACAAGTCACCAACCCATAGGGGTGGAGATTCAGCAAGGGCGAGTCATCGCCTCTGCTGAGATGGTGACAGATCGAAGGAGGGTGGGAAGGCAACTTCTCACCCTCTTTTTTTGTCGCGAAACCATGATGGGGCATCAAGGCAGAGTGGGGAAAACGTTAGGTGTAGTGTGGGTTGTACCGTTAAGCCTCTCTTTTTTCGCGAGCAAGGGGATGGTGGCTGCTGGGGGCTGAGGGGAAGCCTGGCCCATCGTGTTCTCCTCACCGGTAGACGTCTTTGCGGTTTCCGATCTTGGCGACGAGCACGATGAGCTCCTTATCCTGAATGGTATAGATGATCCGGCAATCACCATCTCGGATTCGATAGAGATCCTCTTCACCGGCCAGTTTCTTCACGCCCTGCGGACGCGGATTTTCCCGGAGTGACTTGAGCCGTTTGACGATGCGTTTCTGAACCGAATCGGTTAGAGACTTGAGTTGTCGTTCGGCAGGCGGGGCGAGGAGGATTGAGTAGGTCATAGGGAAGGACTAGCAGTCTGCTGAAAAACTCGGATTCTGCTTCGCGCACCGTTGCACGAGGACAGAAAGACCTATAGCACGCTACATCTCAGAATGCTCAAAAAGGCCGTCCAGCAAGGCCGCAGCGAGCGAAGGGGCGAGGCGTACGCTTCGGTACGTTGAGCCTCTGAGTGATGCGAGAACGCCGCTGGAGGACTTTTTCAGCATTCTGCTAGAGGCCCAGGTCCTTCAGAATCACATTGAGTGATTTGGCCCCTTTTTTCTTCGTCTCAGCCAGAGCGGCCCGGGCGTCGGCGAGGTCGATCCGATCTTCCAATTCTTCGAGGAGCCGCAAATCATCAATCGGCACCACAGCAGCGATGTCTTTCCCCCTTCGACGCACCACGACACGCTCTTTTCCGTATGCGGCACGGTTGATCGTATCCGCAAATCCCTGTCTTGCTTTACTGGCAGGCAGATGGGCCATGGTGCTCTCCCTTCACAAGGAGATCAGAAAGGTCGAACTGAACGAATTGTACAAATGGTACAGCAGGTCTTGTAGGAGGTCAAGTGAGAGGAGTCAGGTTCCAGCTTAAGAAGAGATTGTAGGAAAGTGGCGGGAGATCCGTCAGTTTAGCAGGGGGAATGCGGACGGAGGGCGTGGCGGTCGCTAGGGCCGTCGGACGGCAAGGCTGTATTAGATTAACCAGATGGACTAGACAGATTAGATAATCAGTTAGACAGGGCTTGCCCCAGACGCGTGGACAATTGAAGGTCCATCCTGCCACATTCGCTTTTCCGCCGCTTTCAAGAGCCCATTCGCTTGCACGAATGAGCCTGGCCAGTCGATCATTAATCTAAAATGGGAAGTGAGGAGTGGTGTCGATGTGGCTGCCGGTATGGCTCTTGCCTGGCGAGGAAAATGTACGTCCCCTTTTCCCCTGCAAATCTTATTGAGAAAAGTTTTACGAAGGACCAGAATAAAGCTCCTGTATGGCTTCACACCTGTTCGCTCACGGGCTCCTCGCGAGCGAAGCCGGGTGGGTTCTTCACTTCGTCCGTCAGTACGAGTGGGGGCCACCATGAGTCTTCTGAAAAACTTTTCCTGTAAGCAAGCGCCCTACCAAACAGCAATCCTTGCTCGCCTGCGAGAAGTAATAAATCCGAGCTGCGACGTTCTTAAATCTTCTCATTAGGAGACTGGATGAGCAGATGAACAGGGGCGAAAGGCAAGTTTCCTCAACTACGGAGCGGCAGAGTACTTTTAAATACTAAAAGCATTGTCCCAATCCTGAGCATGGTTCGGGTTCTGTCGTGTGGTGTTGGATATGACGAAAGTTGAACCTGGGTAGGAGGGAAAATGACGAACACGGACAAAATCAGTATGCCCGGGATCATTTGGGTGTCGCTGGGTATTGCCTGCCTTGTTGCCGCACCGGGGGCTACGCTCGCACAGAATACAGCCGTGGGAGATATAGTATGCCGCTGCCCCGGACTCGCCAAAAAACTGGGCAGCGCCCCCAATTGCGAGGTTGCCTGTTTTGGTAGCAGTGCCTCGCCGAAAGACGATAGTGATAATTCCCGTACCAGTTATGACAACGAAGCCGCACGACGTGCACAGCGCGCTCAGGAGGCCGCTGCCGCAGAACGCCAACGCCAGCAGGATGAAGCTGATCGCATTGCGGCAGTCGAGAAGAAACGCAAGGAGGAAGAACAGGCCAAGTTCTTACGTGACCGTGACAAGTTAGTCGAGAAACTCAAGGGCAGCAGCGGCCCCCCTGCGTCTCCAAGCAACGGTGGCCTCAAAGGCAGCAGCTCGATCAATACCGGCTTAAAAGAGCTTCGTGGGGCCGATCGCGGCACTCGTGACACACAGGGACCGCAGACGGCGTGGAGGCAGCTACACTGCGCGGCGGAGATTGCTGGTTTTGCATTAGCCGCTCTTGGGCAACGGGGAGACTATGATGAGTTCGGTGCCTTATCCACTGAGGCCCTGAAATCACTCGACGGGCAACGCATCGATGTTGTCTGCACTGCCGCACCGCTGTTTCCGGATGTGCAGGGTCGCGCGGTGGATATGGAACAGGGCAAGCAAGCCCAGAGAACCATTCTCAGCCGTGCCAGGGTCATTGCAGAACGGATGAAGCAACGTGGTGATCAACCCACGGTCTCTCCCAGTCCAGCTCAGACTGCCACGGAAACTTCCGGGGACAAGCTGCGCCGTGTCCAGCGCGAGCTGAATGATCAGAACAGCAAGAAGGTTACCGGTACAACCCAACATGACATGGCTCAACAGGAGCGGGATCGCAAGGAACTAACTAAACTCATCCTTGCCAATAATGGCTTGGAAAAGGGCGAACTGACCAGTGTAAGCGTGGTCCTGGAAGACGACGCCCCCGCGCGACCTTCCAAGCCGGGAGCTACGCCCGTACCGACACCCTAGTTCGGACGAATCCGGTAGCTGGTCAGGATGGTCAATCTATGGAGGAGTCGGGAGTGAACATGAACCGTGAAAGCGTAATTTGGTTACTTGTGATCGCTATGCTCGTTGTAGCCGGTCCTGTCCAGGCTGGGCTTCCTGCGTTGCCGGAGATTCCTGTGGCGTTGCCGGATGAGGTAAGGCAACCACTCATCGCCAAGCGTGCCCCGTTAGCGCAACGCAAGCTGACGTTGATCGAGGAAGGCGAGGCATTCAACAAAAATTGTGCCAACGTGGAGAAAGGTTCGAGCCAGCACAATAGCTGTCTTGCTCAACAGGCGCGATTCAATGCCAAGGTGCAGGCGTTACGCATTGAGATGGGTAAGCTCGCCGATGAGATAGACGCAGCCATCAACTGCAGCGAGATGGAGCAGCAGCTCACGCGCGATCAGGAGGCGATGCACCGCCAGCAGAAATCGATCGAGCAAGGCCAAGCCGAACTCTTGGATTGGACCAAGAAGAACGACGAGGCACAGAAGACCGCGCTGAAGCGCGCGACGAGCCTCCTGGTTGACTCGCTGGTGGCCAAACTGGGCGAGTTTACTGAGGGAAAGCTTGCGAAGCTCGAAGCCGACTTCAAGAAGCGCGCTCCGCTGGGCGAGACCTGGCAGCGGAAAGTCCAGAAGGTTCGGGAATTCCGCGCGGCGGAAGCGCGCCTCACGGGGGCTGTCGACGGGGTCAAGCTTGCCAGATTCACGGGAGCTGGGGCCGACGGCTGGCGGGAGGGCAAGGAGTGGGCTGCGAAAAACGGGAAGGACGCGGAGACACTCGACGCGATCCTAGCTGAATGGCAGCGCGATCTGGAGATCCAGCAGATCATAAAGGAGAGCGGCATCAGCACGTTCTCGGCTGGCCTCGGCTTCTCGAAGACGCTCGCGCCCTGGGGGACCGAGCTCGATTTCGGACAGTTCCTCGTCGGCTATGGCTACGACGCGAGCGACTGGACGTTGAGTAAGAATCGGATCGAGCAGCAGGTGGCGAACCGCAATCAGGACCTCAAGGCGGTCGAGGCGTTAAAGATGCAGATCGAGCGCACGTTGGCTAAGCTGAAAGCGTGCAAAGGTGCATAGGTGAATGGATCAATGCCGCCGCGCGCGATCTCTCAACACGTCATCGAGCAGACGGGCCGCAATGGCGGGGAGGTGATTATGCCAGGAAGTGCGATGTCATTAATAAATGAGGTCGTGACAGCTATGCGTCAGTAAACCGTATGAATACGTCTGCGCATAAGAGTGGTCTCCGCAGACGAGCATATTGGTGGGCTTGGGGGAAATATGAAACTGACGAATTCAATCTATTTGCTGTTGATTGCCGTGGTCTTTGCAGCCGGTTCTGCCCAGGCCTCGCTCCCCACGTTGCCAGAGATACCTCCGATGCTACCGGATGAGGTAAGGCAACCACTCATCGTCAAGCGTATACCCCTTGCGCACCGCAAGCAGACGCTGATCGAGGAAGGCGAGCTGTTCAACCGCAGCTGCGTCAATTTGGAGAAAGGCTCAAGCCGACACCAGGACTGCTTGGCCAAGCAAGCGGAGTTCGAAGCACACGTTGAGGTCTTGCGCCGCGACATCGGTCAGCTCGTGGACGAAATTGACGCGGCCGTCCAAGCCGAGGGTGCCCGCATCATCAAGAGCATGAACGCGTTGGCCGCACGCCTGGGATGGAGCGCGGACGAACGAGCCCGCCTGGATAAAGCCTTGAACAGTTTAAATTCCGATGGCACCCCCGGCGTGACCAGTGCTCAGATCCGCCACGCCTGGAAGGAACTTCTAGCACGCGGCCAAGACGGGGACTTCGCGCGTGAAGCCTCCCAAGGCGAGGGCCCGGGATTCCCCGGAGCCGGCACACAGACCCAGTACCAAGACTGCGTCATCTTTGCCTTGGCTAATGCGGCTGGCTTGCCGTATGGAGTGGCGGCCACGCGTGCGGCCGAACTCATCCGCCAAGGTGACTGGCGCAGTGCCGCCGACCGCGCGAATCCTCAACACGTCATCGAGCAGAAGGGTCTCAATGGTGGGGAGGTGGTCATGCTGGCCGAAGCCTTCGGCCAGGTCGAGGTGGTGACCAGGTCGGATTTCGAGAAGACCCTGAAGGCGGGCCGTCCGGTGTTGGTGAATGTGGTGCCCCAAGACGGCGACGTCAGGGGCGGACACGAAGTCGTGCTGACACGAACGTTTCAACATGGCGGAGCCCCGTGGTTCGAGATGATGGATTCCAACCAGGGAGCCCAGCGACGGCTCTATGTGGGCGCACAGGAACTGAATACGGTGCTGCAAGAAAATGGCGTGGCATTCCGTCCGGAGCCCGGAACGACTCCGACGCTCCTTCGTCAGCGGGAGACACAATAGTTAAGTGCACGGGAAAAACACAACAAGGCGTAGTGAATCTAGAAAGTTGGTGCAGGTCAGCATGACGGCCTATGCGCAAAGCGATGCAACGTGAAATTTTATGTAGGGGCAAGATGCAACACAGACACTGTTTCGGATTCGTATTGGCGGTCATATTGGCTTTCGCACCGTCGATGCATGCGCAAACGCCACCCGAAAAACTAACACTAAATCAGGCGCTGCAGGGGCTACTAAATGAGATGGTGCAGGACCTGGCGGCGACACCAACGGGCAGCGAGCGCGATGCAAAACGCGAGCGCATAATCAAATTCGCTGCCGGAATCACACCCGTACCGGCGGTACCGCCCGAGGCAGAACGTTTCGAAGACCGTGCGCGGTATGTGTTTGAAAATGCTAAGTCTGTAGCTGATTTGCTCAACGCCGCCAGTGAATATGCTAAGGCCACTAATGCTGCGCCCTGGATCGCCGGCTATTACTTCGATACGTGCATAATTCTGGAGAAAGCTAACAAGCTGGTTCCGGCTATAAGGAATTGCAAGTGGTATTTGGTCGCGGCTCCCGACGCGACAGACGCACGCGAAGTGCGCAGACGCATCGCCGGATTGGAGTATGCTCTGGAGCGGAGGCGTGAAGGTCATTCACATCGGAAAAGCTCTAAGGATATTTGTACTGATTTAGAGCGGCATGAGACGGGCGCAAAGGTTGCCAGCATCGGAGCCCGAAAACTCTCGGTCAAGCTCATTACGGCAATGTATGGCGGTACTCCCAGAAATCAGGTCATGATCTCGATCATCACTGGTACTACATCGGTTGGCAACATAAAACGTTTGAATTTGGATCCTATCTATGAGACGGGGTTTGACCTGGATGGAACTTTGTACGACCTGAGCATAGACCGGGACGGCAAGATTACGGTCTGGCACAACCGGCGTGCGGTAATTATCACCAGCATCGACGAGCTAACTCAACTGCGTAACGACCAGCTGAATACTGGCAGGCTTTTGACCCAGGGTGACAAAACTTTTGTATCGCAGTGTCAGGGAGGACCAGTTGCAGCAAACGATGGTGCTCGCGTAGTAGGGTGGCTGCTTTTCGCTAGCGACTGTTCGGGCCAGGTGATAGGTCCGAAACCCGGCTGGCTTCCGACGAGGTATATTGAACCATTTGGCTTACCGACAGGAGGTTTCGAGGAACCTGGCCCCGATGCCTGTGATCGGTACTGACTGGGCAACCTGAACGACGCGGAGCGCACCCTGAAGTGGTTCCTGCTTTCTAATCCAGGTGAAAGTGAAGCACGCGAGGCGGAGGACCGGATCTACGGACTCTCCGCCAAGCGCAAGCTCGTGGGAGCCCAATAGGGCGTCAGCAGGGCGATCGCTTGCCGTAGCGTTCTAATCTAAGCTGAAAGGAAAACAATGAGCTCATTCAAATCACTTGATGCAGTCATCACCGGGTATGCCTACGAAAACGCAACGACAGCACTCGGTGTTCTCGAAGAGGGCACCAAAACCAAAAAGTGGATATCCACTGAAATGCTATGTACTCTCGATAACTTTATTAAGGTGATGCTTTTCAGCGACCGAATATTTTTCGGTGGGTGCGCGGGAGAAAAAGAGGGATACGTAGTGCCTCGCAATGCAGAGTTCGGTGCTAGCGAGAAAGCGCGAAGTCTTTTTGACGATGATGGAATCTTTCACCCAATCAACAAGTTCGAGGGCGATGGAGAGCTGGCGAGAAGGATCGTCGCTGATGCTCTAAAACCAGTAGACGTTTCATCCGCCGCCCTATTTGTATTGACTGGTTCTTGGGAGACGAAACAACTCGTTATTCGGCAAGAAATGGTAACGATAGACGCATTCTTTATTGAGCACTCCATTCAGCATGGTGGGCTACCCATGTTTAAACCGGTGTTTCCCGGCGAACATCTTTACCTTGGTCTCAGGCAGAGTGTAATTAAATCACCCATCGCTACTCATACGATTGCAGACCTAGTAGGCCGACGCATTCGGATGCTTGTCCGTGAAAAGATGCAGAATTTGAACAATACGTTAGTGCCCATAGGGGCCGCTCCTATACCCACACTCCCCCCTGTTTTTGTTGCGCGCACTTTGTACGATTGTTCAACGCCCTCGTTTCTGTCGCGTATCTTGAAACATCAATCTAGTGGGGAGGATATCGTTCCTACACTCTTGGCGATTCGGAACAGTCAGGCGATGACAAGAATCCGAAAATGGATGAGTGAATGCATGGAACTCATAACAAGCCAAGATGTAAATAAGCTGGCGCAGGCAAGGACAATTTATGACAAGCTAAACTCGTTTCCACTGGAGGATGACATAACTGAAGAGGAATTCGCTAAAGGTTCTCTTGATATTATAGCGGATGCGGCAAAAGGTGATGTGCTAGGAATTCTGGCTGTGCTTGTTCAGCCCCTGATGAAATATTATGGCGGTTTCCCAATGGGTGTCCTGCGAGGCTTGGGCGGTCAAAAGGGTGAATCGAAACATATTGATGAGTTCCTTGAGAAAACTTTTACAGCAAAATTTACCCCGTCTGAAATGGATTATGTTTCGACTCTTCTAGAGTTGCCGGACAATGTAGCTGACTGGAAAATTGAAAAAGCGCTTTTCCAAGTTACTGCAGGCCGTATTGATTCTTCAGCCCCAAATCTTTCTCGGCCCTGTTTCGTGCGGAGCGCAAACGCTCATTATATTGAGAACGCGAAAACAGATTTTGATGATCTGTTCAAAAGTGCAGTGCCACTCCAAGACAAGAATATCTAAAAGGAGAGGGAAAGCATTAGCACGCGTAGACTGGGCCTGGCGAAGTGAAACCCAGGGAACCCACATTGCCGAATGAGGGAGCATGAGCGATGACATCTGCCAATAAACGACTGATTGTTTTCCTCACATGCTCGGCTCTGGCCACGAGCGCCTACGCCCAATCCCCACGCGAACAATTAAACCAGATGGTCGAGCAATTGCAGCAACTGACAACTCAGCTGCAACAGACCCCGAACGACAACGTCCTACGCGAGCGCATCATCAAGCTCGGTGTAGAGCTCAGACCAGCACCCGCGGTGCCGGAGGAGGCGCGTCGATCGTTCGTGGAAGGCATAAACATCGTCAAGCTGGCGAAGGACGCGAGCAGTCAAAAACTCGCCATCGAGAGTTTTAGTGAAGCCCTGAAGATTGCGCCTTGGTGGGGCGACGCCTACTATAATCTGGCGGTGGCCCAGGAACTGACCGGGCAACTGAACGACGCGGAACGCACGCTCAAGTGGTTCTTGCTCACCAATCCAGGCGAGAGCGAGGCTCGGGAGGCGCAGGACCGGATCTACGGACTCTCTGCCAAGCGAAAGCTCGCGATAGCGGAGGCCGGGGCCAAGCAGGAGGAAGCGGATCGAGAGATGGCGGCCCAGGCACAACGCTTCGTGGGGGACTGGTTCCGGGACGGAAGAGGAGGGGACGGCTCAGAAACACGCCATACATTAACCATTAGGGCGCTTCCGGGTTTAGCATGGGTACAGATCGAGCCCTCCACAGTGGAAGTAA
>CAKKRK010000099.1 GCA_919902665.1 Nitrospiraceae bacterium
CTGTCCCCGACGCCACCAGCACCACATCGGATACGGCCATCACTTCACTGGCTTGCTCTTTGACCAGAGTGACAGGAACCGAACTGTGCCGCAAGAGTGGCTGCAGCAGATTATCCTGAATAGTGGAGGCTTGCGCCAAGATAAACTTCGTTTTTGGCGCCCGGTGAGCCAATTGCTCTGCGGCCCTGATCAGGATCGGCAACAGAGCCTGTACCTCATGTACGCGACTCCCCGGCAACAAGCCAATCACCCGCTCATCCTGAGCGAAGCCAAATCTGCTGCGCAGCGCCGTCCGATCGTAGGATCCTTCGACTGCATCCAGGATGGGATGGCCGACAAATGTGCAGCGCATACCCGCGCTGTCATAGAGAGGCTTTTCAAAAGGCAGAATGACCAACACCTGATCGACTCGTTTCTTGATCCAGTACATCCGCCAGGCCCCCCAGGCCCAAATCTGCGGCGCAACATAATAGAACACGCGCAACCCAGCGCCCTTGGCGAAGTAGGCGTACCGTAAGTTTAATCCAGGGTTATCGACAAAGATGACCGCATCCCATGGTTCGGACCGAAACAACCGTCGCATGAAGAAAAACCGTCGCATGATCGCCACCAACACCAAGGGCCCGACCATCCCCATCACGTCGAACTGCCCCATCTTGCAGACCAATTGCACACCGGCCGCCTCCATCGCTGCCCCTCCGATCCCGGCAAGCGAGACCTGAGGGTCCTTGGCTCTGAGCGCCTTGGCCAGATTGGCTCCATGGAGGTCGCCGGAGGCTTCACCAGTAATGATCAGGATACGCGGCATGACGATTTATTGGAGCACAGGTAGTGACCGCGATTCGATGCACGCAGCTGAGAAGACACGTGACGGTTGATCCGTGGAGATGGTCTCATGTCTTGTGAGGCAACGATACTCCCATCGCCGACAGCACGCGATGAGCCAGCTCCAGAGCAGCAACCCCGTCCTCGCCAGACACGATTGGACGAGACTTCAAACGAATCGCATGGAGAAACGATTCCAGCTGTAGTTTTAGCGGCTCACCGTCTCCGGCTTGTACCTCTTCAGCTACCACCATGGGCTTCCCGCCAGATTCAAGCGATCGGCGTCCGATCACGCCCTGGCGGGACTGAAAATCAATCGACACACACCCATCGCCTTGGAATACATGCCATTGTCGCGTTGCCTTTGGTGAGATTCGACTTGCGGTAAGGTTGACGACACACCCACTCTTAAACTGAACACGTGCATTAGACACATCACTGGTCGAGGAGAGCACCGTCACTCCAGCGGCCCGCACATCTTCGACCGGGCCTGGATCAAAGGACAACACCAAATCAAGGTCGTGAATCATCAAATCCAGGACGACATCAACGTCGATGCCACGCCCACTATAGGTCCCCAGTCGATAGCACTCGAACAACACCGGTTTCTGAATATGTGACCGCATCAACTGCAGAATAGGATTGAAACGCTCACTATGTCCCACTTGCAGCGTACATCGATTGCGTTTTGCCAACTCCACCAACTCCCGTGCCTCAACCGGCAGAACGGCAATCGGTTTCTCCACCAGCACATGTTTCCCGGCTTCAAGACAGGCTTTGGTCACGGAATAGTGACCGGATGTGGGGACGGCGATACTGACGACTTCAACCTGCTTCAAGAAATCTGGCAGATCACTGAATACCTGTGCGCCATGCTTCTGGGCAATGACAGAGGCTCGCCCCTGGTCTTCGTCGATCACGCCGACCAGCGCCGAATCTGGCAATGAGGCATAGAGGCGCGCATGGTGTTGACCGAGATGCCCGACCCCGATGACACCGGCACGGAGCTTGACCATACGCCTCTTAGACTGAATTGGGGAATTTCTTGATTGATCGATTTGTTGAGTTTCTGAAATCAATAGATCAACCCGATCTTCAGATTCCGAAACTGCTTCATTGACTCAGGTCGCAGCATTTGGCTCCGCTTCGCGAGCGAGGCCAACAACGGTGATGCCGGCTTCCTCCGCAGTGCGGAGAAGCACTTCTCGATCCAGCATCACGCATCGACCGGCCTCAACGGCCAGCACCGACGCCTTGACGGATTGCATGACCTCGATCGTCCTGGGACCCACGGCCGGCAGGTCAAACCGGAGATCCTGCTGCGGCTTGCTCCGCTTCACCACGACCGCACCATCCTTGGCCAGTTCGCCGCCACGCTTGATCGCTTCATCGGTACCTTCGACCGCTTCGACCGCCACGACGACTCGGTCTTTGATCACGACGCATTGGCCGATGTCGAGGCGCCCCGTCTCTTTAGCCACGTCCCAGCCATAACGGATGTCCACCCACTCCTTCTTAGTTGGTTGACGTGACGTGAGCGTCCCTTCCTCAACCAAGATCCCTTCCAGACCGAACGTCGACTCACAAATGGTGATGCCATCCTTCTCGAGTTCTGCAGCAAGTGCGCGCAGAATATCGTCATCCTTCCAGAGGGCCAATTTCGTGGCGAGCGCGAGCACGCGAAAATCAGGACGGGCATGGCTATAGACATGCGTTTTCTTGATGCCCCCCAGCATGACCACATTCCGGACGCCGTCGCCCTTGAACGCGTTGATCAACTTATTGAGCTGGCCGATCTTGACCCAATGGATCCGATCGACATGCTGTTCGAGC
Source organism: Nitrospiraceae bacterium (assembly GCA_919902665.1). Taxonomy (GTDB): domain Bacteria; phylum Nitrospirota; class Nitrospiria; order Nitrospirales; family Nitrospiraceae; genus Nitrospira_D. The sequence goes on from CAKKRK010000099.1 coordinate 2,659, forward strand.
TCCGGTTCGGTTTCGCCCTCATGAGCCACCGCATAAACTTGAAGGCCCATTTTGCGAGCGTTATCCGCAAAGATGATTGGAAATCGTCCGTTCCCGGCGATCACCCCGATTCGACCGTCCGCTATAGGCATGGCCAGGGTCATAGTGGCTGAGAGCTCACACCGGTTGATCGAACTCGCGCTCTAGGTCATGGTTAACAGCCCTCGAGATGCCACGTTTGGTTCCCTCCATAAACGTGAGGATCTTGGCCACATCGGCATGTCCCTTAAACTCTTTTTTGGCCAATCGTACCGCCTCCGCCGTCCGATGGCCCGATCGGAACAGCAAGTCAAATGCCTTCTTCAACACGGCGATCCGATCCACCGAGAAACCATGCCGTTGCAAACCGACTGAATTGAGGCCGTACAGATGCGCGCGATACCCGCCGGCTGCAAATGCAAACGGAGGGATATCCTGGCCGATCGCACAACACCCTCCAATCATCACATAGTCTCCGATACGCACAAACTGAAGAACACCGGTCAAGCCTCCGATAACCGCATGATCACCGATGGTAATATGTCCCGCCAGGCTTGCCGCATTCGCCATAATGATATGCTCGCCGAGCCGGCAATCATGGGCCACATGCACGTAGGCCATCAGAATGCCTTTGGACCCGAGAGAGGTCACACCCCCTCCCTGGACGGTTCCTCGATTGATCGTGACATATTCGCGGATGATGTTGTCATGGCCGATGACGACTTTGGTCGGTTCCCCTTTATAGCCAAGGTGCTGTGGAGGCCCTCCAATCGAAGCAAACGGATGCACTTCATTCCGCTCCCCGATTTCCGTCCACCCATCGATAATCGCATGGGAAAGAAGTCGGCTCCCCTTTCCGATCACGACATGCTCTCCCACGACGCAGAACGGCCCAATTTCTACGTTATGATCGAGGCTCGCCTTGGGATGAATGATCGCTGTTGGATGTATCTTCACGCATGCCCCCTTTACTCGCGTCAAACCTCACCAGCCATTCGTCAACTGCCGGATCACTGCCTGGCCCACACGCCGACCGTACGCTTCAGGAATCGAGCACTCATCAAACCCGATTATTTCGTGTCCGCCTTCTCCTCCATCACCATTGCCGTCATCACGGCGTCACAGACCATTTCATTGTCTACATATGCCTTCCCTTGCATTTTCCAGAATGGCGGACGCTTCTTGATGACCTCAATTTCAATACGCAGCTGATCGCCAGGGACCACCGGTCGCCTGAACTTGGCCTCCTCAATACCCGTCAGATACATAATGGTTTTTCCGACTGTCCCTCCCGACTTGAAGACCAGCACACCACCCACCTGGGCCATGGCTTCGACAATCAGCACCCCCGGCATCACCGGGCGGCCTGGAAAGTGTCCTTGAAAGAACGGCTCATTGATCGTCACGTTTTTGATGCCGATGATGCTTTTATGCGGTTCAAACTCTTTGACTCGATCCACCAGTAGGAACGGATATCGGTGGGGAAGTAACGCCTGAATCTCAGCCTGTTCGACCGATGCCATGGGCTCTGCCTCCTCTCCATCCTGAATAGAGCTACCGTCTAAGGATTCTGTCGATCAAATTCCTTGATGATCGAATCTGTCACATCCAACGCTGGCTGATGATAGAGGACAATGCGGATGAGCGCTTCATTGCCCTTATCGAGGATAGCCGTGTATCCCTCTTTCTGAGCCACAGCCTGCGCGGCGGCGGCGATTTTTTGCGCATATTCCACGACCATTTCGCGCTGTTTTTGTTGAACTTCACGATTGAACTCTTGAATCCGACGCTGAAACGCTTCCATCTTGCCGCGTAACTGCTCTTCTTTCTCTTGCCGTGCCTGGTCCGCAAGCTTGACGTTCGGATCTTGTAAGGACTGCTCCAAGTCCTTTAACTCTTGCTCATCGCCATGAATGATCTTTTGTCTGGTCATGGAGTATCCCTTCACCTCTTCCAAGGCCAGCTTCCCAGCCTTTGTTCGCTCTATCACCATCTGCTGATCCATGACCCCGACCCGAAACACCTCTCCTGCATGGAGCGGCGCAACTCCCTGCGCCAGCAATACCGCGACGCCTAACAATGTCGCCCGCGCTACACCCGTCATAACCCACCTCCCTCAGAAACTAAGGGTATTCTCTATTGAACTCTTCGATGACCTGACCTGAAATGTCCAGACCTTCTTCATGATAGATCGTCGGACCACCCCTACTCCTGTCGACAACAACCTGCAATCCAAGACGCTTGGCGACCTTCGCGACAACCGTTTCGCTCTTGTCACGAAATCCTTCCAACACGTCTTTTTGTTTTTCTTGGACTTCCCGATTCAATTCCGAGGCCTTTTGCTGGTACTCCTGCATGCGCCGGCGAAACTGTTCTTCCCGCTCTCGTTTCGCGGTGGGGCTCAGAACGGAGGACTGTTTGACAAAGTCCTCTTCCATCCGCCGTAACTCCTTTTCCTCCATCTCCATCAATGCCTGTCGATTTTTCGAAAAGCCGGCCAGGTTCTCCTTCACCTTCTTGCCCGCACTCGTCTCGCTGAGCAAGCGCTGTAAATTGATCACCGCCACCTTCCCGTCGATTTTTCCTCCGCCTCCAGCGCATCCTCCACTCAAAGCCAGCATAACGGCGACCACAGCCGACATCGCTGTCCATTCGATCCGTCCCGCCGCTTGCTTCCATCGATTCCCGTTCCTACGTACCACGCTTAGACTCCGACTAAAATAAGGTTCCGATCGTAAACTCGAACACGCCGGCTCGCTCACCGGTTCGCGCATCAAGGTTAATCCCATAGGCCACTCGCAAGGGACCGAAGGGAGAGATCCACCGCCCTTCGAGACCCGCAGCGGGCCGCAAATTGATTGACAACGGTTCATCCTCATCGAACCCTTTGCCATAGTCGAAAAAGATCACCCCGTTCAATTTCGCCTCGGAAGAAATCGTAAAAATCAGTTCGGCATTGAAAATCAATTGCTTGGCAGCACCGAATGGAGCACGAGTCGTGGGAACGACGGGACCAGCTCGTCCGAAAGCAAACCCGCGCATGGTGTTGATTCCACCCACGAAAAATCGTTCACTGAGCGGAATCCGCGTTGTTCCACCAAGCGCTTGAACCTCTCCATAGCGAGCCCGCAGCGAAACCCTCATGTCGAGCGGAAGCGGGGTCACCTTGATGACATCCACGTGATACTTGATAAAGTTGTTGGTCCCACCCATATAGGGTGTTCCGATATCGAACCCTCCACCGATGCGCCAGCCAGATCTCGGATCAAGGTAATAGTCTCTGGTATCCCGAAACATCGCAAATCGAAACCCCGTCGACGACTGTGTCCCCAACTGTTGACAGACGATGGGTACCAGCTCACGCCCAGGTGTACAGATACCGAATTGAGGGTTCTTGTACGTGATTTGCTCTGCAAAGATGCTGACGCTCCCCGTCACATACTCCGATAACCATCGACCCAGGGTGACATTTCCACCGGTCCGTTCTTCAAAATAGGAAAGATAGTTCGTCATACTGCGGTAACCGTCTATTTGTAATGAGGTCAAGGAGTCATTCAAATAGGGATTGCGGAAGGTAATGGACCCGAGACTTCTTCGCTGGCCCAGCTGTCCACGGATGCGACCCATATAGCCGTATCCACCCAAGTTGCCCTGAGTGATATCGGCGATCGCCACCAGTCGATCCAGCGTACTGAACCCACCGCCGAGGCTGAACATCCCCGTCGGTTTTTCCTTCACTCGCACGTTCAGATCGACCTTGTCAGCTGCGACTTGGGCGGGCAGGATTTCGACGGTCTCGAAGAAATTCAAGTTGTTCAATCGCTGAAAACTTCGCTTCAGAGAAGCGGTGTCGATCACATCCTGTTCGTCGACTCTGATTTCTCGACGGATGACGTTGTCTCGTGTTTTGTCATTCCCGTAGATATTGATCTGCCGGATCCGCATCATCTCCCCTTCTTTGATGCTAAAGATGATGGTCACGGTCCGTTCTTCATTGTTTGGATTCACATTGGGCACGACTTCGGCGAATGAATACCCCTTACTCCCGTACAAATCCGTAATTCGTGAGATCTCATCTCGGATTTTGGCACGCTGAAAGATCTCACCATCCTTGATCCTCAATCCCGCTCGAAGCTCAGGGTCTTCAAACACCGTGTATCCGCGAAACCCTATCTCAGCGATGGTGAAGGGCTCTCCCTCGGTAATGGGGTAGCTGACGGTGAACCATTTTTTATCTTCGGTAAGCTCTACCGACGGCTGGCCGACCCGAACATTGAAATACCCTTTATTCAGGAGTACTTCCCGAATGCGCTCCACATCATTACCCACCTCCTCGTGTTTCAAGACGCCTGCGTCGGACACCATCGACGGCAGCTTGAACTTCGTGAAGAAGCCATACCAAGGGATCCATTCCCGCGTCGACATGACACTGAGCATCTCAGTCTTCGTCGCCGCACGCAGTCCTTCGAATATCACCGTCTTGATCTTGGCTTTCTCCCCTTCCGTAATATGAAAGGTGAGACGCTTCCGATCTTCATCTAATGCCTCGATCACGGGAACGACCTGTGCATTGTAATAGCCGTCATGCTGATAGACCCGCCGGATGGTCTCGGCGCTTTCCTTCACCTGTTGTTGGTCAAGAAATGTCTGGCTCTTGATGGTCGTTTTTTCTTTCAACTTCTCCTCGGTCAACTGTTGGTTACCGTCGAAGACAATCTCGGTGATGAATGGCTTCTCCTGCACGACGAAGGTCACCGCCATCCCCTCGGCAATCGATTCGGTTTCAACCTGCACATCCTCGAAAAATCCCGTATCGTATAAAATCTTCACCTGTCCACGCACATGGTCCGGCAGATAGTGATCACCGGCTTTCAGCGTGAGTCGACCAGCAATCGCCGACATTTCGATTCGTTTGGCTCCTCGAATATCAATCGAGGCAACCTTGAGTTCAGGAGTCTGAGCGAGTGCTTCGAGCACACTCCACAACACAGAAATAACTATGACCGCGACCACAAACGATCGAAGCCTGTAGACGGCATGCTCGGTCACCGATACGGATTCCTGCAACGAAGTATGGGGATGGATGATGCGGCTGAAACCATCACACAGGTCCTCTCCGTTATCGACCGTACACCAACTTCCTACGAGTCAGTCTGTCTCGCTCCAGAGAACGCGCTGAAGAATGCGCTGAACCACACGGGTGTTCTCGCCAAAAATCCGAAGCCAGACAGCTCTACCACGTGAGCAGCTCTCACGTCACCCGACCGCGCAAAACTCCCGAATTATATTGAGGTCATCCTGTATTGTAAAGAAGCGTCCCCCCCTTCCGGTTGGACTCGACGTGCATATCTCCTGACTCCGCACTCAATTCCGTAGCTCTCTGACAGAGAGTGCATCGATCCTCGCCGTCGGTCATCGATGCAAAAAAGTCTGTGTGCGACACGCATCGTTCATGAATATCGCTCGCGTTCTCTCTCATGGAAACGACACCGTTGTTTTCGATGCGATGAGTTCGTCCGTTTCTTGACTTCACTTCCCCCATCACATACTATCTTTTCATGTCACGTCTGACGGTCAGAAAAGCAATCATTCCAGCCGCCGGTCTTGGGACGCGGTTCCTTCCTGCCACAAAGGCATCTCCCAAAGAGATGCTGCCGTTAGTCGACAAGCCACTCATTCAATATACGGTCGAAGAAGCGGTGGCTTCTGGCATTGAAGACATCATCGTGATTACCGGCCGTGGCAAACGCGCGATTGAAGATCACTTCGATCGTTCCGTCGAGTTGGAAGAGAATCTGAAAGGCACTGGCAAGAGTCAGGTGCTCCATCAAATGCGACAGATCTCGAACCTCGCAAACTTCTGTTACGTGCGGCAATCCGAAGCCCTTGGCTTGGGACACGCCGTGTTGTGCGCGCAACACCTGATCGGCGACGAACCTTTCGCCGTCATTCTCGGGGATGAGATCATTGACGCCGATGTTCCAGGGCTTGCGCAGTTGATCCACATCTATAAAAAGCGCCATGGGGCAGTTCTCGGGGTACAGGAAGTTCCCAAGGCAGACGTCAGCCGATACGGCATCGTGACACCCAAGCGCCTCGCTCATGGTCTGCACCGGGTCGAAGATTTGGTTGAGAAGCCATCGCCGACCGATGCCCCATCCACGCTCGCCGTAATCGGCCGGTATATCCTTCCTCCTGAAATTTTCCCGATCCTACGAAAAACTCCTCCTGGAAAGAACGGAGAAATTCAGCTGACCGATGCACTGAGGACGCTGGCAAGAAAATCTCCGATGTTTGCGCTTGAGATAGAGGGACAGCGCCATGATGCCGGGGACAAGTTGGGATTTTTAATCGCCACCGTTGAGTTTGGGTTGAAGAACCCGGCATTGGGAGCAGAATTCCGCGACTATCTTTCGACCAGGATGCAGACCGCCTCGAGTAATCGTCGGGCATGATCCCATCGGTCGTGGTGGTGACTCAGTCGCGAGACTCCCAGCAACGACCATTCTGCATCCAACGTGATCATTCGGATGGATTGTCGAACCTGGTGCGCGCTTCCATCGGATGGAACACTGAGACTCCTAAGGCGAGAGCGCATGATGAGCACATACAGACCCTGATTCGTCTAACCCGCCACCTCCATAGATAAAGAACAGGCAGGCACATGACAGACCTAAACGAACAAGAAATTCAGTCTCCCCAAAACATTGAAGTACCCACTCAACTCCCGCTGTTGCCCGTCCGAGATATCGTCGTCTTTCCATACATGGTGCTTCCCCTGTTCGTCGGACGCGACATGTCGATTAAGGCCATCGAAGCGGCCCTTGCTGGCAATCGAATGATCTTCCTCGCGACGCAAAAAGCACTCGACGTCGAGAATCCCGCGCAGAAAGATATCCACACCGTCGGCACCGTCGGCATCATTATGCGGATGCTGAAGCTGCCGGACGAACGCATCAAGATTTTGGTACAGGGCATCGCCAAAGCCAAGATCACGAAATACATTCAGACCGACCCCTACTACTCCGTTCGAATCGACAAGCTCGCTGATACGAAAACGACGGCCACGCCCCTTGAGGCGGAAGCCGTCATGCGAACCGTGAAGGAGCAGATCGAACGGATCGTGAGTTTGGGAAAAATCCTGATCCCCGATGTCATGGTCGTCATCGAAAACCTCGAAGAACCAGGCCGATTAGCCGACATGGTGGCTTCGAATCTCGGCCTCAAAGTCGATACCACCCAAGCCGTTTTGGAAATCTCCGATCCAATTCAACGCCTTCGCCAAGTGAGCGACATTCTCGGAAAGGAAATCGAAGTCCTCTCCATGCAGCACAAGATCCAGGCGCAAGCCAAAGGGGAGATGGACAAGACCCAGCGGGAGTATTTCCTGCGTGAACAACTGAAAGCCATTCAGAAGGAGTTGGGCGAACTCGATGAACGGGCGGAAGAAGTCACGGAATTCCGCAAACGGATCAAAGACGCAAAGATGCCCGACAAGGTCTTGAAGGAGGCCGAAAAACAGCTCAAGCGTCTCGAAAAAATGCACCCGGATACCGCCGAATCCGCAACGGTGCGAACCTATTTGGAATGGATGGTCGAATTACCGTGGTCCAAGCGGTCGAAGGATAACCTCGACCTAAAGGCTGCCGCCAAAGTATTGAATGACGACCACTACGACCTCGAGAAGGTCAAGGAACGAATCCTGGAATACCTGGCCGTCCGAAAGCTCAAAGAGAAAATGAAGGGCCCGATTCTCTGCTTCGTCGGCCCACCGGGAGTCGGGAAAACCTCGCTGGGGAAATCAATCGCCCGCGCATTGGGACGTGAGTTTGTCCGTATCAGCTTAGGTGGCGTTCGAGATGAGGCCGAAATCCGCGGCCACCGCCGCACCTATGTCGGCGCATTACCCGGACGCATCATTCAGGGACTGAAACAGGCAGGAACGAGTAATCCTGTGTTCATGCTCGACGAGGTCGACAAGGTCGGGATGGATTTCCGAGGGGACCCCTCGGCAGCCTTATTGGAGGTGCTCGACCCGGAACAGAACAATGCGTTTACCGATCACTATCTCGGGGCTCCATTCGATCTGACCGAAGTGATGTTCATCACCACGGCGAATTTGATCGATCCCATCCTTCCCGCATTGCGTGACCGCATGGAGGTCATCGAGATTCCCGGGTATACCGAAGAAGAGAAACTCGGCATCGCCCAGAAATACCTGATTCCCCGCCAACTCGAAGAGCACGGAATTACGAACAAACATGTCCGTCTGACGGAACCGGCCATTCGACAGATCATCTCGCATTACACCCGCGAAGCAGGCGTGCGGAATCTGGAACGCGAGATTGCCAGCGTGATGCGCAAGGTCGCAAAGAAAGTCGCCGAGGGCAAAGGTCAGGGATTTCCTATCGATCCATCGAATCTCAAAAAATACCTTGGTGTGTCGAAATATGTGCCGGAAGCAGAGCTCGAAAAAGACGAAATCGGTGTGGTAACCGGCCTGGCCTGGACAGAAGCAGGCGGCGATGTGCTCTATATCGAGGCGACAGTGATGAAGGGGAAAGGCCAATTGACCCTTACCGGCCATCTGGGAGACGTGATGAAAGAGTCCGCGCAGGCGGCGCTCAGCTATGTCCGTTCACGGGAAAAAACGTTGAATCTCCACCCTGACATGTTCAGCAAACAAGACTTGCATATTCATGTACCAGCCGGAGCCATCCCCAAGGACGGTCCATCGGCCGGCATCACGATGGCCACTGCGATCGCCTCGGCATTTTCCGGTACTCCTGCGAGACGAGATTTGGCCATGACTGGAGAAATCACCCTGCGCGGCCGCGTCCTTCCAATCGGAGGACTTAAGGAAAAGATTTTGGCGGCAAAACGGGCAAAACTCACCACCGTCATCCTTCCGCGTCGAAATAAAAAGGATCTGGAGGAAATCCCCAAGCATCTCCTCAAAGGCATTCACTTGGCGTTCGTCGAGACCATGGACGACGTCATGAAGATCGCTCTTCGCCGACCAGCCAAGGCTTCGCCGGCCTCTCGGAAACCTTCGACACCTCCGGCGCCATCGCGTATCCCCCCCCTGCGATCCGGTAAAGGTCGGCGGCCTCACGAACTCCCTGCCACGGTGATGGCACACCGAGCACCGGCACGGTCATAAAGGATCGTACCGTGGCCCGCCGTCAGGCCAGCCCCCCCATTCAAGAATTTGCACTCATCCGAACGCTCGAGCGTCGGTTTGCCCGTCGCACACCAGGACTTGTCCAAGGCATCGGCGACGACGCCGCCGTGATTGCAACCTCCTCGCCGACGTGGTGGCACCTCACAACGGACTTGCTTGCCGAAGGCATTCACTTTGACATGAAGTCAGCGACCCCTGAGTCTGTCGGATACCGGGCAGCCATGGCCAACCTCAGCGATATCGCCGCCATGGGAGCCGTCCCCCGCTATCTGCTCATCTCGCTCGCCATCCCAAAAACATGGACGCGGCCGCACATCCATGAGCTATACACTGGCTTGATGAAAGCTTGCCGCCTATATAACGTGACACTCGTCGGTGGGGATACCTCGGCATCCAAGGCTGGACTCTTTCTCAGCATCACCCTGGTCGGCGCGACAAGCAGGCGCCGGGCACTGTTTCGACATGGTGCCAAAGTAGGAGATCACATTTACGTTTCGGGCACACTAGGAGACTCCCTAGCAGGCCTCACGCTCTTAATGAAGAACACAAGCTCAGGCCCCTCAAGAAAAAAGAAGTCCAAGCTCTCTCCCACTCATCGAGCGTTTCTGCTCCGCCGCCATTTCCGACCTACCGCGAGGGTCGCCGAAGGCCAGTGGCTCAACGAGCAACAACTCGCCTCCGCTGCCATCGATCTGTCTGACGGCCTTTCCGGAGATCTTCGGCATCTGTGCGAAGCGAGTCGAGTCGGCGCAGAGGTGGAACTCGACAAGATTCCGATCTCACCCGCCTGCCGAGCTTATGCCCGGACAATCGGAGTGTCGCCGATTCAACTCGCACTCACTGGAGGCGAAGACTATGAGTTGCTGTTCACCACGTCGCCACGCGACTGCAAGAAGGTTGAGCGGCAAGCGCGAACACGCGGCTATCGCATAACCCATATCGGAACGATTCGCCCGCAGCGGTTCGGGATTCAGATGAAGACTGACGGTCGGACGCAACCTCTGCCGGTCACAAGTTACGAGCATTTCCGTTGATGGGTAACAGAAGCCACCAGCCCTCTGCTCAACGGACCCGATCATTTCGGGCACTCTTGCGCCAAGTCCTCCATTTACAGGAGTCACCGCAACGCACCGCGTTGGCCTTTGCGCTGGGCGTCTTCATCGCATTCTCCCCCGCCTATGGGCTGCACACAGCGATGGTGGTGCTCTGTACCTGGCTATTCGGTCTCAACTTCTTGGCCCTGCTCACCGGTGCCTTGGTCAATAATCCATGGACCGTCATTCCGATCTTAGGCGCAACCTACTGGACCGGCGCCCTCTTGCTCGGACGTACGGATCAACCGAGCTTCGACTGGCAGGATATGAGCTTCAGCGGCATCTACCAACAAGTCCTTCCCTATGCTGCCCCCTTCGTGCTCGGAGGACTTGTCCTCAGTGTGCTCGGAGCCCTCGTGTCCTATCCTGCCGCCTGCTTATTTTTCAAAAAACATCGCTCCGCGCCTACCAGTCCCACGACCGAACCGTTGCCGCCCCCTGACCAAGTGGGCTAAGATACCCACTGACTATGGAACCAGCAGACCGACCGAACGCTCCCTATGATGGCTCGGCGCTCATCGCTGACCCCATCCACAAGTACGTCACCTTCACCGTCCCCTATGCTCATCCTGATCCGCATGAGCACACCGAGAAAGACCTGATCGACTCCCCCTGGGTTCAGCGGCTGCGATACATCTACCAGCTGCAGAGTGCTCGCTGGGTCTATCCCTCCGCGGAACATACCCGGTTTGTGCATTCGCTCGGGACGATGCACGTCGCGGGACGGTTTGCTCGACACCTGTACCCGTTTCTCAAGAAAGTCGTGAAGGATGTGCCCTCTCCCAATTTCGTCGAAGAGTTCCTCCGTGTCACGGCCTTGGTCCACGACATCGGGCACGGGCCGTTTTGCCATTTCTTCGACGACAATTTTCTCCATACCCATGGCCTCACCCACGAGCGGCTGGGCCAGATCATCATCCGAGAACATTTAGCCCCCCTCATCAAGAAAATCCGCCGAAGCCCGTCCGGCCCCTTCGCAAAAGGAGAGGAACTGAATCCTGACCAAATCGCTCATCTGATCCTCAAGGAAAAAGGCAAGGACAACTCCCGCCTCCCTCGATGGTTGAACATGCTCCAACCCGTGATCTCAGGAAGTTACACGGGAGACAATCTGGACTATGTCTTAAGGGACTCGTATATGTGTGGCGTGGCGGTCGGCCCGGTCGATCTGACACGGTTGATTCATTACACCATCGTGACGGAAAAAGGGTTCACCATTCACAAGACAGGACTTCCGTCCCTCCAAATGTTCCTGAACACCAGGATGTACCTCTACTCCAACGTCTACTTCCATCGCACCACCAGAGCGATCGACATCCATCTGCGGGACATCTTCGGCCAGACGATGCAGCTGCTCTGCCCCAAGGATCCGCGCAAGAATATGGATCGGTATCGCACCCTGACCGATTGGTCGCTGTTGGAAGAAGTCCGAGGATGGGCACAGTCCCGCCACAAAGCCCGCCGACAGTTGGGACAGGAGTGGGCACGGATCTTAGGCCGAGACATCAAATGGAAGATGGCCTACAGCACGACGTTGAAAGAAAAAGGACAGGAACGCGGCATGGCGTTTCCCAGCCATCGGCATTTTGAGCAGCAGATTGCCAAAGAGCTGCCGTCCGGCTTGAGGCGGCTGCCGTTTCGCGTGGACATGGCCCTGTTGGATCCACGACCGGACCCCAAAGACCACCGGGGTAATCCTCTCTACGTGTACGACCCTGGGACAGGTCAGGTTTCGACCGAACCGCTGGAGGAATGCTTAGACCTGCTGCCTACGAGACTCATCCAGTTTCGAATCTATTCTCCCGACCACCACCACGACGCCGCTCTCTCACAAGCTGCCGCAACTGTCCTCAATAAGACCCCCACCAGCCTCGAATCTAACTACTGACCTTTCAATGGGACAACCGTCGTTGCGGGACGGCAAGGCAGGTAGCGCCTCACTTGAAATCTTGACGGAGATGAACCAACACCCCTCTGACCTTCAATCAAAGCACCGTACAGTACCACCAATCCTACAATACAGGGGGTCGACTATTCACACATCCCGGCGAACCGTGAAAAACTCTTTCTTGCAACCTAGAAGAAGTAAAAAGACGTGGCCATCCAGTGCGGCACCAACTCACCGATTATGGTCGTCATTGAACGCCACGTAGATAAACTTGCGAATACTGAAACGATCGAATATACCCACAGCCAGAAGACCAACGATGGCCGCCATACAGACCATGACGCCATGGATGCTCCAACCCGTCACATCAGCACGCCCTTCGACCCTCGGTTCAGATGAAAAGTCATACCAACTCTCAGATAGGCCCAATATATGGCTCTGAACCAACGGACCGCCTTCACGACATTCAGCATCAGCCTTGATCATTGTCATGTATCAGCACTTGGCCTGTGCCGAAGCAGGTCTTCAAAGAAATCAATGGTCCTGGTGAGTCCCTGTTCTAATTGTACTTTTGGGGACCAATCAAGAGCTGATTTCGCAAGAGAAATGTCAGGTCTCCTCCTCTCTGGGTCGTCCTTGGGAAGCTCTTTTCTGACAATCTTTGATTTAGACCTCGTGAGCCTGATAATGAGCTGAGCTAACTCCATAACCGTGAACTCTTGGGGATTTCCAAGATTGACAGGTCCAGTAAATCCACTGGGGGACTGCATCATCATAATGAGAGCTTCCACCAGGTCGTCTACATAACAAAATGATCGCGTCTGTGCCCCGTCTCCATAAATGGTAATAGGATTCCCTTGTAGGGCTTGAACAATAAAGTTTGAGACGACCCTGCCATCATTCGGGTGCATACGAGGGCCATAGGTATTGAATATTCTTGCTACTTTAATTTCGAGCCGATGTTGTCGATGATAGTCAAAAAAGAGTGTTTCAGCGCACCGTTTCCCCTCATCATAGCAAGCCCTTGGCCCTATGGGGTTTACATTCCCCCAATAGCTTTCGACTTGGGGGTGGATACTCGGGTTGCCGTACACCTCAGATGTTGAGGCTTGAAGTATTGTGGCCTTCACCCTTTTTGCCAACCCCAGCATATTAATCGCCCCATGCACATTTACTTTTGTGGTTTGAACGGGATCGTTTTGGTAATGGACTGGAGAAGCCGGACAGGCTAAGTTATAGATCTGGTCTACTTCCACAAATAGCGGGAAGGTAATGTCATGACGAAGAAGCTCAAAGGAATGATTTCCCAATAAGTGACGGATATTCTGCTTGTCCCCGGTATAGAAGTTATCCACACAAAGAACATCATAACCATTTTGCAGTAAGCGCTCGCATAAATGGGAGCCCAGGAAACCAGCCCCGCCAGTTACTAACACCCGAGTATTGTGACTATCTCGCACTTTCATCCTCCCCAATTAATACTCAATGGTATTGCTGGTGAGAGTGTCACTCTCACCAGCAACATGACTCTCCCCTCACTATACAATTTAACGCACTCTTCAACCTCATTTCATTAAGGAACTTCTGATTCCTTCGAACTCCAACTGAGCAATCTGTTCATGCATTGCCCAGACCAAGTAACCAGCAGAGAAACTAAATGGTCCAGAAGCCTCTTGGCCAGAGCGATCGACATCCATATGCAGGACATCTTCAGGCAGACAATGACGCTACTACTCTGCCTCAACGATCCGTACAAAAATATGGATCAGTACCGAGCCGCGGAAGAATGCCTAGACTTGCTGCCTACGCGACTCATCCAGTGAGGTATCATCTTTAGGTGTGGAAATAAGATAAAGGCGGCGTAGCCTTTCGGTTGAGGAATCAACCAACACCTCGCTTGCCGCCGAGGAGAAAGGATACGCCACCATGCGAGAGAGAACCAGCTATGGGCTCGTCGAGTCAAGAGAAGTACATTACGCCACGCTAGAGCAGTGGGCGCGAGGAAAGATTCAGGCCCAACTGCAGCGACTCCTGGAAGAGGAAGTGACCACGTTCCTCGGTCGAACCAAGCATGAGCGTCGAGGCAAGGTCACGCCAGTTGATCCCCCGGCAGGAAGTCGAAACGGCTACGGCAAACCACGCGCCTTCTCGATGCTCAATGGGACGGTGATGGTGAAACGTCCGCGGGTCCACGATCTCACGGAACGTTTTGAAAGTAAGGTCCTCCCGCTCTTCAAGCGGCGGACTCAGGAAGTCGGCGCGATGCTGCCGGAGCTAGACCTGCATGGACTGTCCACGGGCGACTTTGAGCTCGCGCTGCGCGGTCTGTTGGGTGAGGGGGCCCCGCTATCGTCGAGCTCCATTCAGCGACTCAAAGCGCGGTTCGACCTCGACTATGAGGCCTGGAAGACGCAGGATCTGTCAAATCTGGAGGTCGTCTACTGGTGGGCCGACGGTCTCGATGTGAAGGCGGGCATCGCAGACCGCAAGAGCGCACTGCTCACGATCGTGGGCGCGCTGACCACGGGTGAGAAGGTCGTGCTGGCCTGTGAGAGCGGCGAGCGGGAGAGCAAGGAGAGTTGGCTCACGCTCCTCCGGGATCTCAAAAGCCGCGGGCTGAAGTTTCCGCGACTCACGGTTGCTGATGGGCACCTCGGCGTCTGGGCGGCCGTCGGCGAACTGCACCCGGCCGGAGCGGAACAGCGGTGCTGGAATCACAAGATCACGAATGTCCTCAATGATCTGCCGAAAACGATACAGCGCCAGGCCGCCGAACGGCTTAAAGCGATGCCGTACGCTGAAACGAAGGTCGAATGCGAGCGCCTGCGCGATGCCTTTGTGCGGGCATACCACAAGACAGATAAGAAGGCCGTGGAGACACTGCTTCGGGATTGGGATCGGCTGGTGACCTTCTACGCATTCCCGCGCGAGCATTGGCGACACATACGGACGACGAACATTGTGGAATCGCCCTTCTCCTCGGTGCGCCTGCGTACGGACGCCTCGCGCCGGTATAAACGCGTGGACGGCGCCACGGCGGTCATCTGGAAACTCCTCCAAGTTGCTCAACAATCGTGGAGAAAACTGAATGCGCCGGAGCTGATGCCCCTCGTCGCCTCCGGCATGCTGTTTAAGGCCGGGATCGTGCTGAAGTCAGGCCACGACAGGAATGACAGAAACCTTCAGCCAGAGAGGACCGCCGCCTGAAACTCATTTACACACCTCTTGACGGTAGCTCCATCCAGTTTCGAATCTATTCTCCCGACCACCACCACGACGCGGCTCTGTCGCAAGCTGCCGCAACTGTCCTCAATAAGACCCCTACCAGTCTGGAGTCTAATTACTGAATACTCCCGCTAAGTCCAATTTTTGAACAATCCCGCAGATCGAATACACCGTTTCGTCCACTCCCTCTCCTTCACACATCCAAACATCAGGCCCCCTATCCATCTGCTAATTTCAGATGATAGCGAATGCCATACATTGACAAGTGGGCAACGAAGTTCTCTATTTTCTCAATGCATAGAGGATCAGTGCTGCCTGAGAAGGTGAAGTTCTTCCTCCTCTACCTTTACACGACAACAGGGCACCTCTAAAAACTCAAATATGTTTCGATGAACGCGCAAAAACCAGCTG
>CAKKRK010000100.1 GCA_919902665.1 Nitrospiraceae bacterium
CTAGCCCGGATAATTCACGACTCGTGACATAAAAAAGCCATCGGGACTCCCATCTGTGCTATAGGAGCGGTGTTCAGGCGCTTCGATAGACCGAGACGAGGAGACCCGATGGCGACAGACTGTATACCGCAAGTGACGTTCAAATTCTACGATCACCTGAAGCCGGTGGTCGCGCGCTTCGACCAGGCGCAGGCCAGCACCGATGGCGGGGCGGTGTTGCTCAAGGCGCTGGATGAGCACCTCCAGCTGACCGATCAGTTGGCCGGGTGTCTGGTCGACCGCCGGGATCCCGACAAGATCCGTCATCCACTCCGCGATCTGTTGCGACAACGGATTTTCGGCCTGGCCTGTGGCTACGAGGATGCAAACGACGCCGCCCGGCTGGCGGATGATCCGCTGCACAAACTGGCGGTGGGACGGGATCCGGTGACGGGCGCCGCCCTGGCCTCGCAGCCGACCCTGTCGCGCTTTGAGAGCGCGGTGCGCCCGTGGACCTTGGCGCGGATGGGCCGGACCCTGGCGGCCACCGTCATTGCGCACCATCGAGCACGGCTGAAGGGACACGCGCAGCGCATCACGATTGATCTGGACCCGACGGACGATCCCACCCATGGGCAGCAGGTGTTTACGTTCTTCAACGGGCATTACGACACATGGTGCTATCTGCCCTTGGTCGCCACGCTGACCTTCAACGACGAAGCGGAGCAATATCTGGTCGCGATCGTACTGCGGCCCGGCAACAGTCCAGCGACGCGGGGCGCCCACGGTCTGCTGCGTATGCTGGTGCGGCATCTGCGCCGCGCCTTCCCCGGAGCGGCCCTCCGGGTCCGCGTCGATGGCGGGTTTGCGGGGAACGACTGGCTGGAGGTGTTGGAAACCCTGCGCATCGAGTATGTCGTCGGATTGGCGAGCAACGCACGGCTGGTGCAGCGGGCCGGGCGCCTGCTGGGAGAAGCCTATGGGCTGTCCAAGTACAGTGGCCACACCGAACACGTCTATGGCGACACCCTCTACGCCGCCGGAAGTTGGTCGCGTCGCCGTCGGGTGATTATCAAGGCGGAGGTCGTCCGGCTGCCAGGGCGGGATCCCAAATGCAATCCCCGCTTCGTCGTGACGAATCTTGGGGACACGCCGGCCACGGTGTACGCGCTCTACTGTCAGCGCGGCGAGATGGAG
>CAKKRK010000101.1 GCA_919902665.1 Nitrospiraceae bacterium
TGCTGCATTCCTCATAGCACATCACCAACGGGGAATAAATCAGACCTTCCCTAATTATCTTCATGGTAGATGATCAGAAGGAGAGAGGGGAATAGAGAAGGCTACAGATGCGGAGTCACCGGTGAGCATGCGGGGGTGCATCCAGAAACTTGACTTTGGTATGGCAAGACAATAGGATTCTGAAAAATTGTTCCAAGAGGAAAACTAGGGTTCCGGCTTTCTTCTCTCTAAGAGAGAGCGTCTGGTCCAAGAGTTTTCGGCCTCCCATAACGAGGCTCCACGGAGGGATAAAAACCCGGGAGATCATGTACTGAAGTGCATGGCCTTTTGGGAATGTAACCTTCCAACAGGAGGCTTCGTTATGCATCTCCCTCCCATAAATGTTTCTATACCGGATCAGTCAGACCTGCCGCCGAGTCAGCAAGGTCTGCCATGGTAAGTCATGAAAGTCCTGATACGGTTCTCTCTGCTGCTGCTACGAGTACCTCCGAGACACTCCACCGCAGCCTCAGTCTCTGGAATAGCCTGACCATCGGGTTCGCAACAGTTTCACCGGTTGCCGGGCTCTACGCCATCATCGGTGTACAGACTGTCGTCACAGGCGGCGGGTGGTTTGCGGCGCTGGCGCTCTGCCTGGTGATGCAGTTGCTAGTCGCGACCGTGTATGCGGAGTTGTCCTCGCAGATTCCGATCGCAGGAGGCGCGTACAAATGGGCCAGGCAGCTGGGAGGCGCCACCACCGGCACATACGCCGGGGCCATCTATGTCAGCTCCACGATCGCCATGCTTACCACGACTGCCTACACCGGCGGGATCTGGATGGCTATTTTTTTTGGATCCGCGAGTGAGGCAGGAGTCACCCTTGTGATCTGGGGCGCGGTGTTTTTGCTGGTTTGCACCGTCCTCAACCTCGTCCACGTCTCGGTCTTTAAGTATCTCATTTCCCTAGGAGTCTATGCAGAAATCGTCGGCTCGTTCGGTGTCGCGCTGTTGCTGTTCTTCTTTTTTCGGCAGCATGAGTTCGCTGAACTGTTCGCTCATATGGGGACAGGAACCGCACCCAGCCAGACCGCCGCGTTTTTAGCGGCGCTTGCCATTTCCGGGTGGGCATTCATCGGTTTCGATGCCTGCTCAACCATCGCCGAAGAAACGCAGGAGCCCAAACGGATGGTTCCCCGCGCGATCTTTTTATCCCTCTGCATGGTGGGTGGTGTAGTGCTCTTCAACTCTGCCGCCCTGACTCTGAGCTTCAATCGTGAGACCTTACAGCAAACGAGTGCGGTGTCCGATCCTGTCACCCCGGTGATCGTCGCCAACTTTGGTGCCTGGGCAGAAACTCCTTTTCTGGCCATTGTCATGATCGCATTTCTGGCGTGCGGGTCCTCCATGGTCCAGTACACCTCTCGTATCGTGTTTTCTATGGCTCGCGAAGGCAGTATGCCGGCCGTCCTCAGTCGGGTGACTGCTGCCGGTGCGCCGAGGAATGCTGTGATGTTCACGGTGCTGCTGGCCACGCTCGGATTGCTATTCGGGCTCAACGATGAAGCGGTCGCCACAGTCTTGGCATTCGGCACGGGCGGGTTGTACGCCATGTTTGCGATGACCACGGGCGTTGGACTCTACACCCGTCTCACCGGGCGCTGGGATCCTTCGTTAGGTCAACTGAAGCTGGGCTCATGGGGATTACTGATCAATACGGCGGCGTTTCTCTGGTCACTTTTTGAATTCATCAACATCGCCTGGCCGCGCCCCTATGCCGTGTCGCCCGATGCTCCCTGGTGGCAACTCTGGGCTGTTCCGCTCGTGCTGGGCAGCATACTCACTTTGACGACGCTGCATGTCCTTGCTGGCAGGAACAAGCCATCAGTCCAGCCCGGAAGGACCGAACCACGTTAAGGATCACGGAAGGCAGTGCGCAAACGTCACGTGCCGTAAGGAGCGTTTCACAGAGAGTCGGAATCCATTCATCCGGTAGAAAAGGAGCACTCATGGCAAAGAAGAGAACATACCAAGGCAAGGTTCCCCTGCATGACAAATACGGGCCAGAGGCGAAGTTCGCCGTGGAAGCGGAGGCGCTGCTGCCGACGACGAAATATGAAGAAGAAGTGGCCCGAGGTCTTGAATTGGGCCTGCAAGGGGCTGATTCCATCAAAGATCGCCGCATTCCCACCTTTAGTCGTGGAGAGCTCCCGCACTTCGCGGGCATCAATACCTTCACCAAAGCGCCATATGTCGAAGATGTCCGCAAGTGCGGGGAATACGACGTTGCCATTCTCGGAGCGCCGTTCGACGGGGGGACCACCTATCGGGCAGGCACTCGATTCGGCCCACAGGGAATCCGCAAGATCTCCGCGTTGTACGGGACCTATAGCTTCGAGCTTGGAGTGGATCTCAGAGAGTCGATCTCCATGTGCGATCTCGGTGACGTGTTCACCATTCCCGGCAATATCGAGAAGACCTTCGACCAAGTCAGCAAAGGGGTCGGCCATGTTTATGCGAGCGGGGCTTTTCCCGTGGTATTGGGTGGGGACCATTCGCTTGGCTTTGCCACCGTGCGGGGCGTGGCTCAGAATATGAACGGCAAGAAGCTCGGGATCCTTCACTTCGATCGGCATGTCGACACACAGGAGACCGATCTCGATGAACGCATGCATACCACGCCCTGGTTTCATGCGACGAACATTCCCAACGTTCCTGCGAAGAATCTTGTGCAGATCGGCATCGGTGGCTGGCAAGCTCCCAGACCCGGCGTGAAGTCCGGCCGTGAACGCCAAACCACCATCATGACCGTGACCGACTGCGTGGAAATGGGCATCGAGAATGCGGCGAAGCAGGCGCTTGAAGTGGCGTTTGATGGGGTGGATGCGGTGTGGTTGAGCTTCGACGTGGATTGCTTGGATGCCGCATTCGTGCCGGGCACCGGTTGGCCGGAACCGGGAGGGTTTCTCCCGCGCGAAGTGCTGAAGTTTCTCCAGATCATCGCCGACACGAAGCCGCTCGCGGGCATGGAAATCGTCGAATGTTCACCGCCCTACGACGCAGCCGAAATTACCAGCCTCATGGCCACGAGGGTGATCTGTGACGTCCTGGCCTGCCAAGTGCGATCAGGTCACCTGGCCAACCGGAAGAAACGCTAAGATGTGGTGACGTTGGTATGACAAAAGAGTGAATTGACGGGCTTGCATCCGTGCAAGCCCGTCAGCTGTTTGTGCGTTCGGGAGGGGAACGCACAAGGAACCACGGTGTTGAGAGTATTCCAGCTTTCTTAGCCGTGGTATTAGTCACGATGAACAGTAGAGAAGTGTGATGCCTTGGATGGTCACAATAGTGTTCTGAAACGCTGCTCGTTTGACTCACATCACATCAGTTTCTATACTTACGCTTCACCTGGAGGCGATCACCGATGAAAATCGCGATGGGCTTGCTCCTCTTAGTGGCTCTCCTCGTCGGCGTGGTGCTCGCACTGCCTTTCCTGATTGACCTCAATAAATATCAAGACCAGTACAAGCCGCTGATCGAAGACGCGCTCAATCGCAAGGTTCAACTACAAGATATTCGCTTGACGATCTGGCCGAGGATCGGCGCGCGGGTGGCGGGTTTCTCAGTGCTAGACGATCCGGCCTTTGGGACCGGTCCCGTTGCTTCTCTATCGTCGTTGGAAGTGGGTGTGAAGTTGATGCCGTTGCTGAGCAGCAAAGTCGAAGTGGAGGAAATCACGCTTCGCCAGCCGGTCATTACGGTGATCAAGAACCAGAAGGGTGTGCTGAATGTTTCCACCATCGGCCGCAAAGGTGTGTCGGTGCCGGAGAAACCTTCGCGCGCCCCGATTCCTTCAACGGAGGGGCCGCTCAAGATTCTGGCGCTGTTGGCCGTGGACCGTGTGTCGATCGAGGGTGGGGAATTGACCTATCGTGACCTCTCTGCCGGCAAGCCGACGGAATATGTACTACAAGATTTGGAGGTGCTCCTGCAATCAGTGCGGCTTGGGCAAACGCCGAGTGTGCATTTCGGGTCGCTGGTGCAGCCGTTCAATCTTCCGGTAAAGCTCGACGGCACCTTTGGTCCACTGCGAGAGACGATGGACATTGATGCGATCAATTTCCAGCTAAGCCTGGGAAAGACGGACTTTGTCATTACAGGAAAGGCTGCGGGGAATGATGCCATAGTCAATATCAGCTCGCCGGTGATCAATACCGCGAACTTACCGATTGCGCTTCCCCTGAAAACGCCAGTTGAGATCAAGGATCTCCAGATTGCGGCGGAAGTCATGGGGCAAGAGGCCAAGCTGAAATCCCTGGCGTTCCGTCTGTTCGACGGCGAGGTGAAGGGGCAAGGCAAACTGATCGTCGGATCAGACATGCCTCCATTCAAGGGGGCTGTGGCGATTCAAGGATTGCAACTCGGTCCGGTGCTCAATGCCGTCGCCGAGACGCCGATCTCGATCAGTGGGACGGCCGGTATGGACCTGTCGGTGCAAGGGCGTGGGTTCTCGATGCCGGATCTGACCAAGGCCTTAGAGGGAACCGGCCACATGGCGGTGAAAGATGGAAAGATCGAAGGGGTGAATCTTCTCCAGGAAGTGGTCTCAGCCCTCAACGTGGCCGGTATTTCCTTCGGCGATGCGAAGGCCACGGCCTTTTCGACGATCGAGACGGATCTCGCCATTAAGCAAGGGGTGATCAATGTGCAGCGGCTCTTGATGGATAGCCATGATTTTCAGGCGACCGGCGGCGGCACGATCGGGTTTGATCAG
>CAKKRK010000102.1 GCA_919902665.1 Nitrospiraceae bacterium
GCGAGATAGACACCCTGCTCCAGCATGTGGTGAAAAAACTGGCCGTAGCGCTTCGTGTCTGACTGTTTCGCCGTATTCCAGTCTACAACAGGGCCTGGGGTAAAGAAGGTCGTCAACATCGACCCAATTCGGGTTTGCGACACGGGAATTCCGGCCTTTTTCGCCGTTTCGCCAATCCCCTTGGCCAGAGCTGCTGACCGCTCCTCTAGTTTCTTGTAAACCCCCTTCACTCGCAACTGCTTGAGTGTTGCCAACCCAGCGGAGACTGCCAGCGGATTACCGGAGAGCGTACCAGCCTGATAAACCGGTCCAACCGGTGCAATGAGATCCATGATCTCTCTCCGTCCGCCATAGGCACCGACGGGCAAGCCTCCTCCGATAATCTTGCCCAGCACCGTCAGATCGGGCTTGATGCCATAGAGTGCCTGCGCGCCCCCATAACTGACACGAAACCCCGAGATGACTTCGTCGAAAATCAACAAGATGTTGTGTTCGGCGGTCAGCTGACGCAGCGCCGCGAGGAAGTCCGGAGCAGGAGGAACGACTCCCATATTCCCTGCGATCGGCTCAACGATGATACAGGCCAGCTGATCACGGTTGGCCTTGATCAGTTGCTGGACCGTACGAATATCATTATAGGGAGCGGTGAGCGTGTGTTTGGCAAAGTCATCCGGCACGCCCGGTGAATCCGGAATCCCCAATGTCGCCAGCCCTGACCCAGCTTTGGCCAATAGATAGTCCCCGTGACCGTGGTAGCACCCCTCGAATTTCATGACCTTGGTCCGCTTGGTGAACCCTCGTGCCACTCGGATCGCGCTCATGACGGCTTCGGTGCCTGAGCTGACCAGCCGGATCTTTTCCATGGATGGGAAGGCGCTGCGAATTTCTCTGGCCAGCGACACTTCCGACTCGGTTGGGGCTCCGTAGCTGGTGCCTCGCCCGGCTGCGCTCTTGATCGCGGTGATTACCGACGAATGGGCATGCCCTAAAATCATCGGTCCCCACGAAAGCACGTAGTCGATATAGACGTTGCGGTCCACATCGTAGAGCCGTGATCCCTTGGCGCGTGCGATGAAGCGTGGTTGCCCGCCGACCGAGCGGAAGGCTCGAACAGGGCTATTGACGCCACCGGGAATAAGTTGCTGGGCCTCGGTGAAGAGCTTGGTAGAGCGGGATGTTTTCATAATGGCGGCGCACCCTATCATGCAGGGCGAGAGCCGGTCAAGAAACCCATTGTTGTGCGATCTGTTCGGAGGAGCGCCGTGAACGGTCAAAAAATGTCGTAAGGGATACCGTATCCATCGATATAGATACAGCAACAGACTCTGAGAATCGAAAGGAAGTTGAAGTTCTCGCTTGTTTTCGTCCTGGTCTCTGTTGCGGTGTGACGGCGCGATTCTTGCTGGCTTACTGGGATATTAGGTTGTTCAGAAAAGCGAGACGAATATGCAAGTCATCTGCTCATGGTGCCGCGGGGAAGGTCGGGTGGGATTCGTCGGAGAAAAGGCTCCCTTTGGAGACCGCCGAGAGACGCATAGTATCTGCATTGAGCATCTGCAGGTGGTACGAGCTCGTTGGACCGCCTGTCAACGGAGCACAGGTCTCCCTGGCGCTTCCATCGACATTCCGAAGGAGCGTCCTT
Source organism: Nitrospiraceae bacterium (assembly GCA_919902665.1). Lineage (GTDB taxonomy): Bacteria > Nitrospirota > Nitrospiria > Nitrospirales > Nitrospiraceae > Nitrospira_D. The sequence goes on from CAKKRK010000102.1 coordinate 1,643, forward strand.
CGCATATTCGCCGGGCGGTGCGATCGGTCGTGCGGTTATGTGTTGGGTTAAGAGGCTTGGCTCAAAAGACTCGCGGTTAGTTTCTTCTCGCCGGTGTGGTCTATCCCAGCTTGTCGTCGAACGCGCTATTTTTTAGACCGCTTTGGCGCACGTTTGAGGCTGGGTTTCGTCTTGGGTGTTGCTGGCTCGGTAGGAGAGAACTCTTTCACGTGCCAGTGTGTCCGTTTCACTTTGTTCTGTTCCGTCACCGTCAAACACACATGGAATGGGGCGCGCCGACCCTCAGCCGTTTGTCCCTTGCTCCAGGCTTCGCCGGCGTCGCTGAGGATTTCCAGTAGCGTTTCGTACTCTTCTTCATCCTCGGGAAGCACAGCGTCGGCATCGTGAATGAGCAAGATATACCCTTTAGCGGGAAGCCATTCGAAATCGACCAGACACTCCTCCAATGCGTCCCAGTTGTGTCCAAAGTAATCCGGAAAATCCAGTGCTCGTGCAAACTCACTGAAGAGAGTCGATGGAGTTCGGCATTTCTTTCCCTGGATGGTACGCACGGCAAAGCCCGGCGGTGTTTTCACCAGGGCCGAGGCTGAGGTCTCTCGAGGGACGACGAGAAGAGCCGACCAGGGAGGTGTGGCATTGCAAAGATGAGTGTGTAAGGTAGGGGTTCCCGCCATAGATCTCTCTGTCCGTTTGGACGTTCGTCAGTTCAGAGGAACAAAGGTTCGGTAGTGATCTCCGGTGTAATAGGCTTTCCCGGTTTGCCGTTCGATGACGATGCGTTCGGCATCGCGACCGCGGCCTCGCTTTTTTGGATTCACATCATACTCCCGATAGGAGCCTCGTGGAAGACGTCGTTCTCGATTTTGGAAGTCACGCCCTCCGACGTAGCCTGGCAGCGGCATCCCGTCTCGCTTCTTGAGCTGTGTGAGCAGATCATAGACCTTCTGGGAAGGTGTGGTGAGCAAGGACGGGTGCTCAATGTGACTCGGCACGCTGAGGATGGGGTTAGTATTCAGAAGTTCGTCGTTGAGGTCGGCAGCGGCGATTGAGACCAAGGACACCAGATTGATCGTGCACAGCAGGCTGAGAAGAAGACCGATGAGCCGAACTTGTCTCCATCGAGGGGTGAGCACAGGCTCTTCTTCCTTGGCAAGATGTTGAACGGAAGCTCGACCGTAGCATTCTCTTTTCAAGAAGGTCAAACAAGGCAAGAGCCATCATCTCGTTACCTGGATGTCTCTCGTCCCGTTTGCTAGAATGAGGCGGCGGAAGTGTACATCTCAAGAAAGAGGGATGTGATATATGTTCTTGGGTCATCGTGTGAAACCTGTCCGCTGTGTGTGAGATCCATCCGGTTAGACGCGTGTATTCTTTACCCAAGCGCCTCATCCACTCCTTGGTTGCGCTGGCTGTCTTTGCGCTGGCCGTCCCTTCGAACGCACAACTGAGCCCGAGCGGTTCGATGCGGCGGTCTCCCGTGGAAGTCGTGAAGCGGTATGTGCTCTTGGACCAGAAGGGGGCTCGTTTAGACGCGCCGTCCTTCGACACTGTGATCCCCTATATTGATTGGAAAGAAGAGCCGGCATGGGGCCGTGTCGTCATCATTCAGGAAACAACCGTCCCGGAGGACTATCGAAAATGGGAGATTCTCAATAATCTGGAAGTGATCATTCCGGTCACCTTTCACGTGCGCGGGGCGGTCTACCTAGAAACCGCCACCTTCGTTCCTGAGGACACGACGGAAGAGGTTCGTTTTCACGTGAAGGTGGTGAAGAACTACTGGCGCATCATTGCGCCGGTCATCCCGCCTCACGTCGGCCTAAAACGGATGGTGAGCTTTGCACGAGAGGCGGAGGCCCATGAACAGGATAAAACACAGCGGATCGTGCTCGCTGCCCTCATTGACTCATTGCGAAAGGCGAAGTAATGGCTAAGACTTCTGTGGATTTGATGATTTTCGACTTGGACGGTACACTGATCGAGTCGAAGTGGGATATTGCGAAATCCGTCAACTTGACCCTTGCTGAGCTGGGATTGCCCGAACGCCCCATCGAAGAAATTTTCGGTTTTGTCGGTGATGGCGTGAAGCGGTTGCTGCGTCTGGCAGTCGGGGAGGGGAATCAGACCAAGTTTGAAGAAGCGCTCAAAGTCTTTCGAGGCCATTATCTCGAACATTGTCTGGACCGGACCAGCTTCTATCCAGGTATTGAACCGATGCTGCAACATTTTTCCCACAAAGACAAAGTGATTGCGACCAACAAGTCGATCGAATACACCCGTGTGATCCTGAATGGGTTAGGTCCGCAGCATTTCCTATACATGGTCGGTGGGGACAACGGGTTTGGGCTCAAACCGGAACCAGGGATGTTATTGCACATCATAGAAAAAATCGGTGCGCAGAAAGAGCGGACGATCCTTGTTGGGGACAGCACGAATGATATCAACGGAGGACATAACGCCGGTATTCGTGTCTGTGCCGTCGGGTATGGCATGGGGAATCGAGAGAAGATGGCCGCCTGTCAGCCCGATTGGTTCATCGAAAAGCCAGAACAACTCATGGAGATTTTCATATGACCTATCGTGAGCAGGAACGATTGAACCTGGGCTGCAGGAGGTTCTCGGGGGCGAGTGGTCGTTCAATTATTGGAGCCTGTGTCTTCATCATCTGCGGTCTTCCCTCGATCTTTAACCCGGCGTACGCTGCCACGCCGAGTCTCGCCGAACGGGTGATCGAGCATCGGCTGGGCAATGGGCTGACCGTGCTCATGGTCGAACGACATCAGACGCCTGTCGTCTCCATCAACATCACCTTCGCGGTGGGTGGGATGGATGAGCAGGTCGGCCAAACTGGACTCGCGCATCTCTATGAGCATATGGCCTTTAAAGGCACGCGTGTGGTCGGCACGACAAGCTATGAGAACGAACAACCAATTTTGGACGAACTCGCGCGAGTCGGGACCGAGCTCGACCAACGTCAGCGTGATCTGGCCACGAAAGGGAGTGGTGCAAGGGCTGAAGAGCGTGCCGCGATTGAATCGCTCCAGAATCGCCTCGTTGAGCTACAGACGCAGGCCTCGCGCTACGTGGTCGGGAATGAAATGGCGTTGTTGTATCAGCGGCATGGTGGTGTTGGACTGAATGCATCGACGGGCAAGGATGTGACGCGGTATATGATTAGTCTGCCGTCCAATCGGTTGCCCTTATGGGCGGCGATTGAATCAGACCGAATGGCCAACCCTGTGTTGCGCGAGTTCTATAAAGAACGCGGTGTCGTGATGGAAGAACGGCGTCTGCGGAACGAAGACAGTCCGAACGGTCTGTTGTTTGAGACCTTCACGTCGGCCGCATTTCGCGCTCATAGCTATGGGGTTCCAACCATCGGGTGGGGATCGGATATCCTATCGTTGACACCCGCCGCCACGGAAGCCTTCTTCAAGACCCACTATGGCCCCAATCGTGCCACGATAGCGTTGGTCGGTGATATCAATCCACAAGACACCATCGCGTTGATTGAGCAGACGTTCGGGAAAATTCCTGCCGCACCGCCGGCACCGCCTGTGGTGACGATCGAACCGGAGCAGCGAGGCGAGCGGCGAGTTGAGGTGGAGTTTGATGCCGAGCCGGCTATCGTGATTGGGTACCACAAGCCAACCTTGGGGGATTCAGATGACGATGTGTTTGATGTGATCGACGCAGTACTGAGCGATGGACTGACGTCTCGCTTGCATCACAAGCTGGTACGGGAGAAGCGATTGGCCGTCTCAGTCGGGTCGGATGCCAGTCATCCGGGAGTGCGGGCGCCGAATCTCTTCGTCGTCACAGCGACTCCCTTAGCCCCTCATACGACAGCGGAAGTCGAAACTGCCATCTATGAGGAGTTGGAACGGTTGAAGCGGGAGCCGGTTTCCTCTCAAGAACTGGAAAAGGTGCTCAACAATCTGGATGCCGATCTCGTCCGAGGCCTACGATCGAATGGTGGTCTGGCTGCTCAACTATCCTTATATCAGGCGGTGGCAGGCGGCTGGCGCTACATCCTGACCTCACGTGACAAGGTTGCCAAGGTCACGGCGGCTGATGTGCAGCGAGTGGCGACGCAGTACTTTATAAAATCAAACCGTACCGTGGCGATCTTGGTGAAGAAACATACCGAGAAGACCGTTGCCGCAGTACCAGCCGGTGAGGTGAGGCCATGAAGCAGATGAGGGGTAAGGGGTTAGGGGTGAGGGAAAGTGGAATCGCTGGCTTGGTTGGCATGGCCATGCTGCTGGCGTCAGTCACCACGGTGTATGCGGGGGACCTCTCACTCGGTGATCCCAGGACCATGGCGTTTAAGCCGGTAGAATTTTCACCACCGGAGCCTGAGCGGGTTGTGCTGGACAACGGCATGGTCCTCTATTTGCTGGAAGACCATGAATTGCCGTTGGTGTCGATCACGGCGACGATGCGAACAGGGAGTTGGCTAGACCCAACCGATAAGATCGGACTGGCTGGCATGACCGGGGCGGTGATGCGGACTGGTGGTGGCGGTGGTCTTTCTGCCGAACAGGTTGATGCTGAACTGGAGCAATTCGCAGCTGATGTGAGTATCGGGATCGGACGGCAATCAGGGTCGGCGTCTCTCGATGTCCTGAGCAAAGATGTGAATCGAGGGTTGGAGATCTTCGCCGGTCTCATCCGGACCCCGGCGTTCGATCCTGCCCGTGTCGAATTAGTCAAACTGCAGGCGATCGAGGGGATCCGCCGCCGTCAGGATAATCCCGGTTCTATCGTCGGCCGTGAATTTGCCAAGATGCTCTATGGGGCTGCTCATCCGAGTGCCCGAGAGAGTTCGCTGGATTCGGTCACGCGCATCACGAGGGACGATCTCGTCACCTTCCATCACAACACGATTCATCCGAACGGGATGATCCTCGGTGTGACCGGTGATTTCAAGAGAGATGAGATAGTGGCCTCTCTGCGCACAGTATTCGGAAATTGGGAAAAGGGAACGGTGCCGGAATTGAGGATCGTCGATGTCCCGGAGGCGGAGCTGTCCAGGCCGGTTGTCCGGTTCGTCGGTAAAGAGACCTCGCAGACCCATCTCCGGGTGGGACATCTTTCGATCAAGGAGAATGATCCCGATTACGTGGCGTTGGCCATCGCGAACGATATTTTAGGCGGGAGTTCATTTCGTAGCCGCCTCTTCAACGATGTGCGGACGAAACGGGGGCTGGCCTATTCCGTCGGGAGCCGTCTCAATACGGGGATGCATGATCAAGGTGTCTGGCTGATGCGGGCGGAAACCAAGTTGACCTCCACACAGGAAGTGATCGAGCGGTTCGTGGCGAATATCCAACGAATACGCGCCGAGCCGGTGACCGACTCGGAGCTTGCGGAGGCAAAAGAAGCGTACGTGAATTCGTTCGTGTTTTCCTTTGCCAGCCCTTCGGCGATCGTCAGCCGGTTGGTCGAGTTAGAGTACGATGGATTGCCGAAGGACTTTCTGCAACAGCTACGGGCCAAGGTCGTGCGATTGACCAAGGAAGACGTCTTAGCGGCAGCCAAGAAGCATTTGCGCCCAGATCACTTGAAGATCGTGGCGGTTGGATCAGGCGAGGCGTTGCCGAAGGCCCTTTCGACCTTTGGAGAGGTGAAAGAAATCACGCTTAGTCCTGAGGGGTAGATGGGACGCACAGTGATGAAACAAACTTGTAGCAACGACAACATCGTCGGACTTGCACCGTCCACATTCCCTTTTGGCTATAGGCTGCCATGCCGTTAGAAGACGACTTTTGCGACATCCTCAAGAAAGCGCGGACCGGACAAGGGTTGTCGGTCGGTGATGTAGCCCGCATGACGGGGTTGCCTGGTGGCGATATTACAGCGCTGGAACGTGGCGATCAGCCGCGAGACCGTGCGGAGGTGCGCGCACTGGC
>CAKKRK010000103.1 GCA_919902665.1 Nitrospiraceae bacterium
AACCGGACAGATCCTGTGCTCCATACACCGGACAACTTAACTTGCTATCTACACCCTGCTTCGCCACGCCGTAGACCGGCACGCTTGGACAACATAGAATAGCCTGTCTTCTTTATCCGGCCGGGACTGTTGCGGTTCGGCGCTTCCGCGCTTGTGCTGACGGGGGCACTCCCCACGGTTGAATGGTAAGACATTCTCGCAGGCCATGAACTACGTCATTGGATGTGTCGTCACCCTGCTGGCTCTAGCAGGATGGGTGTCTGCGCGATATGAGTCCGATCATGCTGAGGTCACCGCAAGGCTGGCCAGAGACAGTCACGTTGCAACGACGGCCTGCGGCCCCATCGAGTATTCGGAGGTCGGATCGGGCCCGGCCGTGCTCGCTATCCATGGAGCCGGTGGTGGCTATCCGCAAATGGCGGAGTTTGGCGATACGCTGGCTCCTGCCGGGTTTCGGGTGGTCGCTGTCTCCCGGTTTGGCTATCTCCGGACACCATCGCCTATCCATGCCGGTGTGAAAGAGCAGGCGGCGGCGCATGCGTGCCTGTTGGATAGCTTGGGGATCGCGACTGCCGCTGTGTTTGGGGTGTCCGCCGGCGCGCCATCATCCATAGAGTTCTGCCTGGACTTTCCGGCCCGTTGCTCCGCCTTAGTCCTGCTCGTCCCAGCGGCCTTTCCCCCGGGCACCACCACGAAGGACACCACCCCTCCGTCACCCTACATGTCGTTTGTGCTCGACCATGTGCTGGGGTCAGACTTCTTGATCTGGACAGTGACGCGAGTGGCTCCCCACATGCTGATTGAAACGGTCCTGGCGACACCGATCGCGGTGTATCGGAATGCCGATTCCAGCGAACAAGCACGAGCCCTCCGCATCATCCAAGACATCTTTCCGGTTAGCCAGCGGATTGAAGGCTTACGCATCGATGCCCGGATGGCCGCCCCCCTGAGTGCGGAGGAACTCCAGACGATCTCGGTGCCAACACTTGCCATGAGCTGTGCAGACGATCTGTACCGGACGCTTGCGGGCGCTTCGTACGCCGCTACGCACATTCCGGGCGCTCGCTTGGTCACGTTTCAGAGTGGCGGTCACGGCTGGCTTGGCCACGATGCGGAGGTGAAACGTGAGATCGTGCAATTTCTCCGAGCGGTGACATTGTCCAACGTAACAGGCAAGGGGCGGAACCGCACGAAGGACTGAGTTGTGAGGGCTGAGTCTGCGGGGAGCTGGTTGAGAACTGAGGACCAAGGACTGAGTGCTAAATCCTCAGTCTGAATGCTGGGCGGAGTGGCCCGAGTTGACAGGTGTCATGCACCACATTACACTTAGGCCGTGATCAAGACCTTTGCCGACAAGCGTACAAGGGACCTGTACGAGAACGGCAAATCTAAGCGGTTTCCACCTGATATGTGGGAGCGGGCCTTACGTAAGCTGGAGTATCTTGATCTGGCGACCAGCGTGGCGGACTTAAAAATCCCTCCGAGTAACCGACTCCATAAGCTGGAGCGCGACCGGATGGGTCAGCACTCGATTTCCATTAATGACCAATGGCGCATCTGCTTTCGCTTTAAGAACGGAGATGCGTACGATGTGGAGATTACAGATTATCATTGAGCGAGGTGGCTAATGAGTCTCCCCAATAAACGCGTGCGAAACGTTCGGCCAACTCATCCGGGTGTGATGCTGCGAGAGGACTTCCTGCCTGAATATGGATTGACGGTGTCCGGCTTTGCCAGATCGCTCCGGGTGTCCAGGCAAACCGTCAACGACCTGCTGCGGGAACGACGCGCGGTCAGTCCCGAGATGGCGTTGCGGCTCTCGCGGTTATTCGGCAACAGCCCCGAATTCTGGTTGAATGCCCAGCGTGCAGTTGATTTGTGGGAAGCCGCACGGACTATCAAGAAGACGATCAATCATATCGCTCCGCTGTCTGCCGCCTAAATCTGCGCATGAGCACTGAGGTGCTACGGTTTCTAGACGATTGGGGCATCCCTCATAATCTCTCCGCCTCTGCGTGACACTCTGTCCCTGGTGCAGTCTTGCCGACATCAAGCAGAATAGCCACGAGCATGTCGCTCATGACGTTCACGCCGGAGCGGGCACGGGCGATGATCCAATCCACAGTCATGATGAGGGGGATGGCGGCGAGGATGACCTGATCCGGCAAACCGGCAGCGGCAAGGACAAGTGGGAGCACGATCATGCCCGCTTCGGGAATGCCGGCCACACCGGCGCCGGCGATGATGGAGGCTACGACGATCACGATTTGCTTCGAGATTGGCAGGTCATAGCCGAGCGCGTGGGCGAGAAACAGCGCCGCCATCGCTTCATAGAGGGTGATGCCGTCGTTGTTGAGGTTGGTGCCAACACAGGCCGCGAGGCGCGCCGATTGTGCCGAGACACCCATGCGTTCGAGACAGCGGAGCGTCAGGGGCACGGTGGCGAGACTGCTGTTACAGGAGAGGCCAGTCATGATGGCATCGGCTCCCTGTCCGATGTACACCCTGGGTGGTTTCTTCCCGATTACCCACGCCACCAGTGGATAGTAGAGCAGCGCATGGATCGCTAGACCAAGGAGCATGGCGACGAGAAAGATCCAGAGCGTTGAGAAGACGCCGACTCCCGACCGGCCGACAACGCTCGCCACGACACCAAACACAGCAAACGGAATGACCATGATGACCCACCAAAGGATCCTCACAAGCCACCCATAGACCCACTCAATCACCCAGGCGATGCGATCAAGGACTCCGCCAGCCTGACCGCCCGTCGTTCTGGTCCACCGCAAGAGAAGCCCAATCCCAAGCGCCAGCAGCACAACGCCGATGATGTTATTGCTCCCAAACGGATCAGCGATCGTCCGAGGAATATAGGCCATCAAGTCTTCGAGTGGATGCTCTGATGGGGTGATGGCCGGCTTGAGCGTCGTGCCCGGTATCACATGAAGTAACTCCTCCACATGGCCTTGCCAGGATTTCCCGGGCTGCCAGAGGTTCATGATGGTCAACCCGATCACCATGGCCACGGAGACATTGACGAGGCAAATCGCGATGAGCTTCGCTCCCTGGCGCAGCGGTAAACTGGCACGGATCAGCGAATCCATAATCGCGAAGAAAATGAGCGGAACGGCAAGTGTCTTCAGTAGCCAGACCACCCACAGCCCAAGTTTCCCCAGTTGTTCATTGCGCAGCCCGTTGAAGTAAGGCTCCTGGCCAAAGACCACGCCAAGCGTTGTGCCGCAGATCACGGCGACAAGTACCTGCGCATAGAGTGGAAACGGACTACGTCCTGACGTCTCATGCATCGTGATCATGGGGGCCGCGGCAGCTTACTCGGTTTCGTTCAAAGAAACCATGTCCGCACTCACCTCCCTTACTGATTTCGTCCAGTTGCATCTCTATTTTTGGAGGCGTAGGTTCCTAGGCTCATCACGTCTCGGGTGTATCTGAAACGGAGGAATCCATGAATCGGTTTCGACTTATGGCTTCGACTGTCACGCTGTTACTTTCGATCACATCGATCGCATCGGCGGAACTTTTGGCGCTGCTCAACTATGAGAGTAAGCCGGGTCAAACGGTCAGGCGGGAAGGCATTGCCATCATGGAGGTCGATCCGAAGTCGGTAGACTTCGGAAAGATTCTCATGGATATTCCACTACCCGCCGACTTCGTTGCCCACCATATTTTCTTCAATCGCGATCGGACCAAGGCCTATATCACGTCCTTGGGCAAAAGCGAATTGTACGTGATCGATCTCACGCGCTTCCCCTACCGGCTGCGTACCATTGCCGTGCCAGACTGTCAGGTCGGGGAAGATCTGGTCGTCTCCGAAGACAACAAGACCTGGTACCTCACCTGCATGGGCTCGAGTACTGTCATCATGGGCGACGCAGTCCAGGATCGCCCGATCAAGACTGTGCGGGCATCGGATCCGACTGCGCAGATTCTCTACCCGCATGGGATCGCGATCCATAATGGGATCGATCGCGTGTTGGTTACCAGCACAGCCAAGCCCGACATGTCGGAGATGGGAGAGTCCGTCACGGTTCTGGAGGCGAGCACCGGCAAGGTCTTGTCCACGCACAAGGTGTCCCTGAAGCCTTCTCCCTCGAAGGCCGCCCCCGTGGAAGTCATGTTTGCCCCAAATGCGAATCCCCCAGTGGTCCATATCACGAATATGATGGAAGGGACCCTGTGGGCCGGCCTGTGGGATCCCAGCAGCAAATCGTTTTCGTTTACACAAGTCGATGATTTTGGACCACGGCAACAAGGAGTCCCGCTAGAGATGTTGTATAACGCGAAGGGCGACCGACTCTACATCACCACCGCCAAACCAGGCTTCGTCAATCTCTACGATAACAGCAATCCGCGTCAGCCGAAGTTTCTCAAGGCCCTTCCCGCAGCGGAAGGCGCCCATCACACGGTGTTGTCGCCGGATGAACGGTACCTGTTCGTTCAGAACAGTCTCCTTAACCTGGAGGGCATGAGCGACGGGTCCATCACGGTCATCGATTTGCAAGAAGACAAGGTGCTCGGGAGCATTGATACCCTGAAGGCCGCTGGGTTCAACCCCAACTGCATTATGCTGTTACCCAACCATTTTCAAAAGGGCGGGATACGTGAGAGCATGCAGTAACCGCACTGTCAGCGATTCTTGCCGAGAGAACGGAGGCAGGGCTAGTAGCCTGCTAGGTGGGGATGTCGCGTGTGCCGTCGTAGGATGTGCGGGATTGGAAGGACAGTTTGACGACGTCGCCGTCGCGCACTGGTGAATCGTCCGACCCGATCTTCTTGTTGATGGTGATGAGCGCTTCTCGGTTCTTGATATAGTGCAGCAATGGGCCCAGTTGGATGGGGTGTGCTTCTATCAGTTGTTTCACGGTCGTTGGACCTATCACCTGGACCTCCAGCTCACTCTCTTCGACCACCGCACGGAGGGTCTGTCCAAAAATCTGCACCGACACCATCAGCGATTCACCAGTCCTATCATCCACATGATTCCCATATTTATGCGAGACTATTATGGGGCTACTATACACGATCCAGAAGAGTGACTCAGCTCTTCTCGCCCTCGGCCGCTCGATAGGCCTCTTGAAGCAGTTGAGCGACGTGTTTGACCTCTACGGTTTCATCTAATCCGTTTTTGAGCTGAATCATGCAGGCTGGACAACTAGTCGCGACCACGTTTGCGCCGCTCTGATTGATGGCACGGGCTTTTCGCTCAAAGATCTTCTTCGACGTGTCATAGTCTTTGACGACGTAGGTGCCTGCGCCTCCGGCGCAACGATCGGCGTCCTGCATCTCGACGAAATTGACCCCAGGCAATGAGGACAGGACTTGTCGCGGTTCCTTGGTCACCCCGGCTGCCCGAAGATGGCAGGATGAATGGTAGGTGACGCGTTTCGTGGTCCCTCCAGTATTGGCCATCGGAGGGTGCTCCGACGAGCGGGCGACGAATTCCGAAATATGCACGACCTTCTTGGCCAATGATTCGGCCTGCTGCCGCTCCTCTCCTTCCGGGAACAGCGTGGGATAGTCTTTCAGCATCAGCGTGCAGGAGGCACAACCGGTCACGATGGTTTCGTAGGGTGCGAATGACCGAAGATTGAATCGGGCTCCATCACGCACCAGATCGACATGCCCATAGGTTTGAATCGGGGTTCCTGAACAACGTTGCGGAGGCAAGGCCGGCTCTACTCCATGCTTCTTCAAGACCTCGATCACGGCGTCACCGACTCCATCATCGAAATAGTTGGCCGCACAACCGTGGAAATAGGCGACAGTCCGCGTTGGCGACTCCTCTATTTCTCTCGTGGCCAAATGCGCATATCGCTCGCGCAAGTGGCGTCGAGCCAGCTTCGGTAACACAAGATCATGTGGCAAACGAGCGGTTGGAGCCAATGCCTTCATGATCGGCCCGGTGATTCGTTCCAACAGCTTCCTCACAAAAGGACGGTCCCACAGTCGTTGTGTGCTCGCCAGTACGTGCACGAATGCGTCAAAGTTGAGTCCTTTTGCTTGCTGTCGAAATATCCAGCCTGCCAACCGGTTGGGATGTTCTGCCCGCTTCTGAAGAATCAGGTCTGACACATCCACGCCGGCGGGACAGATCGTCCGGCACGATTTGCAGTTGAGGCACGCCTCTACCACGCGCTTTGAATTGAGATAGCTGTAGTCCTTCGCCGTGACAATTTCAAACCAGCCGCGTGCACTCATGTCCTCGGACTGAAAGACGTCATACACCGGACAGACCGAATTGCACTTCGCGCAGGTGGCGCAGGATTTTGAGAGTCTGGTGTAGTCGATGTGGTCTGTAAACGACGCGTCGCTCAGCTTGATCCCTGGGTTCAGGATGTTGTCCGGATCGAACGATTTCTTGACCTGCACAAAAAGGCCGTAGAGTTCTTCCCCGAACATGCGTTGAACGAGTTCGGCCCGGATGCGACCGTCGCCATGCTCGCCGCAAATCGATCCGCCAAACTGATTCAGCACGGTCGAATGGACATCCTGATAGGCCTGCACCATTTTTTCAAAATCGCCACGATCGTTCACGTCCAATAATGGGACGATGTGCGCGTTCCCATTTCCAATATGGCCGAAGATGGCCACCGGGACGTGCTGGCTTCCAAAGAAGCCCTCGAGATAGCGGATCAACTCGCTGATGCGGTCAGCTGGCACAACGACATCGTCAACAAAGTTGATCGGTTTCTTCTTTGGGTCGAATCGATAGAGGGTCGGGTACAACGCCTTGCGGGCCTTCCACAGTTGTTCTCTTCGTTCAGCATCGAATGCGAGTGTGGGCTCCGAGGCCAGCTTGTAGGGTCGACAGATGCTACGAAGGGCATCGGCCTGCTCTTGGAGATCGATCTCAGTCGAATCGGCATCCAACTCAAGCAAGAGGGTGGCTGCCGCATCAGCGGGAATGCCATGCTTTGCCCGCCCGATTAAGTTGAGCGTATTGGCATCCATGACCTCCAAGGCACTTGGCTGGAGCGTCAGAATCTGCGGCACCGCGTGACCCACCTCTTCCAAGTTTTTGAAATGCAGCAGTGCCGTCAATGTGGACGTCGGTCTGTTCACCAGCCTCAACGTCGCTTCACTCATGATACCCAGTGTCCCCTCGCTGCCGACGAACAATTTGGGTAAGTCAAACACTCCCTGTGCCAATCCATCGGCCACTCCAAAAAGATTGTACCCGCAGCTATTCTTGCTGACGGTCGGTCGCTTCGCTGCGATGAGGTCAGCGTGGGCCTGCGTCAGCACCAGCACATCGCGCAGGGCCGGCACCATCGTCAACAAACGTTCAAGCGTTGGATCAGTCAGCGGATAGGCTCGCGCCTCGATCCAGGAGGATGAGGTGAGGCACAACCGGAGGCTCTGCACATTGTCTTTGACCGAGCCGTAGCGGAGCGTATGGGGGCCTGAAGAATTGTTGGCGACCATACCGCCCAGTTTGCACATGTCGCCGCTTGAAGGGTCTGGCCCAAACATCAGTCCGCGAGCACTGAGCTGTTTGTTCAATTCTGCCAGGACGATTCCCGGTTGGACTCGCGCCCATTGCTCCTCTTGATTCACCTCAAGGATTCGATTGAGATGTGAGACGTCAAGGATGATCCCTGAACCGATCGCGGAACCAGTGAGATTGGTGCCGGCTGCCCGAGGGGTCAGCGGAATGCCTCGCGACCGGGCATAGCCAATGGTCGTGGCAATGTCATCTTCCGACTCAACGAGGACGACTGCCTGTGGAGGAATGCGATAGATGCTAGCGTCCACCGCATAGGCGGTGAGCGTCGGTCCATCGTCTTTGACTTTTTCCCAGCCTAACAGGGTGCGAAGGTCATTCCCAATCGCACGAGATTTTGTCGGTTGGATCAATGGAGAAGAGGTGGCCATGGATCGTGATGTCTCCTACTCAGTGAATTCTTCAGACACCCTCAGTCGTTGTCCTTGTGGTCAATTTCTCCTACAATAGATCGCCCAATGGATCGCCCGGCCTTATATATCACCCGCCAGTTACCACAGCCAGTGTTGGACGCAATTCCCCGATACTACCACGTGTCTGCCACACCAGCAGATCGGCCACCAACGCTGGAGGAACTCCACCAAGGTGTTGCACAAGCAGATGCGGTGATTTGCACACTGACTGATCGCATCGACGCCTCATTATTGTCCCATGCACCAAGGCTGAAAATCATCGCCAACTATGCAGTCGGCTACAACAACATCGACGTGCCTGCCGCAACCCAACGTGGTATCACCGTTACCAATACCCCGGACGTGCTCACCGATGCTACTGCCGATTTGACGTGGGCGGTGTTGCTGGCGCTGGCACGGCATATCGTGAAGGGAGACACCTGGATCCGGACCGGCGACTGGCCTGGGTGGACGCCAACTCAACTGTTGGGCGCCGATGTCTCTGGCAAGACACTGGGCATTGTTGGCATGGGACGCATTGGCCAGGCTGTCGCGCAACGAGCGTCCGGATTTCGGATGCCCGTGATCTATGCAGGCCGTCATCGCGTCCCTGCCCCATCGGGTGTCATATGGGAATGGCAACCCCTTGATGCGGTCCTTGCGAAATCCGATTTTCTTTCGCTCCACGTCCCTCTCACCGATACGACTCGTCACCTGATCGGCCGACGCGAGCTGACCCTGATGAAACCAACCGCCTACCTGATCAACACATCCCGTGGACCGGTGATTGATGAGGTGGCGTTGGTGTCGGCGCTTGAGGCGCAAACGATCGCGGGCACTGGGCTGGATGTCTACGAACACGAACCGATGGTTTCTGCTAATTTGAGAGCTCTGCCGAATGTGGTTCTTCTTCCTCACCTCGGGTCGGCTACACTTGAGACGCGTGTAGGTATGGGGCTCATCTGCCTCGACAACATTGCAGCCGTGTTGGGAGGACGCCAGGCACCGAATCGAGTGAATTGAGGTGTGATTGAGAACGAGGATTGGACCCTACGAGGCGTACCGAAAGGCGATGTTCCCTCCCCTGTGTTTCCCCTTCAAGGCCACCAGTCGCTGTGGGACATCATGGAATGACGGAATCGACTCGAATGCGTGAGCGGCCTTCTCCCACAGTTCCTCTGTTTCATAGAGTAACCCCAACTCATAGCGAATGGCTTGCCCCTTAGCCCCTTGGCAACGAGGATCAGCCAAGACCGTTTCCAATCCAAGAATTGCCTGAGTGGGCTGATGCTCTTCCTTGAGACAGACCGCCGTCATGAGTGCCGAATCAAGATAGTAGGAGTCGCTGTTCATCGATACGTGAAATTCCTCCTTGGCTTCCTCATACAACCCCATGTTCTTGTACGCGACACCTAACGCATAGTGCGTCTCGTAGTCAGAAGCCGCCATCGGTTCCTTTACGGTCGCTGGTGGAGCCACGGCTGGTTTACTAGGAGCAGCTGATTCCACAGATGTTTGAACCGAGACGAGCTTGGGCGGCTGCGGAACAGGTGCCTGCGGGACTTCGGCCTTGCGCACTTCGCTCTTTTGTGCAGCGACTGGCTTTGCGACTGCTGGAGCTCCTGCCGGTTTGTTCTGCGGCGGATGCGAAGCCATCGGGGCTTCTGGTGCTACGTGTGGAGCTGGTGGAGTCTTGGCACTCGACCCAGGTGAGGCAGTGACCGATGGATGCCGAATATCTTGTCCATTAGGAGCTGCTTTCGACTCACTGGGGGTTTTCTGCGATCCACTGTCCTTGGCAAGAGGGTTGACGTCGTCGGGCTCCGTACCTGCCACCGAAAAGTGTTGGTCTTCCTTCATCCGACCGTTTGGACGGACTGCCTGAACACTGTCTGAATCAGCTCTCAGTGATTCACCCTCGGTTCGTAGGGACTCGACGTGGTTCAACGGTGCGCTCACAACAGACGCAGTCTGAACGGATTCACTCCGTTCGTCAGAGACCCCTCTCTTCATCTTTGTCGTCAGTCGATTCACGAACGCGTCATCGCTGGATAGCGATCGCACTTTTTCGAAGAGCTCCTCATGCAAACTTTCCATGCCGGGCTCTGGATGTTCAAGTAAGAGTTCGATGGCTTTTGCATACTGGATGGCGGCTCCCCCACCATTGCCTTGTTCTTCGAGGAGTTCTCCATTCAGCTCCAGTAACGGAACGGAGTTCGGGTCTGCGGACAAGAACTCCTGAATCAACGATTCGGCAAGTGTGAGGTCATGGGCCCGCAACGCGGCCCCAGCCAAGAAACGATACTCTCCCAGCGCCACTTGGACATCCCCGCGTTGCAAGTGCAACCGAGCCAGGAGTTGACAGACTTGGGGGTTCCCTGGTTCTCGTGTGAGCATTTGGTTCAGAATCGCTTCAGCGCCAGCATACTGTTTTTCGTCAATGCGACGAACGACCTCAGCCAAAAGGTCGACTGGTTCCGACGGTTTCTGTACCAGCACAGTGGATCCTGGTTTGACTGCCTTGGTCGATCCGGTTCCACCTTTCTTCAGGCTCTCCACGAATTGGGATGCCTCGTTGTTCGCAGGATCAATCCTAAGGACAGCGAGATACGCGTCTTTGGCCTCATCGTATCGTCCATGCGCTGATCGCTCACGGCCCAGCTGAAGATACACGGTGGTCGCTTCATCTTGCTGGTTTTCCTGGACACAGAGTTCGGCGACGCGCTGTTGTGCGTTGAGATTCGATGGATCGTGGAGGACGATCTTCCTGTACACTTCGAGCGCGTCTTTTCCGCGACGTTCTTTTAGGTAGTACTTTCCCAGCGTGAGGTAATCCTGGACCGCGCTGCTGATGAGTCCACGTTCAACATTCAAGTCGCCAAGGTGGCGATAGACCTCATATCGAGCCGGATCGTATTTCAGGACTTTTTTAAAGGCGGCAATGGCCTTGAGGGTCGCGCCTTCGGCTCGGAAAGCCGAGGCCGCCTGCAAGAATGTAGTAGCGGCTTCCCCTGAAGCGTTTCGTTTCAGTTGCAAATCACCGATCGTATTATGAATGGTGCCGTCGCCGGGGGAATCTGCGGCCAGTTTTTTCCATTCGGCTATGGCCGCTTCGTACTGTCCGCGGGATGCGAGGAGCTGTGCTTGTTGAAGAACTCGACTTCGATCCGGGGGCACAATAATACCTCCACGATCAGAACAACCAAACGCTAACAGTCGCAAGGAATTTTGTCTAGGAAATGGAAGAATCAGGCAGCACTTACTCGAGTAAAGGAGCTGGTCCTCCGATTTGGAGGACCAGCTCCTTTACTGAACAAAACGGAAGACGTGACGACTTATGATGCGGCGATCTCCGCCTTGAGCACATTGGACGCTTGAGGCCCCTTGGCTCCCTGCACGATCTCAAACTCAACGTTTTCACCTTCCTTGAGGGTCTTAAAGCCGTCTCCTTGTAATGCAGAGTAGTGGACAAAGACGTCTTCTCCGCTATCCAGCCGGATAAAGCCAAACCCTTTTCGATCGTTGAACCACTTGACCGTGCCTTTTGTCTTCACAGAATCCCTCCTTTTTTTCAACAACTACGACTGGTTACGTAGCGGCCCCACTCAACTAGGCGCATCAAAACTAACAATAAATTGTGTAAGAATTCGGTTGGTAGAAGGGACGGGAACCTGAAGGAGTGGTGCATCGCTCACGGAACCCATCTTGTGAGTGGAAAGTCGCGCTGCATGTAACATAGGCTTCAGGACCTGTCAAGCGAATCTTTGTGGAGGAGACTTTCTCCTGTGTTTACAGGCGAGAAGGACTTCCCTATAGTGATCACAACTTTTCCCATCCAGACATTCTGTGATCTTACGAACACTGCTCGATCGCTACATCTTTACGGAACTGCTCTCTCCGTTTGGTCTCAGTCTCGGTGCGCTGTGCTTTGTCATGTTGACCAGGGAGCTGTTGCGCCTTGTCGAACTGTTGGTGTCCAAGGGGGTCGGGTTCTGGGCGGTCCTCAAAGTGATTGCCATGCTGCTTCCATCCGGTCTCGTACTCACACTTCCGATTGCAGGGCTGATCGCCTCGGTGACGGCATTCGGCCGGTTGTCCTTTGACAAGGAATTGGTTGCCATGCGTGCGACCGGACTCAGTCTATTTCGGCTCTCGCAACCGGTCCTTCTGTTCTCCGTGTGTGTCTTTACGTTGACCTTGATCTTATCTCAATGGGGACAGCCGTGGAGCTCATTGAATCTCAAAAAGGTGGCGCTCAACCTGCTCAAAGATCAGCTTGTTCTGGCGTTGGAGCGAGGCACCTTCAATGAGCCGATTCCACGCATGATGATCTATGTTCCAGAAGGTGAGCCAGGCCGGCCGGCAGAGGGCATCTTTATCTCGGATGAACGTATGCCCGAAGAGCCTCGCGTCATCGTGGCGGAACAATACCACGTGTTTATGGATGCCGCCCATGCGCAGGTCGCACTTCAGCTGGTGAATGGAGTCATCCATAGCCGGCCGCGTCAGGTGGACCAGTATCAGCAGATTGCGTTTGCCCGTTACGATCTCAAGATCGATCTGAACCTCAGCAGCTATTCGGCGAGTGAAGAGCGCCCGTCTTATGAACAGATCATGGCTCGGCTAGCCGAGTCCGGCGGGAAGGATGCCGGCTCGCTTCGTCGTCTGATGGAATACTATAAAGATTTGGCTTTTCCGACCGCATCGCTTGTATTCTGTCTGCTCGGCGTGCCAGTCGGAATCGTCTCGAAGCGGTCCGGACGGGTCGGCGGGTTTGCTGTCGGTGTGGGTATCATCATCGCATTTTACATCCTGAATGTCGGGTGCGATTTTTTGGTGACGGCTCTGATTCTGCATCCCTTTGCGGGTGCGTGGCTGCCTAATATTATTTTCATCATCATTACGGTCGCACTGTTTTTACGGATGAGCAGGCAATAGCAGCATGACGATTCTTTTCCGGTACATCCTCCGCGAATACGCGAAAATCTTCGGGATGTGCTTTTCCGGTTTGGTGACCATCTATCTCGTGATCGACTTTTTCGAGAAGGTCCGCCGGTTCTTACGATATGAATCGGGAATCGTTCCAATCCTCACGTACTTTGCGCTGAAGATCCCCTCAATTTCGTTCCAAGTCGCGCCGTTCGCGATTTTGGTGGCAACCTTGTTGACACTTGGTCTGTTTGCGCGCAGTAATGAAATCACCGCCATGCGCAGCTGTGGGGTCAGTTTATTGTGGATGACTTCGCCTTTTTTCTTGTTTGCCACTGGCGTGTCTATGATTCTCTTTCTCTTCAGCTCGACCGTCATTCCGCTCGCGTCGGAAAAAGCCGAAGAAATCCGTGCGGTCCAGATCGAACAACGACCGGCTCCAGTCACCGTCAAAGCCACCCAACCATGGGCCCGTATCAGCTCCGACAGCCTCATTGAAGTCAATGAGATCGATGTCGCAGGAAAGACCGTTCGAGGAGTTCGAATCTTTCATTTTCGTCCGCCATTTGCACTCGATCGCATTACGGAAGCGGCTGAAGCCCGCTATACACCTCAAGGCTGGACCCTACTGAACGGGAACCATCGCAGGTTTCAATCGGACGAGACCGTAGAGCTGGCTCTATTTACGGAACACGCGATCAGCATGCCCTTGATTCCCGATGATTTCTCCTCCTCACTGGTGGGGAACTCAGAAACCATGACGTTTGGGGAAATCCAAAATTACCTCGCGCGTTTTCGGCATGAAGGATTCTCATTCGCCCGTCTGTTGACGGACTACTACAGCCGTGTGGCCTCCCCATTGGTCACGGTCGTGATGGTGCTCGTCGGTATTGCGTTGAGTTTGCGCCGGAGCGGGGTCCGAGGGGGCAGCATGGCCGTGGGTATCGGACAAGCGTTCATCATTGGGTTTTGCTATTGGACGACACATTCCGTCGCTATCGCACTCGGGCGAGGTGGCGCGTTGGCTCCCATGCTTGCTGGCTGGATGGCCAATACGCTGTTTCTCAGCTTCGGCCTCTATCTGTTACTCAAAGTTAGGCACTAAAGAGAGGTTTCCTAGTTGACTGTCCATCGGTCTTCCGGTAAGAAAGGCGCCGTGTGCGCCCATAAGGAGGGAGAAACATGGCCTCGCGCGTAGTCATTACCGGTCTCGGGGTGATTTCTCCCATCGGGATCGGCGTCAGTGAGTTCTGGAAGTCAGCCCTTGCGGGTCGCTCGGGGATTACTGCAATCCCTTCCCTGGGGTGGTTTCCGATGTCCGATTATCGTTCGCGGGTCGCCGGGCAGATCCACAATTTCTCACCAGAACAGTATTTAACAACGATGCAGGCAAGTCGCGTGGATCGGTACGCGCAATTCGCTTTAGTCTCCTCAAAAGAGGCACTCGCCGATGCCGATTTGAATATGGCCAAGGAGTCTCCCCATCGCGTTGGTGTCATTGTTGGAGCTGGCATGGGTGGGATGGTGATGGGCGAGCGTGAAATCTCACAGCTCTTTAAAACGCAACGACCGCATCGCGTCCACCCAAACTTTATTCCAACGATCACCCTCAATTCGGCGTCGGGTATCGTCGCAATGGCACACGGTGCCAAAGGCCCAAATTTGACGATCTCCACAGCCTGTTCCTCCAGTGCCCATGCCCTTGGCCAAGCCCTGCAAAGCATTCGTAGTGGCCAGGCCGATGTGATTATTGCCGTCGGAGCTGACGCGAGCATTACGCCCCTGGTGTTTGCCGGGTTCTGTTCCTTGCGTGCTCTCTCCAGTGAGTTTAACGATGCTCCAGAGCGAGCCTCACGTCCCTTTGATCGACTCCGGGACGGATTCGTCATGGGCGAAGGAGCTGCCACATTAGTGGTCGAGTCATGGGCCCATGCCAAGAAGCGGAAAGCGAGAGTCTATGCTGAACTCGTCGGCTATGCGGCCACCAGCGAAGCCTATCACATGGTCATCCCTCAGGAGGATGGTCAGGAAATCGCCACGACCATGAAGATCGGGCTCGACTCGGCCGGGATCAGGCCGGATCAGGTCGACTACATCAACGCGCACGCGACCTCTACGACGATCGGCGATGCCGTTGAGACCAAAGCTGTCAGGAGTCTATTTAAGAATCGCGCAGACAAAATTGCCATCAGTGCAACAAAATCGCTCATCGGCCATACCTTGGGAGCAGCTGGAGCGATCGGCGCGGTGGCCACGACTCTTTCAATCCATACCGGGCAAATCCATCCCACAGCGAACTACGAGGAACCGGACCCAGCCTGCCGCTTGGATGGGATCTCACGTGCTGTTCAAGAACGAAAGGTTCGGTACGCCCTCTTGAATGCCTTCGGATTCGGCAGTAACAATGCCACGGTCGTCTTTAAGAAATTTGTGGCATAACAACAGTTGAACGATATCGAGGGTCCCGTCGCAGCCGTCACATGCGAAGAGCCTCATTCCACTTGAAGGAGCACCTATAATGACTGAACGGATCGATCCTGCGGTTACCGCTAAAATCATTCAGGCCTTGGCCAGCTATCTCAAACGAGACCCCGCGTCGATTACTGAAGCTCATCATCTTCGTGATGACCTCGGCCTCGATTCGGTGGCGATCATCGAACTGCTGTTCGAGATCGAGGAACGATTCAAGCTCCAAATTCCAGACCAAGACCTTCCGGGTTTGAGTACCGTTGGTACCGTAGCGGCCTATGTCCAGCAACGGCTCGCTGAGTCGAAAACGGAGTCCAAGCCTGCATCGCCCAAGCCTGTGGCTGCTGCCAGCAAGTCGAAAGCAGCCAAGTCGACCAAGACCAAGATCAAGGCCAAGTCGACCAAGACAACCTCAGCCAAGTCCCCGTCTACTAAGAAAGCAGCTGCGGCAAAGTCCGTTATGGCCAGTAAATCGAAGAAGATCTCTTCCGGTAAATCTGGAAAGAAGAAAGTCACGGCCCGATGAGCAAACCACAACTACCCTCCCCAATCACATTGGCTCAAGTCCACGAGGTTGTTGGAGGGGTGATTCACGGAGACGACCAGACACCGATTTCCAGCTTAACAAGCCTCGGCGAAGCCGATCCACACGCCCTATCGTTTGTTGCCAACGAGAAAATGTCGAAGACAGTGGCCACTCTTCGCGTCGCGGCACTCCTGGTCCATCGGCATTTGCCCGATCTCGCCCTACCGCAAATCGTCGTTGATAATCCGCTGTTGGCCTTCGCACGCGTCGCACAGAAATTTTTCGTTCGCGTTCCTACGCCCCGTGGTATCGCTGAGTCTGTTACGCAAGGATCGGATGTGCAGATCGGAAGTGATCCTTCTCTCTGGCCATGCGTCACGCTGGGCGACCGCGTCATAATCGGCAATCGCGTCACGCTCTATCCGGGGGTCTTTATCGGATCGGATTCAAGGATTGGGGACGATTCCGTTCTCTATCCCAATGTCGTTGTTCGCGAGGGCTGCTCACTTGGGGCGCGAGTGATCGTGCACAGTGGAACCGTGATTGGAGCCGACGGGTTCGGATACGTCCAGCATCAAGGCCGACACCATAAGATCCCTCAACTCGGTGGTGTCGTCATTGAAGATGACGTTGAGCTGGGAGCGAATGTAACGGTTGACCGTGCGACATTCGGGTGGACCCTCATCAAGCAGGGCACCAAAGTCGACAATCTCGTCCAGATTGCCCACAATGTGACTGTGGGAGAGCACTGCATTCTGGTGGCGCAGGCTGGCATCGCAGGTAGTACCACCATCGGTCGTCACGTGATGATCGGTGGGCAAGCCGGGCTTTCCGACCATATTACCATCGGCGACCAGGTCATGATCGCCGCGCAATCAGGCGTCAATCGTAGCGTGGAATCGAACCAGATCGTCGGAGGCAGTCCTGCGATGGTACGTGAAAAAGCCCTGAGGGTTCAGGGCGTGATCTCCCACTTACCTGAGTTGAATCACCTCGTGCGAGAGTTGGAACAGCGCGTGGTCACGCTTGAAAATCAGCCCAAGAAGTCGGTGCGTCGGCCTGCACGATCAAAGGCGAGGCAGCCCAAGAAGAAATAGGTTCTTATTTCTTTACCTTGCCTAGCTTGATCACTCTTCTCCATAAGAACATCCTTGCCCAATAGTATCCCGCCCAGGGCATCAAGATCGCCGGCACGATGCTCACTCGTTCATAGGCAAATGCTGCAATGGTCCCTCCTATCAAGAGGAGGCCCCCAAGCAAATAGGCGAATGGAACGAACTGGCGTCCCGGATGCTCAATCGTTGTCGCGTCCGACCTCTTCTTGAGCGTTCCTCGTTGCCGACTTAAGCCTTCCCTCATGCGAGCAGCCAGAACTTCTGGAAACTCCCGTAAGAGATAGCGTTGGTAGAGTGTCTGCACCACCCCTAAGCCTATGCCTGACATGAACAATGCTGAACTTTGATAGAAGGTATCCCAGGAATAGCTGTCGGTGGCGAGCCATTGGTATCCCAGACCTCCAACTGCCCCGATCACACAGATCAGCCCGAGCAAACCGGATGGCATGAGGATGTAAGTTTTTACATACTCCTGGGCTTCCTGCATTGTTTGCTGCGGATGTTGAACGTTGATGAGTTTCGGCACGTGATTCCCTTCGCAATTGCCAATCTACCCAGAAGTCAGCGTATGCATTATAACCATCTAGATCTCCACAGCAAAGGGGAGAACGCAGGGGTGGCTCATTGATTTTAATCTGATGAACAGCGAGTAGACCACTCGTTCTTCCAGTAAAACTGTGTATCTTGTTGGCATTTCTGTGAATTACCCATACAAGGCCATCGAATGACCATCGTGAGCAATGTACTGTGATATTAAGTTGAGCCTTGCACAGGCAGGAAAGGGATGTCCGCTTGAAATATAAGACGGAACCGATTGTTCTTTCGAGCTGGATCGTGTCGGCAAGAACGAACGTTGCGGCTAGGAGGTAAAGCTCTGTTTGATGGAGGCCGGTCTCGAGTTCTCCTTAAAGCTTTACATATGCTGGTGAGATGGTCAATCACCGTTGGTAATCGTACTGCAAACAGGACCAAGACCTGGGTGTTTTCAGGATGTCCTCTTGGAGTTCACCACCCCTTGCAGTGTCAAGACAACCGCGTCGAGACTTTCGAGCAGCGACGTGAAGGAATCAGACGCAGCAATCGGCACAGCAGACATTGCCGGTTTCGGTGGTGGTCCTGAAAATGTGATCCGCCCGACTTCGGGTGGATTAAGAGTCTCCGCGATCGATACTAATGGCACGCTGGTCAAATCAATCTCACAAGAACCACTTCCCGTATGGTCTTGCTCATCATCCAGCCGTATAACTGGGCGAAGGGGATAGCTGCTATTCACTTTGGCCACGGTTCCTATTTCTCCGGTCGTCAATCGCACGGTAGTCCCAAGTGGGTATACCGAAAGTTGCTCGACGAGTGCCTTCAGAATTTCTCGAGGAAAGGCTCTTCGTTCAGCAACGAGAAGCTCCTTGACTGCCTCGTGGGGGAGCAGGCGACGGCGATAGGGACGCTCGCTCACCAATGCATCGAATACGTCGACCACTCCGACGATCAGAGCCATTTCACTAATCTCTCTTCCTGTCAGCCGATGAGGGTACCCTTGCCCATTGAAGCGTTCGTGAGCCTGACGGGTCAATTGCCCCAACCAGTGATACGCTGGCCCGCACTTCTCAACCACCTGATAGCCAAGCTCAGGATGCCCTTCGATTAGTGCCCGCTCTTCCTGAGTCAAACGGCCGGGCTTCGTGATCAAGGATTTCGGGACGGCAAATAGTCCAATATCATGAACAAAGCCCGCGAGTGCCAACCTGTGCAGCTCTTCCCCATAGTACCCGAGACCGATCCCGACCTTCGTTCCGAGTATGGCCACATTGATCAGATTCGTGATGAGTGGTGGCCCGGCCGGTCCTGCAAGTGCTTCCACCACGAGCTCATCGTTGCGCTGCAGCGATGACACGACATGTCCCGCAAGAGCTTCAAGTCGTTCGAGTGATATAGATCGATGCTCCTGAACAGCGGTCGCTATCTCCCCCACCGCCTGTCCTGCCTCGTGATACCAGTTTGTCACGACTCACCTCTGTGTCGTCATGGGTTTGCCGATGCAACAACTCGCCTGCGAAGCTTTCGACCATGCGTTCATCAAGGCAACGCCTCATGTGCGATTGTTTCGACTAATGAGCGTCCAATCTGAGGCGCTTCCGAAACACACCCGAAGTAGAGATATAAGTCTCAAAGCGAGTTGATCAATCGACATACACCGCGGTGCAATGGTAAATGGAGGAAATCGCACTCGGTGAAAATATCGGCGACTCGCCCCCAGCCGCAGCAAGACGCGCGAGGATATAGGCCTTTGTCTCGGCCCGATCCAAATAGTCAATATGGTGTTGAACGGCCACTCGCTGAGCAAGCTGAGGAATGCGCGCGATAGGCTCCCGCAGCTCCGGTTGTCCTACGAGCACGAGAGTGATGAGAAACCGGTCATTGAGTTGAAAGTTGTTGAGGAGGTGTAGTTCTTCAAACGAGCGGTCATGTTCGATCGCCAGGGCTTCATCCACCACCACAATCGTGTCGATGTTTCGATGGTAGTTGGCAAGTAGTTGATCGTTCAGACGACGCAACTGCTCCACACGTGTCCCGTGGGGATCTACTCCGAGCTGGAACAAGATCTCGCCGAGAAATTCATTCCCTGGGATAGTCGGACTCGAGACGAGTCCGATCTCATACCGAGATCGAGGAAGCTTGAGTATTACGGCACGACTGAGGAGTGTTTTCCCGCTTCCAATCTTCCCGGTCAGCATCACGATCCCTTTTCGGGCATGAATCCCATACAGCATTCGCTCCATGGCCGCTTCATGTTTGACCAATGGGACATAAAACTTTGGATCTGGCACATTTGCAAATGGGCGCAGACGCACCCCCCGATGAAGCTCGTAGACAGAATTCAGCGTCTCATCATGACTGTGTACCGCATCGGCAAGTGGCACTAGGAGGTCCATTTTATTTCAGTACTCCAGTCAGCATGGGGCTTTATGAAGCGCATGGCAAGACACGCTGTATTGCTACGCGCTCCATCCGTCCGTTGGCCGCCCATTCCTCAATCCCTTTTAGGCTCTGGTCCAACCGTGATTGGATGGCGTCATAGCGTGTGGCTCCCACGACCACGTGGTGCTGCGTGACGATTGTGAGGAAACTATGCAGCCCCATGAAAAACAGCATCGCATGGGAGGCATTGACCTGCTGAGCGGCAGACCATAACTGCGCGACACGTTCAACAGTGTTCTGCAAATCTGAGGACGGCGCACTAAGGGCGTTGCCACTAGTTTTAAGGGTCTGAATGATGGCCATCAGATGTGGAAGTTCTTGTTGAACGACATCCAGAAAGCCTTGCTCTTCCTCAGCAGACCGCTCAAGAAACTCATGGATGGACGACATATTGCATTGTTCAACCCCTCGCTCCATCAGCCCTTCCGCCTGGGCCAGCATCGTCTGAAGCAAATTACGATGGAATGCGTTGGACGAGATGTATTGATCTTGGAGTCCACGTAGTAATGTCAAAAACTCCTTCGTGGGGATCATCGTTGGCGGATCTTCGGAGGACGCTGAGACGTCGTCTGCCTCAAAGGTCACACCTGTTGCTCGGGTGAGGGCTCCATGAATGTGCCCCAGCTGTTTGCAGAGCGCGATGAAGTCATCCGTGGAGATTTGCGCGGAAGGGTCTTGAACCGCTTCCACAAAAGGAAGGGCTGAGAAACTCGCGCGCTCGACATCACTCAGATTGAGCGTGGCCGCAGACCCACCGAGGTTTGTGACACCAACCTTGATCGTCTGAGCCAAAGCATGATGGCGTTCGGAAGGGGGAGATTGCTGCAGCTCATCGAGGGCAACGTGAATTTGCTGAAGCCATTCCTGTGCCTCTTGAACGAACAGTTCAACTAGTTCTTTCTGGAACGCATCTTCAGTTTCAACGGACATCGGCGTTGGCCCTTTAGCAAGAATACGACCATGTAACCACTCCGGCTACCTGGATCAGGATTGCCCCCTCCCGCTTCCAAGTTGGGAGGCCAAGCTCGCAATCTCACCTAACTTGCGTGCCATTTCCTCGAGCCGTTTTGTGGCACTCTCGGCAGCTTGTTCGGCTTCGGTCACTCGTCGAGTGAGGGTTCCATTGCGATCTCGTTCTACGGTTAGAAGCCCTTCCATTTCCTGAACATTCATCGCAACTCGCTCTAATTCTTGAAGGTGTCCAACTGTCTCTGCCCCTTTTCGCCGTTCGGTCAACAGTTCAGCCTCGAGGTTCTGAAGTTTCTGATGAAGTTCAGTTGTCAGCTGTTCTGCAGCTGCAAGTCTTGCTTCTGCCTCTCGTGTCCTGGTCGATATCTGCTCTAATTCAGCCAATTGTTCCACGAGTTGCTCTGCAGCGGTCCGTTCAGCATGCAGAGTAGATTCCAGTTCCGCAATTCGAGCAGAAGATTTCTGCCAGAGCATGGCTTCCTCTTTGAATGCACCAACTGCATCCTGTTCCGCTTTCAGTGCTGCTTCCAGCTCGGGAATTGTAGATACTTGTTGCTCAACCTTGGCGAGTGTCTCCTGAAGCTCGTTGAGACGTGTGCGCTCGGCTGCCAACTGCACTTCACTAGTCTTGGCCTTGGCAAGGTGCTCCGAGGACTCGGACAGTCGTTTGCTGAGCTCTTCCGAGCGAGCCCGTTCCGCTTTCAGTGCTGCTTCTAGCTCAGGAATTCTTGATACTTGATGCTCGACCTTGGCGAGTGTCCCCTGAAGCTCGTTGAGACGTGCGCGCTCGGCTACCAACTGCACTTCACTAGTCTTGGCCCTGGCGAGCTGTTCCGAGGACTCGGACAGCCGTTTGGCGAGTTCTTCGGAACGAGCCCGTTCCATCCGTAACTGTTCTTCAATCTCTCTAGGTTTATGGACCTCCTGGTGCAGTCCCTGTGGCTGTTGCGTTGCCATCTGCATCGTCGATTCACCAACGGCCGCTACAGGGGCAGAAACGAGCCCAGCGGCGGAGGCTGGTGCTGCGTCCTGTCGTTTTGCTATTAACTCGAGGACTCGATCCTTGAGGGATGTACCTTGAAAAGGCTTCTTTAATACGCCATCGGCGCGGCAAGATTCGGCTTGTTTGGTCACTTCGTGGTTGACGATTCCAGAAATGAGCAG
The DNA here is from genome assembly GCA_919902665.1 of Nitrospiraceae bacterium. GTDB lineage: Bacteria > Nitrospirota > Nitrospiria > Nitrospirales > Nitrospiraceae > Nitrospira_D. The sequence continues at coordinate 22,063 of CAKKRK010000103.1, forward strand.
TACAGGCGTCGAGGCGAGGGTTGCATGTCCACGGACAAATGCGCACACTTCATACCCACTCTTATCCGGCATGATGACATCGGACACGACAACATCCGGCCGTTCCTTTGCTAAATAGGCCAGCGCTTCCTCTCCGTTTGCCGCAAGCGTGACGCCGAATCCAGCCTCGGTCAATAGTCGTTCAGCCACCTTACGAACTGCGATACTATCATCGGCTACTAAGATCTTCGGCATGCCTGCACCTTTCGCTCATCCCTGGATACAAGGAATCATCACTCAGTCGACCCTAGTTGTGATACCGAGAGAATCGGGATCTCATCCAGGCCATTGGTATAACTGCCGTCGGCCGGCAAATCTTTGCCGTGGTATGTTTGAAGCATGGCAGGGTCCAAAGTATGAAGGACTGGAATCTCTTCATCGATGCACATTGCCATCTCTCCGAGAGAATGCTTCACTCTCAGGCACAAGGGACTGCTCCCTTGCACCGTAAGACGAAGAGATGCGGCCAGGTCAAATACCGGTAACACCGTCTGTCCCTGACGAACGACTGATGTGATAAAGGGGGTTCGACCAGCGACCGGAATAGGTTCAGCCCACTGGGAAATGCCCGATACATCCACTGCCTTCACCGCCAATCGCCTCCCTCCCACAAAAAATACCAACAGCTGATATGATTGACGCGCCGTCCCCCGATGATGATTTTGACCAGTCCTCAGCATACCTGGCTATTCTTCACGGACATCTTCGGGGCCGCTACGAGTCGAGGAATGCCTCCTTGTCCCCCACTGTCCTCTACGCTCGCCACCTGCTCATCGAGAACCCAGCTTGTATTAAGCACCAACGCAATACTTTTTTCGAATAGGATCATGCCTCGGTACCAACGTCGCTCTGGTCCACAGAACTGCGGGGAAAGCGGCAGGACTTGAGAGGGATGGAGTTCTAGCCACCCCTGCACCGTGGTGACTCGAATGCTCCCCTGCACACCTCGCTCAGAAAGCAGCACAATACGGCTATGCGCTGAACCTTGATTATCCAATATTCTCAATCGATCAGCCAGATTGATGGCTCTATACACCAGGCCGTGAATCGTTGGATCGTCAGGGGATCCAACCTCTTCGAGCGTTAATACCCCCTGTATCGACTCGGCATCCAACGCTAGATACCGTGCGCCCAATAACACGATGAGAAATCGCGATGGAGCAGCTGGCGACGAAATTCTTGTCATTGGTTACTGGACGTCCAAGCCAAGACCGTTTTACTCATTCTCTGTAACAAGCCTCATTTCGTCAATCGATACGAGTATTTCCGCAAGGTTACTTGCGCAGCACGGGAGCCTTTCCAAACCATCGTGCCACCTCCTGCAACAACATCCGTTCTTCTACCGGCTTGGCGATGTACGAATTAGCACCGAGGTTGATCGCCATCTGCCGATGCTTGTCTCGTGCCCTCGTTGTCATGATGACCACCGGCGTTTGTCTGGTTTCCGGGCGGCTTCTGAGAGCTTGAATGACTTCAAATCCGTTGAGCTTTGGCATTTCAAGATCGGTGAGGATCATCCGATAATTAGTCGTTGCTGCCTTTCGAAGTCCATCTTCTCCGTCAACTGCCGTATCAAAGGGATATCCGGCCAACTCCAACATCCTTCCTACGAACTTGCGAATGCTCAATGAATCGTCTATCAAGAGCAGGCGGGCCTCTTGCGGCTCATTCGACAATTGCTCTTGTGGTGGAGACTGCTTCGACAGCGGCGTGGTTTTGAAAAAGAGAGTGTGGGCAGCCGATTCCTTCAGCTCTCTCGTCGTCAACCGGTTTGGATCGAGAACAAGAACAACCCGTCCTTCTGGATCGATAGTCGCGCCTCCAAAACACGAATGCTCCAATACTTTCAGTGATCCAAGGCTCTTAATGACGATTTCTTGGCGGCCCAACAGTTCGTCGACGGCTAATCCCATGGTCGTCCCCGCTGTCTGAACGATCACCACGGGCATGGTCCAATCAACAACTCCCGGTTGTCGACGAAGGATGTTATGGAGAGAGTGTATTTCAATCATTTGTTCGTTGATCTGTAAGACTGTGCGATTACCTTCCTCGCGCACAGAGAAAGGTGTCGGCATCATGACTTCCTGGATGCTCGCGAGTGGAATCGCATATTTTTCAGTGCCGACTCGCACGAGCAACGCAGTTGCGATCAGGAGGGTGAGCGGAAGATGTAAGGTAAATTTGGTGCCAATACCGGGCTCAGATTCCACATCGATATGCCCGTTCATGCCTTCAACCACTCGTTTGACCACATCGAGTCCGACGCCTCGACCTGCTTGATCCCCCACCTTGTCGGCCGTGGAAAAGCCTGGCATGAAAATCAACTGCAGGACGTCCGTATCCGACATTGTTTGGATTTGGCGTAATTGCGCGCCTCCCATCTTGCCGGCTTTGGCTCGTATTTTCCACAAATCCAACCCTGCTCCATCGTCTTCCACTTCAATGATGACTGAATTCCCACGATGAGCCGCATGGAGGTAGACGGTTCCGACGGCCGGTTTACCCTTCGCGATTCGATCCGCTGCCGGCTCGATACCGTGATAGACAGCGTTCCTGACCAAATGTACCAATGGATCCACCAATCGTTCCACGATTCCAGTATCCACTTCGGTCTGCTCGCCCGATGTGACCAAGGACACTTCCTTGTTTGATGCTCTGGCGATTTCTCTGACCGCTCGACGAAACCTGGTGAAGGGTGTCCCAATCGGCACCATGCGGGCATGGGCGATTTCGTCTCGCATCACCAGCGTCAACTGTTGTAGTTGACTCATCTCGTCATGGGATCTTTGAATGGACTCATCCAGCTGCGACATCGATTCAGTGATATCGGCGGTGACTTCTCCAATACGCCGAGCCAAAATATTGAAATCGTCGTATTTGTCCAGCTCAAGGTTACCAAAATCGCTGAACGCGGGAAGGCCTTGACCAGCATGTGTAGTCGAACTACTCGGCGCCTCCTGATAGGTAAAGGTGTGTTTGTCGGCAAAGGATTGGACGGAATCCACCAAACGACTCTTGAATGTTAAGACTTGCTGTGATAGTTGCTCCAAGACGCGCAGTCGTTGTTCCAATCGGCCTCGTCCGATGACGAGCTCTCCGACGAGGTTCATCAGTCGCTCGAGTCGTACATAACTGACACGGATGACCTCACGTTCCTCTCCTGATTTCTCGTTTGGAAGGCTCTCTTCCTGCTGATGCGACTCGTCACTTCCGGACTGGTTTGTAGTCGTCGAACCAGTGGTGTCATGGAGTGCATGTGCCGCCGCCGTCTCGTTGGCGCTCCCCTGGTCCAATCGTCTGAGCTCAGTTCGCGCCGCATCGAAGCGGTGCCTCGTATCATCCACCTTAGTGAGATCTCTGCGCATGAGTACTCGTACGACATCAATGGCGCGAAGTATCAGATCAGTATGCCCCGGCAACACTTGGAGACTACCGTCTCGTACCGCTCCCATGAAGTCTTCGACATGATGGACAAGATCGCCAATTGACTGAAATCCAACGGTATAGGCGGATCCCTTCAAGGTGTGTGCGCTTCTAAATAGCTGATTGATCAGTTCCTGGTTGTGCGGGTCTCCATCTAGTCGTAGAAGATTGGCTTCCAATAGCTCCAGATATTCTTGCGCCTCAGGGATAAAGTAGGAGAGCACTTCGGGATCCAAATCTGGAATGACGTACCGGTCAGATAAATGTGCGATTGGGGCTTCTAGGTTAACAACGGGCTCAGGCTGGAGGGAATGCGAGCTAGGCATTTGGGTGTCGTAGGAGTGAGTGGCTGGTGGAGGCTGAGTAGCAGTACCTTCAAACACCTGGGTGAGGCGATTGAGAAGCAGTGGTATACCCTGCTGGAGTTGCGGCAGGCTCGCTGGTTCACGTTGGAGAATAAGCCGAATCAATTCAGCGGCCTTCGCCATCAGGTCAAGAATGTTATGACTGAGAGGAAGGTGTTTTTCGTGAACCTCAACCAAGTAATCTTCTATTGGACGAGCAATATCCCCAATGACTTGATAGCCCACGGTGTAAGCCGACCCCTTCAGGGTGTGTGCCGCACGAAAGAGCCGATAGATCGAGTCTTCCGCATCCCGTTTCGATCGAAGCGCGAGAATCAACTCATCTATGGTACTGAGATACTCCTCAGCTTCGGGAATGAAGTAGGATAAGATTTCAGCATCGAGTTCAGGGAGCACGTAATTCTCATTGGCTGTTGTCACAGAGGACAGGGATGCTGTCGCGTTGCCTATTCCTTCTTCGTGTTGTTTGATCGAAGTCCAACAACGGGCTACGGCTTCTACATCCTCAGCGCCGCCTTGCCCGATCTTTCGAACGATTCCCTGAAGGCTCTGCGTAATGTTCCGCATCAAGTCAACGGTTTGATCCCATTGAGCCATCGGAGTCGGCGTCACTTGCTCAAGGAGTGTTTCCATATGTTCAGCGAGCTGAGCGACTCCACTGAAGCCGTAGAGGGCAGCCGCTCCGCAAATACGGTGGGCGATAATGTATTGGTCGGTAAGTTCCTGAGGGCCAGGAACTCGACCGTCAGAAGGATGTAAGGCTTTGGTCAGGGCATCCAACCCATCCGATGCTTCAAGCACAAAGATGCTGATGAGGTTCTGCCTATCAAACTCCGAGCTCATCGGTCCCTCGCTACACCAAAAGGCTCTCCTCGCCCAGCGGATGAGGGAGATGCTCAGGCCAGTTTAAACTGCGACACTGACGTCGTCAGACCTTCAGCCAACGTCACCATATCTTCGACCGTTGCACGAGCCGAGTCGGTGGCCTTTTGCGTGGCCACGGCACCTCCGGTAAAGTCCTTGATCGACCGACCGACTTGATCGGTCGACACCGTTTGGTCTGCCGCTGCTGCCGCAATGCTTTGGGCAAGTTCCGCCGACCGTTGCGCAATCGTCGAAATATCCTTAAACACATCGCCTGTGCGCAAGGCCGAAGCCGATCCGGCCTCGACTGTCTGAGTTTCATGTTCCATAGCAACGACCGCATGTTGCGTTTCGCTCTGGATGACTTTCACCAAGTCCGCGATCTCACGTGTCGCCTGTGTCGAGCTTTCCGCGAGCTTCCGCACTTGATCGGCGACGACTCCGAAGCGCGCTCCGGCCTCACCGGCACCAGCGGCCTCGATCGCAGCGTTAAGGGCTAGCAAATTGGTCTGATTGGCGATATCTCTGATTGTCGAGACGATTTGCGAAATTTCTAATGAACGATCGCCAAGCCCTTTGATCTGCTTTGACATTCGTTGAACTGCCAATTGAATGCGTTGCATGTCATTGACAGTTTCTTGCACTGCGAGCCGGCCGTCTTCAGTAGCCTTTAGGACTTGGCGAGCTGCGTCGGACGAGGCTCCTGCGGTCTCCGTCACTTGACGCATTGAGGACGCCAGCTGTTCGACCGCGCCGAGCGCCTTGATCGATTCGTCAGCTTGGTGCCTGGCGGTTCCAGCCATCTGGCCCGCATTGTCTCGCAACTTACTCGCTGAGCTATTGACACGTTCAGCTGCCTGACGAACGTGTTTCATCAACTGTGAAAAGCGCTGAATCATGAGATTGAATCCGTCTGCCAGATTTCCAAACATATCGGCCGTCACTTCACCGCGCTTGGTCAAATCTCCTTTCCCGACATCGGATACCAACACAAGAAACTGCACCAGTTGTTTTTGCATCTTGTCACGCTCTTCTTCAGTCGAGACCAGCGCTGTGATTCGATCCAACATGATATTGAACGCTTTGGCCATATGCCCAACTTCATCGTCGCTTTCAAGTCTTGCGCGGGCCAATAAATTCCCAGCGGCTGCCTGTGTCGCAACATCGGCTACATGAATGATGTCTCTCACAATGCTGCGTGCAAGAAAATAGCCAATTGCGATGGCCAAGAGGAGTGCCACGGCTGCTCCGCCGAGCATGACCTTAGTAAGGTAAATGGCCAGGCTCTGCCCGCTATCATTTAATTCGCTTGCGAAGTCCCGAATGAGCTGCGCTACACCTTGGAAACGCCATGTCGACCTTCCGTGCCATAGCGCCACCTCAGTGGATAACACCATAGCCCCCAGTTCTCTCATCGACTGTCTTTGTTCATCCGTGAGCGAGGAGTCAAAGCTATCGTTCAATGCTCCCACTGCGCTTTCAGCCGACGCAAAGTATTCTTTCAATGTAAAAATGAGGACATCCAACTCTTGCCCGTCGCGACGGCCATCCACCGTCTCGTGTGTTGCGGACGGCCGATACGTCTCAAGCGGCGCCAGGGTGCGCCTCTTCAATTCAGCGAGAGGAATGATGGCCTCATCGAAATCACTTTTTTGTCTTTGGTCCACAACGCTCAACAACGCATTGTGATAGAGACTGAGGTTGGTGCTGCTCACGGCAACATGAGAAACCCCCACTGTTGATTCGTCATAAATGGAACTCAGCTGGCTCTTCATTTGGCGGAGGCCCATCAAACCGATCAGACCAATAGCCATCATGCCGACAATGATGATGGAAAACCCTATCAAGATCTTGTGCAGAGCTTTCAGGTCTTTAAACCATGCCCGAGGCGACCAGTTCCATGTCTTTCTAGAGTTCGCCATGACGCTCCTCCTGCTCACGATTCAAGATAGGACATACCTTTTTGGACATCATCGTTCCTCATTATGATGGTAGGGCTTCTGGTCAGTGGCTGTCTCTGCTATGGATGCCACTAACCGGGACAGTTCTAATATCGCACTCAGCTGATGTTCGGTTTTGAAGAATGCCGAGATCATGGGGCGTCGTGTGGCTTCAGGATGAGTCGAGGGAGCGACTAGATCATCTAACTGGATGGTGCGAATTTCTGGTACATCTTCGATCAGGATGCCGACCTGTTGTGTGCCCTGACGAATCAACACTGCATATTTCGGCATCACGGAGCTGGACACGCCTAATGTAGCCCTTACATCTGCAAGGGGAATGATGGTTCCGCGTAGATTGGTAATACCGACCAGCGCAGCAGGCATTCCAGGTACAGGCGTAATCGACTCGGGTTCGAAGATCTCGCGAACCTGGCGTAAATCGATAGCGAAGGTTTCGTCTCCCAATGCGACGAGACACACCTTCAAAGACTGGGTGGATTTGGCCTCTTCCGGGACTGAGTCTGAATGCAGTTGCGGAAACTCACCTATGGGAATCATCGTTTCGAGACCCCGCGCAGTATCGGCTCTTAGCTCAGTGCGTGCTTCACAGCATGCAAGAGCTCCTCTGCTTTGAAGGGTTTCACCACGTGTCCGTTCGCCCCCTGTTGCTGCCCCCAGAACTTATCGCTTTCTTGACCTTTGGAGGTGCAGAGCACGATCGGAATGTTTTTGAAACGAGCATCGGTTTTAAGATCCCTGCACGCCTGAAATCCATTTCGGCCTGGCATCACCACGTCCAAGACGATGAGGTCCGGCTTTTCCGAGACGACCTTGTCCTCTAAACCATCCGCATTGGAGAATGAGACAACGGTGTGTTGAGCAGCCTTCAGATACGACTCGATCAGTTGCAGTTCCGCGTACGAGTCATCGACAACCATAATTTTGCTCATAAACCATTTCCTCTCTCTTTCAAGAAAGATTCATGCTGTTTTTGATTCGATAATCCGGCTTTGGCAATGTGACTTAGCTACCAGTCTTGGAGGACAATATGTCTCTGGCTTGAGTGCCCCAATGAACCGGTCCACGACCTCAGCTTCTTCTCATATCGTGACAGAGGATACGGTTCCTAAGATTACGGCACAGAAACAGCCCCTTCGAAAGGCACCGTTTTCTACCCTTCAAGACCGATTGATACTGCTCTCATGGAGTGTAGCGACTTGTTGCTGGTTGGCAAGAAAACGCTGAATATCAACATCCTCGTTGGGTATGGTGGACGTTGATGCGAAGGCCAGAGTCTGTATTGAGTATGAAGATGACGAATGCTGGAAAGGCTATGTCATCGGAGAAGACAAGACAGATCGGCGTTGCGGGATAAATGATCAGCCCACCGATCGAGCTCACCCTGCGAACGAGCGGTAACCGACTTCGAGGTATGACTATCGAGAGGTAGAAGTCTTTCCTCTCACGAGCGCGATTGAGCCAGGTACGACGCAAACCAGGCTCATCAAACACTCCATGAATGTACGTTCCCCACACAAGACCGTCGTGCCAAATAGCTCCATCGAACTCTTCTTTTTGCATAGCAGTCGACTGGTGATCGTCCTCACTCAGGACGGAAGAACGGTGAACTCCACGACAGGCCAATTCACGAGATCCCATTTTCTGAGATTGACCTCGGCTGCACTGCTCGCCCCCTCAATTACCATCACCTCATACTGCCTCGACAGCCGTGCATAGTTTTCTTTCAAGATCGACCAGAGACGTGATCGGCTATCGCGATATGTCGAAGCCTCTTGCTTGGCGAGCACCTTACCGAGAACGACGACCTGAGAACATCGATCGGATTCCGGTTTGAGGAAGACGGGATTCATATCAACATGTGGAGGAAGTCCGCAGGCCTCGGCTTGCAGCGCTTGCGCCCGTCCGATCTCAAGTCAATCCGGCGTGACGAATGAATTCAGGGACATGCTTTGGGCCTTGAATTGGGCCACGCGAACACCTGTGCGGTGAAGCCATCGGCAGATCCCGGCCGTGATCAAACTTTTCCCTACGTCCGATCCCGTTCCAAGGACTGCAAATGCCCGTGCCGTCATTGACACGACTCCCGCCAAGCCTTCGCTTTCGTTAAGCCGCGAGTCATACAGTTGGTCACGGCGCGTCCAACAAGCGCTCCGATCTCTGTATGGGTTCCGCTATAGATGTGCGAGGGACCTTGTCCCTGTAGCTGACAAGCGATCACGACCGCATCCGTACCGGTTCCAGTCGCTGCAAGACTGCTCTGGCAACTGGGCACCACATGATCGCGCAAAACGCCAGTCTTGGCCTCAGTGGCAACTTGCACCACACCGACCATCGCGGCAGAAGAGAGGCTACCGTTTGTGATGAGAATGAGATTGATCGTGCCTGGCTTGCCCGGTCTGTTACGATGAGAATGTTGAGGTGGCCATTCTCCGGCACAGACGGCATTCGTCACACCAACTGTCGCAAAACATTCCACCCAGAGCCCATCCAAAGCAGCTCGCGCCATCACTAGCTGTGTCATAGGTACAGCCGTCATGAGTCCAACGGTGCGTGCGCGGATGCCAAGTCGAGAAGCCACCTTTCGCAGGAAGTGGCCGGGATCTGTGAAGGGTTTAGACTGATCCTCGATCGCCGAGGGATGTGCCTCAACCTGATGATTGAGGACATAGGAAGCCAGCGTGAGCCCTCCCCCTTGTGGCGCAGAGGAAAGCACCCGTCTCCGACCTTCAAGGTTGATGACCAGTGTCTGCCCCATCACTTGATAGCTGGTGCGGACTCGTGTGGAAGTGCCTTTCATCATGAGACGCCTTGGAGGAGCAGTCGAGATATGGTCCGAACGATCCGGTCATTGTCTTGAACAGTCCGCACTGCGAGTCTGATGGAACGTGAGTTTGTGCCAGGCACGGACGAACAGTCTCGAATCAACAGGCCTGTGCTTCGCAATTGTTTGGTCATGTCACGTGCCTGCCAGCCACGAGGCAATTCAACAAGGAAGTAATTTGCGTGTGTCGGCATCACAACGCAGCCGGGCAAGGCCACCAGCAATGCTCGCAACCGTTCACGCTCTCGCGCCATGAATTGCAAACTCTTGCGCGCATGTGCCGCATCGTTCACGGCAGCGAGCGCGGCTACTTGCCCCATTGCGCTCACTGACCACGGCGGAAGCTGCCATTGTAGTTGTCGAGCGGTGATACGGGTTGCCACTGCATATCCTACTCGCAGCCCCGGCAGGGCATAGAATTTGGTCATGCTGCGCAAGACTACGACATGCGACCAAGCGGCCGCATGCGGCAGGACAGATCGCTCTGGACAATAGTCGGCAAATGCTTCGTCGATCACTAGCCAGAGCCCTCGCCGGCGGGTAGCCTTCGCTAACCGTGCAACATCGTCGGCTGAGCAGGCTTGTCCCGTCGGACTGTTGGGATGACAGAGCACGACGCCATCAATAGAACGACCATCATGCCGGCCTGCTTCCATGACATGGCAAAGACGGTCGATTGGGATGGCATACTGATCGCTTCGCTCAGCAAAGAGCGCCATGGCCTGTCCTCCAGCTCGCACCATTGCGGCAGCATATTCGGAAAAGGTGGGCTGAACGACAAGGAGCCGATGAATCCCCAGTGCGCGAGGGAGCGCCTCAATCAACTCTGTGGAACCGTTACCAACTACGATCTGTTCAGGATCAATACGCCAGAATGTGGCCAATGCCTGCCGCAGATCCCAACAGTTGGGATCTGGATAATGACTCAACAGATGTCTGGACGTGGCGATGGCTTTCCAGACTTGTGGAGAGGGCCCTAGTGGGTTGATGCTGGCGCTGAAATCAAGAATCTCGGTAGGGTCACGTTTCAGTTCTCGTGCAGCACTGTAGATATCCCCACCATGCACGCGTGCCCTCAGACGAGCCATTTGATCCCCACCGCCAGAATGACCCCCAGCCCCGAAGCTGCCACCATGATGGTTGCCGCCAACGTCATGTCTCTTGGCTCTGCGCTCCGCCCCTCTACACCAAGGATAGGACGGTCGTGCGCAATTCCATCGTAGAAGTTGGTGCCTCCCAACCGTATTCCCAAGATCCCGGCCATCGCTGCTTCAGGCCTGCCACTATTGGGACTGGGGTGGAGACTTCCATCTCGCTGAAACACTCTCCATCCGTTGCGAATCCGTTCCAGCTCTTGAGTAATGAGACCTGCACCCAGGAGAAGCAGCACTGCCGAAAGCCGGGCAGGAATCCAGTTCACCAGATCATCAAGCCGAGCCGATGCCCAGCCAAGATAGGCATAGCGCTCATCACGATGGCCGATCATGGAATCCAATGTATTGACGGCCTTGTACGCCAAGGCCAATGGGGCCCCTCCGACCGCCAGATACAACAACGGCGCAATCACACCGTCTGACACACTTTCTGCGACCGTTTCCACCGTCGCACGAGCTACCTCGGATTCGGAAAGCTCCGCCGTGTCCCTCCCCACGATCATGGCCACAGCTCCACGGGCAGCAGGAAGATCACCGGCTTGGAGCGGATCATCCACCGCACGGGCATGATCCCATAGGTCTCGTGCGGCGAGAGTGGTTGAGGCCAATCCAATCGACAGGGCTGATCCCAGCCACCCTGCTAAGTGCTCAGCCTCTTGAATTATGACAGCGCCGAGACAATAGGCCATAATCGGGAACCCTCCAGCCAGACAAATCCCTACCATCCGAAGGCTGGTGTTACTTCGACAGATGTTTCGGACCCGGTGATCGAGCCATGCAATGCACTGGCCCATTATACGGACTGGATGAGGCAACCAGCGAGGATCACCACATATCCCGTCAAGTGCAGAAGCGATAAGGAGTTCGCCGCCGGTCATGGTAACCGGAGCAAGAGTGGAACGAGTAACAGGAAGAGGATTTCAATCACTTCATTCATAGCCCCAAGCGTATCCCCAGTGATCCCACCGAACCAGCTACGGCAGGCTGACCAGCCAACGAGTACGATTGGAGCGCCAGCGAGGAGGATCAGGCATGCACCAACCGCCCCAAAGCCTCCTGCCAGAGCAATCGTCAAGACTACCGTGGATATGGCCACGTGTCGCCATGACAGATGAGTGAGGAACGGCGCTGCCAATCCTCCTTCCGATCTGGCATAGGGCGAAATCCACGCCAGCATGACCATCGCCCAACGTCCCATTGCCGGCATGCAGAGTACGGCGGGGAGCCGCAACTCAAGCGGCAGAGCCATCAATCCCGCATACCGAAGAATCAGTGAGAGAGAAAGTCCTGTCGCGCCGATCGCACCGATACGGGGATCGCGCATGATCGAAAGCCGCTCAGCCGGTGTACGCCCTCCCGCCAATCCATCTAAGGTGTCAGCCAACCCGTCCTGATGAAGCCCTCGCGTCAACAGCACCAAGAGGATAATCAGCAGCACATTCACGACTGTCGGTGAGAGAATTGCCGTCAATCCAAAGTCCACAACGATGAGCCCACCGCCGATCAGCAAGCCAATGATGGGATACCAAGCCATCGATGCGGCTAGTTCTGGCGCGGTTGGCTCGTGGTGAGTTCGGCTCAACGGAATCGTCGTCAGAAAGTGCCAGGCAAAGATAAATGGACGGGCCACAGTTCCCATCGTTACACCTTGTCAGATACGCCTGCTTCATCAAAGGTTGCCATCTCCGTATAGATCTTGATTGCGGCACAGACCAAATCCATTCCCAAACAAGCCCCCGTGCCCTCGCCAAGACGCAAGTCAAGATCCAACAGCGGTTTCAATCTCAGATGGTCCAAGACCACGCGATGGCCCTGCTCGACCGAGCGATGGGAGGCGATGAGATACTCACGACACAAGGGCTGAAGCCCGACGGCAATCAATGCCGCCGCCCCAGCAATGAACCCATCCAGCACGACAGGCACCCGGGCTGCCGCCGTACCAAGTATCACACCCACTAATCCAGCGATCTCCAGCCCGCCAACTTTCCTCAGAACATCGAGTGGATCCATCATGTCGGGACGATGCAGTTCGAGTGCCCGCTCAATCACGGCTATCTTATGCTGACGACTGGACTCGTCGATGCCGGTCCCGCATCCGGTTACATCGGCCACAGGCCGACCGGTCATCGCCGCAGTAATAGCGGCACTGGGTGTCGTATTGCCAATACCCATCTCACCGGTGCCGATCAGGCCAATCCCCTCTCGCACGACTTCTGTCGCCAGTTCAACTCCGATCATCACAGCCTGCTCTGCTTGGCTGCGTGTCATCGCCGATTCCACCGCCAGATTGTTCGTACCCTTCATAACTTTCCGAGCAAGCAGACCGGGCACAGCGTCGAACTCATAATCGACACCGATGTCCACCACTCGCACATCCACGCCGGCATGCCTTGCCAACACATTCACGCCAGCCCCACCCCGCAGAAAGTTCAAGACCATTTGGGGGGTAACCTCCCGAGGATAGGCACTCACCCCTTCCAAAGTCACTCCGTGATCAGCGGCAAAAGTAAAGACTACGCCGCGTGGAACATTCGGCTTCACTTCACCGGTGATGGAGACGTAGGACGCCGCCAATTCTTCCAGGCGCCCGAGACTGCCGAGCGGTTTGGTCAGCCGATCCAATCTGGCTTGTGCCTTTCCACGGAGACTAATATCGACCGGCTGAATACGACGGCACAGGTCCTGTATCGACATGACGGCTCCTCTAGTTACTTCAAGCGAAGCGATAGTCCGCTCACGATCAGATGCACTTCATCCACTCCAGCGGCAATCTGCTGGTTCACCCGTCCGGCAAGATCGCGAAACGCACGTGTTGTAGGCTCAGCCGGAACCAGCCCAAACCCCAACTCATTACTGACGATGACCACTCTAGCCGCTGCAGTCCGCATCCGTTGCACCAGCGTTCCAGCTCGGGTGAGAATGACTGATTCAGTGAGGCCGGTTCCAACCAAATTACTCAACCACAATGTGACGCAATCGAAGAGAATTGTCTGGTACCGAGGACCCTGTTTGGCAAACCATGCCTCCACTTCGAGCGGCGCTTCAACGGTCTCCCAATCCGCCGAGCGTGTGGCCTGGTGTCGAGCGATGCGTGCCGCCATTTCACCATCCAACCCTTGCCCCGTTGCAACGAATGCGCGCGGCCCTCGGGATCCGGCTAACTTGAGTGCGGCCTCACTTTTCCCAGACGACGCTCCGCCAAGCACAAGAATAATACGCCCCTTGGCTCGTCGCGTCGGCCGGCGGTTACTTGGCTTTCTTGGCGACATCACGTTCCCATAAGAATTCAGGCTCGTCCTGCGTCTTGGAAACCCACCGAGCCAGCACGAACAACGCATCACTCAACCGATTGACGAACTTGATGATCGTCGAATCGACTGGCTCCGCTTTTGAGAGCGCCACACACAACCGTTCAGCGCGGCGACAAACCGTCCGAGCCTGGTGCAAAAACCCTGAAACTTTTCCGCCTCCCGGCAGGATGAATTCTTTCAGCGGCTCCAAATCTTTTTGGCACCGATCCATCAGTTTTTCTAACCGTGTGACGTCCTTCGCCGCGACCTGTGGCATATTCTTGAAGGTTTGTCCCGGGGCCGTCGCCAGAATGCTGCCCACATCGAATAATTTGTTCTGTACCCAACGTAGCTCGTCTTCAAGTGCTGCGGCAGCTGAATACTCGTCCACAACATCGGTATTCATCACCCTCACCACACCGATCGACGCATTCAACTCATCAATCGTGCCGTAGGCTTCAACCCGCAGACTGTCTTTCCACACCTGTTGTCCGCCGGCCAGTCTGGTTTTTCCCGCGTCCCCTGTTCTTGTGTAGACCTTGGTGATGCGCATCCCCATCCCCTCTCTTGTCATGAATCCGATTGCCCCATGACTCGTCGTGAATTAATTGGCCAACTGGAATCCGACTCCGCCATCCGGCTGCTTCTAGATCCGGTCGGTCTTCAAACTTGGATACATAGCCGAGGCAGAGATAGGCAAGGATCGTCACCGAGTGAGGTACGCCGATCACTTGTTTGAGCTTCTTGTGATCTAAAATACTGACCCAACCGACGCCAATGCCCTCGGCCCTCGCGGCTAACCAGAGATTCTGAACGGCGCAACAGGTGCTGTACAAGTCTGTTGCGCGCACCGTGGAGCGGCCAAGCACGTTCGGCCCCCCGCGCTTCCGGCTACAGGTAATGCATAGATTGATCGGCGCTTCTTCGATGCCCTCCAGCTTCAACTGCCGGTACAATGCCCCCTTGGTGCCTGCATACCGGACAGACGCTTTGGTATTCGCCTCGACGAAGAGGTCCTTCACCGTGCGCTTCGTGGCACGATTGCGGATGACCACGAAATCCCACGGCTGCATAAATCCCACCGATCCTGCATGATGTGCCGCCGTCAGCAGCCTCATCATCACCGCATCTGGAATCGGCGTCGGCGTAAAATTCCGGCGCACATCTCGCCGTTCAAAAATCGCACGATAGACCGCTTCCCGCTCAGCGTTGGAGAATCGGCCATTGGTTCGCATTAATGCCTCGCTCGATCGCCCTGGTTATGGTTAGTCAAATTGCGCTGAGGCTTCAGCTCACCTGCTGCGATTTTTTCTAAACAATGAGAACAGAGACAATCCTCATACCGCGCCCCAATCCAATCCATTTGTGCCTCGGTAATGCCGAGCTTGCCACACCAGCACTGGTATCCGCCACACTCGAAGTCGTGCCCGCAGCGCTCGCAGGTCTTCTGAACCGGCCCTCTCAAAATTCCACTCCCGGTTGCGCCTTAATGCCATTTCGGAAGGGATGCTTCACTTGTTTCATTTCCGTTACAAGGTCGGCTTCTTCCAAAAGCTCCGCTGGCCCCCCTCTGCCGGTGATCACCGCATGCTGCATCGGTGGACGGTTGCGCAGTACCGGCAGTACATCATCCAGCTGGACATAGCCGTGCTTCAGCGCGATATTGAACTCGTCGAGGACCACCATGGCATAGGAGGGATCGCTGAGAAACTCACAGACCTTTGCCCAAGCTTGTTGAGCAAAGTGCGTGTCCCGCTCCCGATCCTGCGTCTCCCAGGTATAGCCTTCACCCATTCGGAGAAATGTTACCTGATCACCAAACGACTTCAACGCCCGCTCTTCCGCGGTGTCAATAGCTCCTTTGATAAATTGGACCACTGCGACCTTCCAGCCATGCCCGATGCAGCGCAACACCATCCCCAGCGCGGCGGTCGTCTTGCCCTTGCCGGCACCGGTGTAGACAATCAAGAGCCCCTTCTCCTGTTTCGCTTCTGCAATGCGCCGATCAACCGAGGCCTTGAGACGCTCCATCTTTGCTGTATGCTCGTTCGGTTCAACCATCACACACCTTTGATGTTCACAGCAAAGCCAAGCAAGATCACGGCCTTCTGTGCGTGAAAAAATCTTTGTGAGTATAGAGCGTGCCTCTGAACACCCACAACCCATCCGTGAGACTCACTGGGGCTCTAGGTTGTACCACTAAACCAGAGGTTTCTGCCTTCGTGGCTCCATGCAATTCCGTGCGCTACCGGATAACCAAGGACTTCGGCGACTCATAGTGACGAGCCTGGCAATCCCCAGATACACACCGGACAAGCTAAACAGGAATCCAGCTCCGCAGAGCCCTAAAAGTACCATTCTCCGCTGCCGGTCATGTTCCAAGAAAAATGGAACATCCCAGCTATGCAGACCATGAAATAGCCATCGATATATTCTTCCGCTAGAGTTCATGAGCTCCATCAGCCGGCCTGTGTTCATATCGATGTGAATCCACGTCTGTTCCGGGTCATCCAAGACAATTCGCAATCCTGAAAGTGGACGAGGATTATGAATTGTACTGTAATAATAGAGATCCCCTTGGGGGATATCGCTTCGATCTAACTGTTGAGCTGACATCACCAGCTTTGCCGCTTCAGCTAGTGTATCGAGCGTAAATTTCGACGCAGGGGCCCGAACCCAGTCGGCGCTCATTACCACTTGCTGCTCGGAATCTGAGCGGAAGACATAGTAGCTCGCACCTCCGACTTTACTGAGCAGGATCTCTTTGACTGGAGCATCAAGCTGGAGATGCCGCATGGCATCTCCTAGCGGAACGCCAATATCTTCAGGCACCAACATTCCACCCATGAAGCGTTGCCGCTGCTCCATTGTTGGCTCACTACGCGAGAACCATCGGCCGTGATCCATCGAGAGTAGGCCACTGAAAAGCCATAGACACACCACAGCTCCAATGGCCATCCCCCCCAGGTGATGCCACCGTTTAATTCCTATAAATTGGCTATGCAGACGTTGTCCTTGACTGTGAAGAACATGCTGAATGCCTAGGACAAGCCCGGAGACAGCCGTGATGAGACCAGCAGCAGCCAACCACCAAACTGTTTGATCCCACAGGACCCAATGCCGTCGGAGCATTGGTAAATAGAGCCAGTGAGTGATAGCCCCAAGAGTACTCCACTGCCGTTCGAACGCCGTCGTATCCATGACCAGTTCCCCGGTTGTTGAGGACAGATACAACTCTGTTCCCTTCGCATCATGCAGCTGGACCTTCCTCAGCGGTCGATGTGGATCGAATCGCTGGTGAACCGTCCATCGGTCGTCTCGTAACATTTCAACCGTTGAATCAACACCAAACGTGTGTCCATGTTGCATAGTCTGGACTGCGTCATGTTGCGTGATCTCTGATAGCGGCTCACCCTGATCTGCCCACAGTCCCTTCAGCGTACCGTCTAGGAAATGGATCACGTAGACCGGTCGACCGGAGGCCATGAACAGACGTACCTGCTCGACCGCTTGAGGCAGCTCAACCTGATTCCAGATTAACTCCAGCGGCACACAGCAGTGATCCAACTGGAGTGGCTCCAGCCATTGAAAGCGCTCTTCTTCGTTCAGGTTTGGATAGGGAACAAAGAGCAACACCGCACCTGATCCGAACCATATCGTGACGAGTAACGCGAGGCACGTCCCAAGTACTCGATGAACACTTCTGATGCCGGCACGAATCCACATCATTTCATGCTCAACTTAGAAGCGCGCGGTGAGCATGACTTCCATCGTCCGAGGGGCGCCGAGCAAGACCTGGCTGGGATAGAACGGATCGGCCCAGAGCGCATAGGTCTTGTCTGCCAGGTTTCGCCCCCGGATGGTGAGTGCGAACTGCTTATACGGAATCGTGACCCAGACATCCGCTGTGGTGTAGCTGTGCAGACGCACCGCATTGGCATTGTCCGCAAAGCGTGGGCCCACATAGCGGAACGAAGCGCCTAGGTCGAATGGCATGACGAACGGCACCCGGTACTGACTCCACAGATTGGCTACCGTCTGCGGCACGTTCGGCGGCCGATTGCCATCGTGCGAAACCACATTCCCGCCAGTCTGCTCGGCGAAGTCCTCAAACTCTGCTGACAGAAACATCAGGTTCCCTTGGATCCGCCACGCGTCCGTCGGGCGCACGGCCGCACTCAGCTCAAAGCCCTTGGAGGTCTGCCGTCCCGCGTTCTCTGCCGTGGTCAAAGTGGTTTGGGTCAAGATGTTCTTCCGGAAGATATCGAAGTAGGCCACAGTCCATTCCGCCCGATTATTCCAGAGACTCTGCTTCAGGCCGACCTCCCACTGCGCGCCGGTGGCCAGGTCGAAGTTCTCCGCCGCCCGCACGAGGAATATGTTCGTACCGACAGGATCCGCCGCTGTCGCATAGTGCCCATACAGCGTCAGAGTCGGAAGCAGGTCATACACAGCGCCGACGCGCCAGGTGACCGGTTGAAAGTCTCGCTCAAAACTGGCCGCCGTATTGAACACCCCCGCGTTGTTGAACAGCTTCCGGTTGAGGTCGATATGGTCAAACCGCATCCCGCCGACCAGTTTCAACGAATCGGTCACGCTGAATTGGTTCTCCGCGAAGATGGCGGTCGTGGTGATGGTGGACCGCTGTTCTGCCGAGACGATTGGCCCGAAGGAGCCGGTGGGAATCCCCAAGGGGTCCACGCTGTCTCCTCCGCTGAAGAAGCTTGGGCGATTCAGGTGGAGGTGGCTGAAATCCACGCCGACGACGAATCGATTCTTATGGGCGAAGAGCGATTCATTGACCTGCATCTCCAGCCGGTCTCCCAGGATGTATTGATCATGCTGGACGAAGAACCGATCCCGGTCGATCAACAGGGTCCCAGGGTTGAATTGGTAGGTCTCGGCATTCTGCCAGTCCCGTCCGGCCCAATAGTAGTAGCCCTGATTGCGAATCTGGATGGTGTCGGTTGGCTGCCAGTTCGCTTTGAGTTTGGCCCAGTAGGTCGTGGAACTCATGTTGGCATCGACGACGTTGAAGTTCTGACGGAGGATGCGCGCATCGAGGGTCCGCCCATCCCGTGTCGAGACAACATCGGGGACGGCGGAGGCCCCGGCGAAACTCCCAGGAACCAGCGGGGTGCCCCAGTAGGGGACGCTGCGGTCATGGCTGACGTCGAACGACAGTTCGAAATTCAAGCGTGACGTCGCGTCATAGAGCAAGGCGCTGGTCATGTTCCAATAGGTGTAGGGCGTGCGTTGGACGCCGCTGAAGCTGTCGGACGTCTGATAGCTTAGATCGACGCGATAGTGGAGGTTATCCCAGCGCAGAGGGCCGCCACTCCCAGCTGCCGCACGCAGGGTGTTGAAGGTCCCGTATGACAACAGCGCATCCACAGTGACCTGATCACTCCGCACCGGCCGCTTGGTGACGAAGTTGATGGCCCCGCCGAGCGCGCCTTCGCCATAGAGGACGGAGGCGGGGCCCTTGAGGATTTCGATGCGCTCCAGGTTCCAGGTGTCTCGAGGCCGGGAGGTCATCGAGGCGGGTCCGATCATCAGCCCGTCGTAGAGCAACCGGAGTTGATTGTTGGTGAAGCCTCGCATGGAGAAGTTGGCGGGATTGCCCGGGGAGTCGCCCACGGTCACGCCGGTGGCCCCTTCCACGGCTTCGGAGATCGTCCGTAGTCCTCGCTCCTGCAACAACGTCTGATCCACGATTTCGACGCTGGCGGGAATCTCCCGTATCGAGAGCCCCAGCCGACTCGCCGAGGGATTCGGCTGGCCCAGATGCAACGTGCCCGTGTCTTGAGGTTTAATCGACGATCCGATCACGGTCACTTGCGGAACTTGTACGACTTCATGACTCTCAATTTCACGATCTTGAGCACTGACGGCAGAAGGCATAACACTCAAAACAATTGCGAGTGCGTAAATAAGGCCACGACACATGGGCATTCCCCTTTTGTTCTCGAAAGGTTGGTCGGAATGTTCCCGTACCCAGGTCTCCTGACTCTCGGCTCCCCCTACTCTCTGCGCCTTCCCATCCGTATAGACAGTGGCTGAGTGCAGATTTCGTCCCCGATTACAGTTGCGGACCAGTGGCGGACTTTCACCGCGCTTCCCTTGAGTACGTGGACGATCAATTCACTGATATAGAGTTTCCGTTATGAAATCCTCCTTTTCGTTATGCTATCCGGATCTTGGCCTTCACCAAGGCCGACACAAAGGCTAACAAGACCGCGCCGAGCACAAGAATTGTGAGACCAAGATCGCTAATGGGCAGTGCAAACGATGTCGGTTGGAGCAGTTTGATGATCCCAACGAAGTAGGCCAACCCCACAACAGTCAGCGTTATCATCCGATTGCCCTGGATGGCCATCGTAGTGGCAGCCAGATACATCCGCCTGACGATCAGTCCATTAATCGAGTCTGTGACGACCATTCCCATGCTGAAGGCCACTCCGATGAGCAGTGCGCCGAACAGGCCATAGCCCATCGTGCCCGCAAGAGCCCAGGCCGACATCTGACTGGCAGTCTCAAACCCCAGTCCGAACAACGCACCAATCGGCACCGCGCTCATCGGATGTGTGACATTGAAGAAACGCCTGGGCAACAAATGGCCGATGACGCCGTGGCTCAGCACCGCTGATCCAGTCGGCACCGTAAGCACTCGCGCCAAATTCAACGACCCGATGACAAATAGGAGGCCGGCCGACAAGACCCCGCTGACCTGCAACACAGAGTCATTAAAGGATTGCAAATAGTCGGCCGCGAGAGCGATCGCCGTTGCAATCAATAAGACTGTCACTGCGTGCCCAAACGCGAACCACGTGCCCACCCACCGGCTCAGCTTTGGATGTCGATCCACCGACGCCCTCGTCATACCGTCGATGGCGGTGAGGTGGTCGGGATCGGCCCCATGGCTTAACCCCAATGCGCAGGCGAGACCGAGTAAGGGCCAGAGAGTACCGTCAGCTGGATTCATAGGACTCTTTGGCAATTGCCCATTTCAAAGGAAAGTCATGCTGCATGGTTCACATAGGAGAAACTGGAGAGAGGCCCGTGAGACGCCCGAGCATTTCGCAATCGAGATGCTCACGCACCACGGCTTCTAGCCGGTCATACTCAGCCTGCTTCGTGGGGATGCGTGGAATCGTGGTACATGTAGGGAGACCTTTACGGGTACGCAGAAACGAAAGAGTCCGGTCCCTGATCACCTCATTCTCAAACAGGCCATGCAACATAGTGCCGACCACCATCCCGTCGCCGCTGAGGGCTCCATCCCCGCGCCGCTCCACACGGCCATTTCGCAACCGTATGTCAAACAAGCTCGTCCGTTCGTTCCTCAGCTCCACCATGCCCATATGGATTTCATATCCCTGAATCTCTTCTTCGACCACCGTTCCATTGGTGAGAAACGAGGGCTGCGCCACGCGAGCACGAACTTGTGCGGTAACCTTTTCGCGTTCGAAGTGCGTCTGCAAGGCAAGCAGCCCCAACCCACGTACGTGGGCTTCCATCGATTCGACCCCATGGGGATCACTGATGCTTTCCCCAAGCATTTGACAGCCGCCACAAATCCCAACGATCGGTTTCCCTTCACGAGCGCGGGCCTCGATCGCGTTTGCGATACCAGATGTGCGAAGCCAGGACAGGTCAGACGCGGTATTTTTTGACCCTGGCAGGATCACCAGATCTGCCTCTTGTATCGTGTCAGGCTGATTGACGAATCGAACAACGACGCCTGGCTCGTGTTCCAGAGCTTCAACATCGTCGTAGTTGGAAATGCGAGGCAACCGCACCACCACGATATCTAGTTCCTTCTGCGATGGTTTGGGACGAGCCATGCGGTCTTCAAGTGAGACGGAATCTTCATCAGCAATACGAAGGTCTTGAATAAACGGCAGGACGCCCAACACGGGTTTGCCAGTGCGTGCGGTGAGAAAATCGAGCCCCGGCGTAAGCAGCGTCTGATCTCCGCGGAACTTATTCACGACAAACGCCGCAATTCTGGCTCGTTCGTCTGGATCAAGCAGTTCCATCGTTCCGACAAATGCCGCAAATACCCCGCCGCGATCGATATCCCCCACGAGCAGCACTGGCGCATCCGCCAACTTGGCCACGTGCATATTCACGATGTCGCGAGACTTCAAATTGATCTCAGCCGGACTCCCTGCCCCTTCGATCACGACCAGGTCATAGTCGGTACGGAGTCGCGTGAGTGAATTTGCGATCACGTCTGACAGACGGGGCTTGTACTCGTGATACTCGGCGGCTGTCATGCTGCCGATCAATTTGCCGAGCACCACCACCTGGCTTCGCCGATCACCTTCCGGCTTAAGAAGGATCGGATTCATATCGACCGTAGCCACGATCCCTGAGGCCTCGGCCTGTACGGCTTGCGCCCGACCGATCTCCAGACCGTCGGCTGTGACCGCTGAGTTGAGCGCCATGTTCTGCGACTTGAATGGAGCGACCCTGAGCCCCTCACGGCGGAAGAATCGACAGAGGGCTGTGACCAGGAGACTTTTCCCAGCCGAAGAGGTGGTCCCCTGAACCATGATCGTGGGTGCAAGACCTTTCACCGAACTCTCCTCGCATGCGTAGTACAGGCTTGCACGAACCCCTGAACCAGGAGAGGATTTGAAGCCCAATGGGCATGGATATAGGAACCCAGCGTATTGCCACGGCGATAGCCCTCCCCAAAGGGCTCCCCGCCACGTCGACGACACACGTTGTAGGTGCGCTCGACGTCCGGCGAAAGGTGAAAGTCTGAATAGCGAAATTGATGGCCGCGAAATCGCAGACCTGCTGGACCAAGCAGCGTGTTTTCCTTCGTCTCGACCTCGACATATCCCAGCGCCTGCAGGCGATCTTTCATCTCTGCTTCACCAGGAATGAGCCCCACCATCGGATACAGCGTGCGATCGAGCGTTCGAATGCCGCTGGATAAATACATGAGACCGCCACATTCGCCATAGATAGGTCCTTGCATCTCTGCAAACGATGCCACGTCTGTGCGCATGCTCTGGTTCCGAGACAGACCTTCGGCATGGACCTCCGGATACCCGCCTCCGAAATAGAGACCATCCACATCGGGCAAATGCGCATCATGAATGGGGGAGAATCGAACAAGCTCCGCGCCAAGACTCTCAAGACGGCGGAGGTTGTCGTCGTAATAGAAGTGAAAGGCTTCGTCAAAGGCGAGGCCGATTCGGCACCGTACCCCTTCCGTAACAGTTTGTTCCATCGCGTGAGTTTCGGGGAGAGCCGGCGCGGCATGAGCCAGTGCTATGATGGCATCGATATCGCACCACTCGCTCACTCGATCGCCCCAGGCTACGAAGACGTTTTCCGACACCGTTATACGATCGGCGCTATGCAGTCCCAGATGCCGATCTGCAAAAGCCAAGGAGGATTCCTTGGGAAGTCCACCCATAACGGGAGGTGAACCCTCCGTCGCTTTGCGGAGTAAATCCAGATGCCCACGGCTGCCGACTCGATTGCAGATCAGTCCCGCAACCTGAAGATCGACATCGAAAGTTGAAAACCCTCGGGCCAATGCTGCAACACTGCGGGCCATACCCCCTGTGTCGCAGACAAGCAGTACCGGTGCCTGTAGCCACTTCGCGATCTCAGCGGTTGACCCTTCGTCACTCGTCGGTGACGCGCCATCAAAAAGACCCATCACGCCTTCGAGGAGTGCGATATCAGCCCCTTGCGTTGCACGTGTGAACGTCGAGAGAACCGCATCACGCCCCATCATCCATCCATCCAGATTGTGACATGGCGCATCGGCTGCACGAACGTGATAGGTCGGGTCGAGGTAGTCCGGACCACATTTGAAGACAGCCACGCGCAGTCCCCTTGCACGCAATGCCCGAACAAGACCAACCATGACTGTCGTCTTGCCGACATTACTAGACGTCCCTGCAATAACAAGTCGTGGGATCTTCAGCATTCCATATCCTTATGAGTCGAGAACGGACCTAGCAATGGATCTCACATTCAATTCTGGCTTTACGAAGGAATATCGTCGTAGTTCAAAGACCCAGGAACATCATGATCCGTCACAATCTCTTCATCATCGTCACAACAAGAGATACCAACGATGCGACGCTGTCTTCCTCAGCCCGAACCACAGACTGAGCCCCACATTGACGCGCCGCGGCTTCGGTCTGTGGCCCAATAGCCGCCATCGGCACCCTCAATAGAGCCTGACCGAAATCACCTGACAGGACAGTGCGAGCCGCAGAGGAGCTGGGCAGCACCACAAGATCGATCGGCGGCAACGATGCAGTGGGCATCCGGTGAACATAACGGTAGACAGCGATCGTCTCGACTTCTGCACCAATTTTCATGAGTTCGTGCTGCAAGTTCGGCCGGCCACCCTCTGCTGTCACCAAAAGAAATTGTCCCTTCTGAAGAAACATCCCATGCTCGACGAGCGCCTCTTGACAGGCACCACGCACAACAAGCGTGACTGGAATGCCATGTCGGGACAGGGCCTGCGCAGCCGCCATCCCCACTGCGATCACCGGCACGTTGAACGTGGGTGTGTGCGAGACCACCGTGTCGACACCGGTGGCACATCCAAAGACAATGCCGTTGAATTCCTGGAGACGCGCAAGGGTCGCTTCGATGGGAGCACGTCCCTCGGAGGGCACTACCTCGACCTCGGGCATTTCCAAGACCTCGGCTCCGAGCGTACGAAGGTCTGCGGCCAGTGGAGATCGGCCTGGACGTGCACGCGCAACCAGCAGCCGCCGACCAGCCAGCGGACTTTGTTCAAGCCAGGCGATCCGCTCACGCAGCGCGACAACTTCACCCACGATGACGAGCGCTGGAATCGTCAGGTCGACATGTTGTGTCTTGTCCGCGAGAGACGACAACGTACCAACAATGACATGTTGATGTGGCGTGGTGGCGGACGCGATATAGGCTGCGGGAGTGTCGGCCGAGCGGCCTGCTTGAATCAGACGCTGAAGACTTGCGGATAGCTTTCTCGCTGCCATAAACAAGACCAACGTACCTGTGCCGGAGGCAGCCTTGGACCAGTCGGTGAAACTGTCCCGATTCCCATCGACATCATGGCCACTCATGAAGGTCACATCGGAGGCATGGAGTCGATGCGTCAGCGGGATGCCGGCATAGGCCGCCGCACCGAGCGCGGCTGACACACCAGGGACGATCGTACAGGGGATGCCGGCTTCTGCCAGTTCCTCTGCCTCTTCCCCACCTCTTCCGAAAATGAATGGATCGCCTGCCTTCAAGCGCACCACCGTACGACCCGCTTTGGCGCGAGCCATCACCTCAGGATGGAGTCGATAGGAGGTCACTCCTGTACCATGGCGTCGTCCAACCGGTAGTAACTCTGTTTCTGGTCTAACAAGTGAAAGGATGGCCGGAGAGACCAGTTTGTCGTAAGCCACCACGTCAGCGGCGCGCAGCAATTCCAGCGCTCGGACAGTGAGCAGCCCAGGATCGCCTGGTCCTGCCCCAACCAGATAGACCATGCCTCTTTGAAGTCTTGGCTCAGTCGACACGCGGATTTCCTGGTTTCTTCGCGGCAGGTTCACCCTTTCTGAACCGGTGGGTAAACTCCGGATCGTACAACCGCGAATTCGCAAACTCGGTTGCCGTCAGCACACGCCCCACCAACACCATCGAAGTCGAGTTGAGCTTGGCCGCCTTGGCCTTGTCGGCGATATCCGCCAGGGTCCCGGTCACGATCACCTGATCGGGCCAGGAGGCTTTATGGACGATGGCCACAGGACAATCGGCTCCATACGACGGAGTCAGATCACGGACAACATCCTTGAGCAGGGTGATGCTCAGGAACAAGGCCAAGGTCGCGTGATGCTTTGCGAGGTCTTCCAGTTTTTCCCCAGCTGGCATTGAGGTCCGTCCCTCTGCCCTGGTCAGGATCACTGTCTGAGACAATTCTGGGAGGGTCAGTTCACGGCCCAGCGCTGCCGCTGCCGCAGTGAAGGACGAGACACCGGGAATAATCTCATAGCCAATCCCCAGCTCCATCAGCCGGCGCATCTGTTCTGCGGTGGACCCAAAGATCATCGGATCGCCGGTATGGACTCGCGCCACATCCTGGTCCGCATCGCGGGCTGCCACGATCACCTCGACAATCTGTTCGAGCGTCATCCCTGATGAATTCATCACCGTGGCATCCGGCCTGGCATGGGCAATGACTTCTTTGGGGACCAGCGAGCCTGTGTAGAGCACCACGGGACAGGAGGCGATCAACTCCGCTCCGCGCAGCGTGAGAAGTTTTGGGTCACCCGGACCTGCCCCAATAATATAGACACGCATCAGAACTCCTTTACGTACACTTCAACACGGTCTCTCGCACAATGTGCCAAATCTCTGCCGGGATCTCTCCCAGCCACTGCGCATTGATTGTGCCACCTGATACAGCGCGATCCTCCTGTTTGGGGTCGGTCACTAGCCGCCAGAGACGATCGCTCACTGAGCCATTCCGCTGAATCACGAAGCGATCGACCAGTAGTCGAGCCAGGGCTTCTCCCTCGACAGTCATCCTTAGGGATGGTTGCGGTATCTGAACCGGGCGAAGAGGCGAGAGCCTAATAAAGGGCCGTTCCATAGCGTTGATCACGCCAGGACTCTCGAACCCCACTGCGACGAAATCGCACGGTTCCTTGGGATTGCCCACCAGAAAGAACTGTCCTCCAGTCTCAGCCAAAATGGCTCCGGCTAACCGTCCGACCAGCGCCATCAGTCCATCTCCGAGACAGGAGGCACAACCAGCGAGAACCCCGGCCTCTGACCAGGAAGAACGGCGCCATCAAAACTGTACTTGTTCGTATAGCCGCGCGGAGTCACCATGTATCCCTCGAACATGAAGGTATTGCTCGACCCGATGATGACGGTAGTCAACATCCCGATCTCGTAATCTAGAAATGTATCCAGATTGGTCAGAACGACCTGTTCCATATCGCGATACGCGCTCTTTACGAGGGCTACCGGCGTCTTCCCCTCGCGGTGACGCCGAATAATCGCCTGAGCATCCACAATCTGTCTCGTGCGCCGGCCGCTGGCCGGGTTATAGAGACCAATCACAAAATCCGCACTGGCCGCTGCTTCGATCCGCTTCTCGATGACAGACCAGGGGGTCAGCAGATCCGACAGCGAGATCGAGCACGAATCGTGGACCAACGGTGCACCGACTAGGGACGCGCAAGAGTTAAGCGCAGTCATCCCTGGAATGAGTCGCAACTCCGGTGAGTCGCCCTTCTTCCAACCCATTTCTTTTAGAACCTGAAAGACCAAGCCGGCCATCCCATAAACCCCCGCGTCCCCGGAGGAGATTAACGACACCGTTGCACCGTCTCTCGCCCGTTCAATGGCGGCCCGTGCACGACCGATTTCCTCTGTCATTCCGGTCTTGACGATCTCTTTTCCTTCAAGAAGATGACGGACGAGCTTGATATAGGTGGTATAGCCGACTACGAGCTGTGACTCGGCGATGGCCTTCAAGGCGGCAGGAGTCGCATGGTCTTGCGCACCTGGCCCGATGCCCACCACGTAGAGAATTCCTTTTGAATCGTTCATAGACTGACCACCTCCACTTGCCGTTTTGCAAAGGTCCGCCGCGCCACAGCCAGGGTCATTGATCGTCCCGCTCCTGGTTCCGTATAAATCTGTTTGGGCACGAGGAGTTCATCCGCCCCTGCCGCAAGCAATGCAGCCGGCTCCGACACCCCGCGCGAACCGACATGCTGTTTCACCTTCTCGGATGGATTTTGAATGCCCGGCACCACGTCCAGTTGTTCCGGCGAATAGGTGCGCAAAGGCCAGCCATATTTCTCGCTCAAGGCCAGCAAGGCAACCTCGTCCTTCTTTACGTCGATGGTCGCCAGCTCTTTGACCGACTTGGGGGAAAGGCCCTGCTTCGCTAAAATGGTCAGGACTCCCCGATCCACCAGATCGGAAGCCGTGCCCCTGTCACAACCGATCCCGAGTACGAGACTCTTCGGACGATAGATGACAGCGTTCTTCCAATGGGCCGGATGAGACAAGCCGATCTCACGGTCCGTCGCGACCAAGAGGATTTCAAACGCCTCCGGGTCCACTCCCTCCAGCGAGGTGACGTAACGGACTCCCTCTGGCAAGGGCTTCCCGGCAGGCCACCAGTCAGGCTCTCCCGTTTCTTGTACAAACAGCACCTTGGTCGCATTCACCACTGCAGCACAACCTCTCGTCACATTGCGATCCATGTCATCGAGAGTCCAGCCCAGGTCGCGTCCTAGGATATCCACGGTCAGGGTCCCGATCGCATCAGACGCGGTCGTCACCACCGACTGCGCGCCCAACGCGGCCGCAATCCGATCGGTAAAGCTATTCCCGCGGCCAACGTGACCGGAGAGCACACAGATTGAGAACCGGGCCGCGTCATCGATGCAGACCACCGCTGGATCAACCTTCTTACTCTTCAAGAGAGGCGCAATCATGCGAACGACCGCTCCAATACTGATGATAAAGACATGGCAATCATAGGCCGTAAACGTCTCGATTAAGGTCGGGCCCATCGGAAGCGGCAAGCGTCGTGCACCGGCCGGTGCCGAGGCGATCAGCTTCTCTGACACAAAGAGGTCG
Organism: Nitrospiraceae bacterium; assembly: GCA_919902665.1. GTDB lineage: Bacteria > Nitrospirota > Nitrospiria > Nitrospirales > Nitrospiraceae > Nitrospira_D. Next base: position 50,614 of record CAKKRK010000103.1, read on the forward strand.
GCGCCTATGTCGGTGCCTATAAGGTGCGGCAGCAAACGAGACGCGATCGCAATCCCGTGCTTCGTAATGGCATAGACGGCGAACGTCTTGCGATCAACGGTCATGCCTCAGACCCTCTCGTCGCTAATTTCGACATCGCCGGTACCAAGCCGGCAAGGAGCCCACTACGCTCCTTGCGCGACACGATAATCATCGCGAAACAATCGCCCCGCTCGGTCTGAATCGTGCGGATATCCTGGACGACCCGCTGTTCCGCCATCGTGGCCTTCGACACATAAACCGCCCGATCGGTCAAGCCCTGTTGGTCCAATGCTTCGACCACCTTGGGAATCTCTGTCCCCATCTTCATCAAGACGACGGTGTCGAACATCTCCAGGACCTGGCTCAGATCTTCTACTCCATAACTAGCAGGGAGGATGGCAATCCGTTCTTGTCCATCTGCCAAGGGAATGCCAGTCACGGAAGGCACGGCCATGATCGACGAGACGCCTGGAACGACTTCGATGCGGATCCCCGGCCAGCGCAGTGGGGCTTCTCGACGCAGATAAATGAACGTACTAAAGAGCGAGGGATCTCCTTCTGTCGCAAACGCCACCGACAAGCCCTTCTCCAGACGTTCCCCGATGGCGGTAAAGGCGACATCCCACGCCGGACGAAGGCGCTCAGGATCCTTGTTCATCGGAAACGTCAAAAAGATGCGTTCTTGTCCTGGAACGTCACCCAACGTCGGCTTGAGAATCTTCCAGGCCATCGACTCTCCGTAATCGGAGCTGCGAGGTAGCGCGAGAACCTGCGCCTGTTTCAACACGTTCAGCGCGCGCAGCGTAATCAGATCCGGTGCGCCTGGACCGACGCCGACTCCATATAACGTTCCGTAATTCATGAGACCACTCCTGCCTGGCTGGGCTTCTCGACCGCAAAAATTTGAATAGGATTCAGAGATTCGTACCGCAGATAATGGGCCAAAGGTTCAGCACGCGAGATTTGGAGCAAGGTGACATCCGGCACCAATCCCCGCTTACGAAATGTCTGATACGTCTCCGCGACATTCTCCAAGGTAATGGCATTGACGACGAGACGTCCACCTGGTTGCAGGCGCTCCATGACGACATCAATGATCTCCTCCATACTTCCCTTGCTGCCACCGATAAAGACCGCATCCGGTGCCTCCAGACCAGTCAGCGCCTCCGGCGCTCGACCGGCGATGACTCGCACATTGTCGACCGCATGGGTCAAGAGATTTTCCCGGCAGATCTGAACACCTTCAGGATCAACCTCGATCGCATAGACCACCCCCTTGGGTGCGAGTAAGGCCGCCTCAATTGCTACAGAACCAGAACCAGCCCCAATGTCCCAGACCACACTGTCCGGCCTGATTCCCATCGCAGCCAACGACAAGAGCCGCACTTCGCGCTTTGTAATGAGACCTTTCTTCGGCATCCGCTTCGCGAACTGATCTTCGTGAAAAAACGGAATGGTGCAGGGCATGCGCCAAGACGAATTGGAACGGACAAGTAAGAGCACATTGAGTGGGCCGATGTCCTGGCAGAGGGCCAGATCTTTCACGTCGAATCGCCGCACCCGTTCATCCGGTCCAGCAAGATTTTCACAGACCCACGCCTCCCAGGCCGTCTCTCCATGCTCGACCATGCGCTGGGCTAAGACCGATGGGGAGTTCTTGTCATCGGTGAAGATCGCCACCTTGGTTTGCCCCTTGAGCTTGGTGAGAAATCCCTCGGATGAGCGGCCATGCAAGGAGAAAAACGCGGCGTCATCCCACTTCAAGCCGGCTCGAGCAAAGGCCCATTGCATCGAACTGGGCTGAGGCAGCACCTCGACATGCTCGGCGCCCAGCCGTGCGATCACCAGACTGCCGATGCCAAAAAATAAGGGATCGCCGGACGCCACCACACAGACATTCTGTTCCTCTGCCAGTTCCGCCACCCGATCAAGCACCGACGACACACCACCCTTGAGGACGATCCTCTCGCCCTGAAATTGCGGAAAGAACTCAAGATGGCGATCGCCACCGACAAGTACCCCCGCCTTCATCACCGCGTTCACTGCACGGCTCGTCAGACTCGCACAGCCGTCATCCCCAATCCCGACCAAGGTAATGGTCCGCCGAAGACTCATGCTGGCGCCTTTGCCGAGAGGAGCAGCAACGCATGAATGATCGCGACGGCAATGGGACTGCCCCCCTTTCGGCCACGGGCCACGATAGAGGGAGTCGAGAGTTCCAGCGTGACCTCTTTCGACTCAGCCGCCGACACGAATCCAACTGGGACGCCAATGATGAGCGCCGGCTTCGCTCCCTCCTCACGAATCAAGCGAGCCACCTCCAGCAATGCGGTAGGGGCATTGCCGATGGCCACCACTGCGCCATCGAGGACATTCAGGCGATGCGCTTTTCTCATGGCTTCAATCGCGCGTGTCGAATTGTTGGTCTTGGCCGTGAGGATGACATCGTCGTCCGAAATGAACGAATGGACCTTGCAGCCGTAAGAAGAGAGTCGCTCCTCGTTCAGGCCGGCAGAAATCATCTTCACATCGACCAGGAGCGGACAGCCCCCTTGAAGTGCCGTCACACCAGCTCGCACCGCCTCAGAGTGGAACCGCATGAGCGTCTTAAACTCGAAGTCCGCCGTGGCATGAATTACTCGACGCACCACTTCCCATTCGTCCGAGCTGAACTCGTGCGGACCTGCCTCCTGGTCGATGATGGCGAAGCTTCCATCCTCAATGCTCCGTCCGAGTGCCGTCATCTGTCTCATATCATTCATGTGTGAACCTCCGGATAACGACCGAGCAAGGCCCCGCCGAAGTCGACAAGACTGGCCTCCACAAACAACTTCCCACCAGCATGGCGCTGACACTGTTCAGCCACTTTTTTGCAAATCAGCGACGTGATGCAGACGAGACCAGCCTCGCGGCACAATTCCAATACATGCCGGGCAGTATTGGCCTGACGGATGGCCGCCACTAATTCGTCAGGCGCGGACAGCTCGGCTGCCAGCGACGCTAGAAACTCCATATCCACTTCCGATCCGGCGGCATGTGTCTGCATCTTGCCATTGGCCATCTTTGAGAGTTTCCCCATCATCCCGACGATGATAGCTCTCGTAACCCCTCGCTTCGCACATTGCTTCACGCCAATACCGATGAAGTCGCCAACCTGAATGAAGGCCTGTTCAGGCAATCGCGGATAGAGGGCCATCGCATATTGTTCCGACTTGCCACCGGTCGTGAACACCAGTTCGCACAAACCCCCAACCGCTGCGACATCGATCTCCTGCATCACGCTCGCTTTGAACGCCGCCGTGGAATAGGGCCTCACGATGCCCGTCGTGCCAAGGATCGAGATACCGCCCAAGAGTCCAAGACGGGCGTTGGTCGTCTTCTTCGCCATCTCCTCGCCATCCGGCACCGTGATCGTGACGATGGCGCCGGCATAGGGACTGCCGACGAGCTCTTCTTCAACCATCTCTGTAATATTTCGACTTGGGACCGGGTTAATCGCAGGCCCATCAATCTTCAGTCCCAACCCGGCCTTGGTGACTCTGGCCACACCAGAGCCTCCTCTGAGCTCGATACCAGGTTCGGTACGGAGCTCGACTTCTGCAATCAGTTCGGCGCCATGTGTGCAATCAGGATCGTCGCCAGCATCCTTAATGACGCTGCAGATTGCGCGCTCGTCCAGACGCTCGCAGCGTGCAAGCGCGAACGTGACATGCGACCGATTCGGCAATGTTGTTTCAATCTCAGACAGCATGGAGCCCTGCACCAAACAACGGGTCGCAGCCTTAGCCGCAGCCGCCGCGCAGGCGCCGGTGGTAAACCCAGTGCGCAGGCCCTTTCGATCTTTTGGCGGTGCGCTCTTGTCCATCGGTCATGTCCCCGCACACTCCGCCAGACATCCAAATCGTTCACAGATCTGTGTCGCACGGTCAGGGCTATAATTCTCAGCTCGCGCCGGGTTCGTGCCTCTGAACGTCACACGGCAGAATAGAACCCCACCTGGTCCTACGAGCTCAAGCGCCGCATTGGCTTCGTCTTCGTGCCGGTATGTCAACTTGCTCCCCTCTTCGATCTTGAGATGTACATGGGTCTTCCCCTCTTCGCCAAGCGTGACCCACTCGGCCCCCTGTCGCAGAGTTACGAGACCATGAACCTCAGCAATTGCACCGGACGAACGGACGATGACGCTCGTATCCCCGTACGCAAGCGCTGCTTCCAGCGCTGAGAGAATCTGCTCCTGTCCGGTCATGCGGATTTCTTCGGCATATTAAAAAACGATTCGACCTGGTCCTTCCCCACGGCTACTCCGGCAATGACCAGATCATCGAACAACACCTGATTGACGGCTCCATCGCCTGCGATAAAGATCTGTCCAAGATCGCCGCGCAATTGCTCCTCACGGAGAATGGCTCTGGCTTCTGGAATCCGGTCTGGATGACCGACCTCAGGAATCGCTGCAATTCTCACCTCGCCACAGGCTGCGGGAATCTGATTCTTCACGAACTCTTCCGGAAGGAAATACTCTGCTGAGGCTCGCAGCCAGATGAGTACCGTCTGAGGCAGCAGCGGCGCAAAGCGAGTGGCGCGCACAAGCCCCAGTGCGGCGGTAATCCCTGTATCCGTTGCCAGAATCAACGTCCTCCCAGAGGTCTCCTCTCTCGGAACAAACTTCCCCCAGGGTCCGCTGAACGAAACATCTGTTCCTACTGCAAGCCCATGTACAAAGGCGGATCCCAGTCCATCGGGAATGCGTTTCACTGCAAGCTGGAAGCGACGTTGTTCCGCATCACTGGTCAGGAGCGAGTACGCGCGCTTGACGGCCTTGCCGCTCGGCAAGACCATTCGACTATCGAGGATCAGATACTGTCCGCCGACAAATCCCAACGGTTCGGTTGCCAACAGATCGAGCAGCAGGGTATCGGGCCCCAGCCTCTCGGTGTTCATCACTTGGGCAGTCTTCGCAACAGCCATCGCCACTACTCCGCCGGATAGATCTCGTGGACAAAATCATGCATTTCATCAAGGTCACGGTAGAACTGTGTCAGGCTCCCGATCTGATGGGTCAGATCGAGATCGACCTTTTTCGTGAGGACCACGAGCGTGCGTAGGTACGGAAGCTTGGGGTCATCAGCGCGCGTTGCCGACACACGTTGCTCAAGTGCGGCAACCGCACCTTCATAATACTGTTTGAGCGATGCCAGATCCCTCGCCACACACATGGAACGAATCGGGCCTGGCTGATCGGCCCCGACACCGAGTTCAGCCAGCTCATGCTGCCGCTCAGCTTCGTTCTTCACCCCTAATACTTCCATCAAGCCCAGCCGAAGCCCTGCGATTTCATGACAGGCCATTGTGAATCCTCCGTTACTGCATGATGTTGTCAACTAGGCGACTGACGAGCCGATCACTGAGTAGATGCTCATCGATCAATTCTTTCGCATCCGTTTCTTTCACACCGCGATACCACACACCATCCGGGTACACCGCGACCGTGGGGCCCTCTCCACACCGGCCCATACAGGAGGTCTTCGTCACTCGAATCTCTTTCTCGCGGCCGGTTGCCTTCAGGAGGCGACGTAATATCGCAATCAACGTAATACTCCCCGCGTCAGCACAATCAGCGTTTCCACAGATCAACACATGCTTACTCAGCGGCCGATGGGCATGCACATGTGGCATGGCCTGCGTATGGGTGAACCCATGTCGCAGACTCCAGAGCAGCGCCGTAAGGCCGCCCACCTGCTTAGTCACGGCGGACACCGGCACACGATATTGGCAGGTATCACAGGGGAGCGGACGTGCTCCTTCCATGGCCTGTGAGAGACGCTCGTCCATCACACTGAACAAGAGCTCATGACTTCCCAGATGTGGCATCAGCTCGGTCTTGATCCAAGGATACCGAGCTTGAAATGAATCCACCTGCTCACGAATCTTCGCAATCAACCGTCCGCCAAAGAGCAGGTATGGAATGACAACAATCCGTTTGGGACGCGCACGCGCAATCAGCTCGACCGTCTCTTCCAAGCGTGGTCGCGCGATACCGATGAAGCAGGGCATGACCCACCCGAACTCACGCCCTTCGGCAAGGAGACGAACGACTTTACAGAAGTCACCGTTCGCATCAGGGTCGCTTGCACCACGGCCCACAACCACAACGGCCGTGTTCGCAGCTTCAGCGGCACCTTCCAGTGCCGTTTGTGCACGTAGGAAGGCCAGCTCGATAAGATTGGGATGGACGCCCAGAGCATTGGTGACGGTAAACCGGACCGTAGGAAAATCCTCCCGTACCTGAGAGAGCGCAAGAGGAATATCGTTCTTGACATGTCCTGCCGCAAAAAGGAACAGGGGCAGCACAACCACGGAATCGACTCGCTGAGCCAATTCACGAAGAGCGGTGACTAACGACGGACTGGCCAGCTCCACATAGCCGTGCACCACGTGAAGATCGGGATGCGTCGCACGATAGGTCGCGACGACCGATTCGAACTCCATATTTGCACTGGGATCGCGGCTTCCGTGCCCGACGATGAGTAACCCTGTACTCATGCCGGTTCTCTCGAGTTATGTGATGTGAAGAGGACAATATCGCTGGAATCAGTCGCCCGCTGATCCCATAACGTCGAGGGCATAAAAAAACCTCCGTTCCCATGCGTGGAACAAGAGGTCACATGCCAAATTAGGCAGGAGAGCTCCTCCGTTACCACGCGGAGAAACAGTTATGTAGCACCTCGGATAGGTCTCCTGGCTCATGGGTTCAGAAGGTTGGACCTTCACCGCGTCCCCTGGCCTTCCCCAACGAGTTCGTTGAGTGGCGTACATCGGGGTCGCTTCCCACTTACAGTGGCGGGACCGCGCCGGTTTTTCACCGGACTTCCCTGTTATGCCCTTTCGGGCATCCGAGAGGCTATGCAGTTATGTTGTGCGCTACTTACGCTAGCGTAGCTGCTCTGTCAATCTTTAAATCACGGTGTCTATAGCGATCGTAGTCTTTCCAATCAGCTGTGCGCCCCAATGATCAGAAATTACAGTAGATGTGAACTCATCGGATGTTACAACGGCAGCTCGTAATTTGCCTTAATGCCACCAAAGATCGATAAACTCGGCGTCCCAAAATTGAGCAATTCTTCATATCGCGCATTGAATGCGTTCTCAATCCGCCCATAGACCTGGATCTGCTTGATCACATCATATGAGAGCGATCCACTTACTACATGAAACGAATCCATCTCTGCCAGAGGGAAGGCATTGGTTCGAGACCCCACATAGCGATAATCCAGCGTCAAGCGCAATGGGTCGATAGGTTGCAGCGTGAATCCTGCACTTGCCGAATCCACCGGCCACTGCGGAAGACGCGCCCCAACATTTTGCGACAAGTCACGGGTCATCGTTCGTGTGTACTGACCGTGTATCTCCAACCATTTCAACACCTGTGCGCTGATCGAAACCTCATAGCCTTTACTCTGGGCTTGGCCAATATTGGTAAGCCCGATAACAGGCGGGGCGAATACAAATTGAATTAGATTGGTATAGTGATTCCAGAAGTATCCCCCACTGAGCTTGATTCTCCCGTCAAAAAAACTTTGATCGATGCCGATATCCATGCTTTTGCTCTTCTCTGGTTTCAAGTCAGGCATCGGCGTCGGAAATGACGGGTCAACGAAGAACAGCTGATTCATCGTTGGCGTTCGAAACCCTGTCGCATAACTCGCACGTATCTTTGTGCCAGTTTCTTTGATCAAATAACCGCCGGTCACTCGATACGTTGTCGCATCGCCAAATGCATTGTAACTATCATGGCGCCCTCCTGCGGTGAGGAATAGCCTGTCCTTGATGTTGAGCTGCGCTTGCGCAAACCCCGCGTGGGAGGAAAGAATCTTGTTGCTTGGGTTGAAAAAATTATTCGGATTCTCTCCTTGCTCCTCACGGAATTGGTAACCAACCGTAATCAATAAAGGATCCCAGAACTTGAAATTGTTCTGCCATTCCAACCTTCGGTTCACAACCTCTAACTGAAATCGAAACGGGAAAAAGCAATTGGCCGAAAAGCAATTTGGGTCCGGCACCATTGCTTCTCCGGTGACAAGATTTCGTCCGACCGGCCCACTGTTCTGAAGGCTTTTGGACGTATTCTGAGACAAGGTCAGTTTCTGAGTCCACCAACTGGTAAGAGGTTGTTCATAGCTCCCACTGAGCATGAGATTCCGAGAACGGGCATGCGAGCCAAAAATGTCAGCGGGGGAAGCCGCTGCGTCTCCAGCGAGCCCATCGAATGCTGTACTTGCATCCCACCAACGGAGACTGAAATCCAATCGCCCGTCTTTGGGAAGTTGCACACCAATCCTGGTTGAAACCTGCATATTGTGATGGCCATCTCGTTCCGTTGCCCCACGCCGATAGTTGATGGCGGAAAAACTGCTCGTATCCCAACGGGAAATAGACAATGAGAAATCGACAGGCCCCTTGGCACCGGTGACACTCCCTCCTTCTCTGAAGGACGCGTAGGATCCATATTCCATAAAGCCGCTGACGGCTGGTCGGCCTCGACCTTTCTTGGTCGTAATATGGACGACTCCACCGATCGCATCAGCACCCCAGAGCATGCTTTGCGCTCCGCGAAGGATTTCGATCTGTTCGATGTTCTCTGTTGTCAGATTGGCAAAATCGAAAGCACCCGTGGCAGGATCATTGACAATGGCTCCATCAATCAGCACTAACGTATGCTCGGCCTTACCTCCACGAATCCGCACATTGGCACTCGTCCCTGGCCCACCATTAGAAAAGACAGCCACGCCTTGAGCCAACCTAAGCGCATCCACCACCGTCTTAATGTTCCTTTTCTCAAGCTCTTCCCCTTTAATCACTTCCACAGCACTCGTAACCTGCTTGGCTGATATCGGAGTTTTGGTTGCGCTGACGATGACGTCAGGAGCTTCAAGGTCAGGCTTGTCGGCCATGACAACTTCTTGAGCCAAGGAGGGATCGGCAAGAAGAGCGATCGAGAGAATGACGGCACATGCAGACAGAACACAACGAACTGAGAACCGCGACATGAAAACCTCCCTTTGACTCGAAGGGTGTCTATCGTCCCGGCAGTTGGGTTTCCTGACTTGCGGATCACAGCTTCTCTGCGCCTTCCCATGTGCCGAGGCACACAGTGGCATCCGGCAGAGTCACTCCCCGCTTACAGTGGCGGCACCGTGATGGAGTTGCACCATCTTCCCCGTCGCTGACGGTATGACCTAACGAATCCCTCTCGAATGATTATTCTGCACCAGACGACTTCTGCAGGAGAGCGGTACATTCTCATCCTGCTCACTTCAGATTGCCTTGGCCACTCCTCTTGGTGGCTCACCATCATCATAATCAGCCGGTGTGCTAATTCCGGATAGAGTCGATCGAGTATCGTGAAGAGCGCGGTACCATGCGATCCAAATGTGAGTCGAACGTGAGAACAGCAGCGCGCTCGGACGTATGTGCGAGCAATCGCACACCGTCCTTCACAACTAAGCTCAGCGCCTTCCAGAAGTCCAACGTCATTTCTGTGCCGGTTCGGTTACAGACAATCAATGGGAGCTCTGCAACGGGCGACCAGGGAGCGTGATCCGAGGTAATCCGGAACTCGGATGTCGATCAACTAACACACGACATCGGTACACGGATTCCAACACCTCCGGCTCAATGACCTCACCCGGGCCACCAAGTCGTACGATCTGTCCACGATCCAGCAACAGAATTCTGTCGCAGTACTGGCTCACCAGATTCAAATCATGGGACACCAGGACAACCGTTAAACCACCCTCATCTCGTAACCGGCGTAACACCGAGCAGATTTCAACCTGATGTTGCAGATCGAGAAATGCGGTCGGTTCGTCCAACAGCAAGACTTTTGGAGTCTGGGCAAGTGCTCGAGCAATCACGGTCCGCTGCCGTTCACCACCAGAAAGGTCAGTCACCGACCGGTGAGCCAAATGGACAATATCCATCGTCATCATCGCCTGTTCCGCGATCGCCAGATCGTCTCGACTTTCCCATCCGAATCCGCCAATCCATCGGTTTCGAGACTGATGGGGGAACCGCCCCATCAGTACGCTTTCAGCCACAGTAAAGGGAAAGAGCATCTGTGAATCTTGTGGAACAACTCCAACGACGCAGGCGACTTCCCGTTGAGCCTTCGCCGAGAGATCCTGTCCGAATAGGGAGATATAGCCTTGCTGAGGAGTCATCAGTCGCGCCAGTACTTTCAGTAAGGAGGTTTTCCCGGATCCGTTCGGGCCAACCACACCCAGCACCTCGCCTTCTTGCACGTGAAAGGAAATGTTATCCAGAATCCATCTGCTCGCCGGTGACTCGTTCGACTGATAACGGAACCGAACAGACTGAATATCGTACGCATGAGCTTGTGCTAGGAGAGGAATTGAGTCACTGCTCATCATTCCTATAGCTCGATGTTGACTCGTCCCACTCATGCCAAGCGATCCTTTCGCCAGAGCAAGATATAGACAAAGAACGGTCCGCCAGCCAGAGCGGTGATAATACCGACCGGAATCTCCGTCGGTGCGATTAGTGTCCGGGCTACCGTATCGGCACCCATCAGGAAGGTGCCTCCAACTAGCGCTGATGCGGGAAGCAGTAGTCGATGATCGGCACCGATGACCAACCGCACGGCGTGGGGAACGACCATCCCGATAAAGCCGATCATTCCGCTGACAGACACCACCGCTCCCGTCACCAATGCCGACAAGACAAACAGGGACCGCTTCGCCTGCTCTGTATCGATACCGAGTGTGCGGGCAGACTCTTCTCCCAAGGCTAAGATGTTGAGGACGCGCATTTGACTGAAGAGTAGGAAGAGGCCAATCGATAGATAGATCATGAGCCCAACCAAGCTACCGTAGGTGGGAGCGGTGAGTGTTCCCATCAACCAGGCCATCATTCCATACGACCGATTTGGATCGAGGATCGATGTAATAAACATAATCAACGCGGAAAAGATGGCGTTGAGAATCACCCCGGTCAACAACAGACTGTGGATGGGTAACTGTCCATACGTAGTAGCCATTCGATAGATCACGGCGAGTGCCACGAGGCCTCCGACAAATCCACAGGCGGGCAGCGCAGTTTCCGCAAGAAAAGTGGTTCCTACCCCGAACAAGATTCCCACCGCAGTTCCAAGCGCGGCACCGCTGGAGACACCCAGCACATAGGGATCAGCCAACGGATTCCGTAACAGTGCCTGCAAGGCAACTCCCACGGAAGCCAGGGAGCAGCCCACCAAAAATCCCAGCAAGATGCGTGGCAGTCGCACCTGCAGCAAAATGGTTCTCGCAATATCCGATGTCCCCTCAGTGCGGTCCCTGTCGCTGGCCATGTCACCCAACACGCGCAAGACCTCCCCATACGCAATCGGTTGGGCACCGAAGTGGAGACAGATCAGGCCCACCGCAATGGCCGTGAGGCTAAGAACTCCAAGTATCGCCATCCAGCGTGAGTTCGTGAGGATCGAGCCTTGAGAGACCATTCGGCCAGGTTCGTGGGATAAGATCTCCGTACAGGACCCAGGCTCAACCGTGGTTGAAAGCTGTTTCAAGAAATTCTCACGGATGACGTGCACCATCATTGGAACCGAACACTTCCGGATGGATGGCTCGGGCCAGTTGTTCTAACCCATCAACGACGCGGGGCCCAGGACGATTCAAGAGGCTCGATGAGACCTCATGGAAACGCTCATGTTTCACGGCAGAAAGCGAGTCCCATCGACGCCACTGCTGTTGCTCGCTGCGTGGCACCGCTTCCACTTCTCCGCTTGGGAAAATCAACACCTCCGGATCTTCCTTGAGCACGGTCTCCATGCTCAGTCTCGGATAGGCGTCGCTCGCCTGTGTCGCAATGTTCATCCCTCCTGCCACACCGATCATCTGATGGATGAAACTTCCAGGCCCCACGGTAATCAACGGCTGACTATTGAGGACGTATAGAACGCGTTTGGCGGGCAAGGTCTCAACCTTGCGTTTGATTGCTGCGAGATGTTCCCGGATGTGCTGATTTACCGCGCTGGCTGCCGAAACCTTCTCGAACATTTGTCCCAACGTATGAATCTGAAGCGGGATATCCTCCAGGGTGTGCGCATCAAGTACGAACACAGGAATCTTGAATTGCTCAAGCTTCACCTGCAGGTCTGGACGAAGAAAGTCCCTGGGTGCCAATACTAATTCCGGCCTCAATGCAAGAATGACTTCCACACTGGGATTGGCATACCCGACCTTGGCTTTAGACTTCGCAGTAGCAGGATAGTCACAAAATTCCGTGACACCAACAACCTGTCCCTCCAATCCGAGCGAGAACAGCATTTCGGTAATACTCGGAGCTAGCGATACGATACGAGCCGGTGGCTTGGCCAAATAGATTCGATGCCCGGCATCATCTACAAAGGATCGTGACGAGACATGGGCCATGAATGGCATGCCGGTCAGGATGCCCTGCTGTCGTCGCTTCATCTCACCATACTCTCCTTGCCCACTCTCAGCTGCCAGCGCACAAAACACCGACAGCACCACCGTGAGCACGGGGATGACAGGGTGATATCGGTGCCATCGTGTCAAAAGAAAAAATCCCCAAGGCCTGAACAGACCTTGAGGATTGCACCCGCTTCTTCATCCTCACACGTTCCCCAGCCCTCGAGGGAACGACAGTCAATGCTCCGAGCAGGTCTTCTGGCTCATGGTTCACCCTACTCCCCGTGCCTTCCCATCTTGTGAAAAGCTCTCCGCGACTCGCCTTCAGCTTATAGCGCAATGCTGACGGCTGATACTCGTAGCTTCTCAGACAGTGGCGTCGACGGGTTTCGTCCCCATTTACAGCGGCGGGACCGCGAGGGAGTTGCACCCTCTTCCCTTACTCTGGAGTTATACTGGCAGCACAATAGGAGAGGGCAGCAAAACTTGTCAAGCTCAGTTAGAGCCGCAGAGGCTCATCCCGTTACTCAGGACTATTCTCTTTTTGCTCATGAACGTACACCTCGTGCTTGTGACCATTCATGCAGCTGTGGTAATATCACCCGATTTTCACCAGGTTCATTTCGTTAAGAAGGAGAACGACCGTGGCATGGATGTGTGAGATTTGCCAAAAGAAGCCTGTATCGGGCAACAATGTGAGTCACGCGAACAACAAAACCAAGCGAGTGTTCAACCCTAATCTTCAAACTGTTCGTGCAGTGGTGGATGGGAGTCATAAGCGTATCCGCGTCTGTACGCGCTGTTTGCGTTCTGGATTAGTCCAAAAAGCGGTCTAACGGCGCTTCCCTCTTCACGCGCAAATTACGGCGCCCTCCAGAGAATCCGGCCACCGCGCTCAACCAATTTGATGACCGATGGATCATCAGGGGAGAGGGTTAGAGTGCGGTTGCCGTCTTTGCTCATGAGTACAAGCCCGACTTCTCCATTCGCGTCCAACCCGAGACCGGCTCGGGCTTTCCCTTTAGCGTCAAGCAGCAAAAACTCCTCGGCATGCACTCCATTAGCTTTCTGCGCGCCAACCAACGTTGGTGAAAGTAACTGAGTACTCAGCACGCCGCCAACGATTCCACCAAGAAACGCAGCGACACAAAGCACAATCATCTGTTTGTGCATCACGACTGGTCCTTTCATGAAATTGAAAAAGCAACCGAACGGTACAGGAGAATCCTAGGCGAGATGCACGCCAACGGCAACTGTTGTAAGCAATATCAAAACAGTCGTTGGGTCAGAGAAGACATTGTGTGAAACATGAAACTGGATCTACTCTGAGACAACTGATTTTGGAAGCGGATCTCAACAAAACCATTACTCCAGATGGGGTTCGGTAGCATTGAACTATCCTGCTCCCCTTGAAATTGAGACCACCTCTACGACATGGTCCTGAGTGG
>CAKKRK010000104.1 GCA_919902665.1 Nitrospiraceae bacterium
CCAGTTCCGGAACGAATTTCTGAGCAGAAACGTCAATTAATCAGACCTTCCCTAGTTAGTCACACTAAGGCATGTTTAGTAACTGGTAACAATGTTCGACTGGCTGTCCAATTTCATCTCACTTGAGTGGCTGGCTATTTATTGGGGAATCGGCCTGCTCTTTTTCGCGCTGGAGTATTGGTGGCCTTCGCGCCCACTCCGTTACCGGCAGGTGTTCCTGCAGGATGTGGCGGCCTTCGCGACCTACCAGATCTTCTTTATCTTTGCCGCACAGGTGACGAGTCGAATCCCGTTTCCCCACTACTCCTACGGGCATTGGCGGGCGTTGCCATTCGCGTTTAAGCTCGTGGTCTTCCTGCTTGTCCTCGACGGATTGGCCTACTGGATGCATCGGCTCTGGCATACGCCGTGGGTCTGGCCGATCCATCGCTGGCACCATGCCCCAACGGAGCTGTACTGGCTGGCCGGTATCCGGGCGAGTTTTCCGCAAGTTGTCCTGGCTAGTATCCCGTATTTGCTGGCGTTTCCACTCCTCAAACCAGTGCCATCACTATTCTTTCCGTTTTATTCTTATCTGATGATCCTGACCAATAACTGGATGCACATGAACGTGACCTGGCAATCGAGGAAACTGGAGTGGCTCTTTGTCACACCACGCTACCATCGTGTGCACCATCTAAAAGAGATCGGGCAGGCGGGGGCGAATTTTGGGGTGCTGTTTACCGTGTGGGATCGACTGTTCGGTACCTATGCGGATCCCGAGCAGGTGGCATCGAGTGGGCCGTACGGGATTCGGGAAACCATGCATCCAGTCCGCATGGCCATCGGGGTCTAAAGCGGAGAAGTTTTTCCTGATCAACTGTGACTCGCGATCTCTAAGTTATCCTCTCTCCGATTTGTTGAAGTTCACAAAGCTGTTAGCCTGGTAGTTTTTCCAACCGCCAGATATGTTCTGTCGCTGGGCACTTGCCCTTCAGTCCGCCAGGGACGTCCACACGGGCCAGCAGCGTGAGAGTATAGCTGTCGCTGTAATGGCGATGGAGTTCGTCGGTAGTGACGGAAAACGGAGGCCCTGGCACGACGCTCTGGTCGTACTCATAGCCAATGACAAGTTGAGGTGCCAGAGCCGTGAGGGCTTTGAGCTGGGTTGTGTATTGGACCCGCATGGCCTCAGGTAGCGCGACCAACGCGGCCCGGTCGTAGACCACATCCACGGGACCAAGCATCTCGCGCGATAGGTCAAAGAGATCACCCACGAAAATGTCGATCTTTTCACCGCGAAAGTGTTTGTGCTTTCCGACCTCCGTGATACGTGGTTCTATCCCCAGCTCAGCAAAGAGTTGGGTGACAGCCAGTTCACTGAGTTCCGCTCCAGCAACGGCATAACCACGAGACAAGAGCCAGCCCAGGTCGAGTGACTTGCCGCAGAACGGGACGAACACGCGGCTTCCCGGAGGCACATTCAGCGAAGGGAAATGAGCGATCAGTAGCGGGTTAACGTCGCGCTCGTGCCATCCAGTCTGGTTCGTCTGCCATCGGTTGTGCCAAAAGCTTGCATCCATGCAAATCCCTCAGTAGGTGGGCGGTTGGGGTGCTACGGCGTCATCCTAAAGGGCATAGGTGAAGAGAGGCAATGGAGGGGAGGCGAGCAAGAGAATGGTCCCTGACAACATTTTCTCACCTCAGTTGTTCTCAATTATGTGGAATGTCCCCGTTTTGTCTTTCGTGTATCAGTTTGCTCCGTTGCTCCTTCTCTTGGAGCTGGTTGCCGTTTCTCTATCTCTCGTTCGCATAGGGCCGCAAAGTTTTCGAGGTAAGGAATCATTTTGTCGTAAAAATGTACGAACAACTCAAGTGACATAGCCAAGGGGCCGAGGATAAGAGGTTTTGGCAGTCGATTTGTTCCTAGTTCATACCAAACCATCTTTCCGTTCAGCTTGGCATAAGCCCCTAACCCGCCTCCGTAGTTTGGGTGGGCGATCTCGCATAACTCTTCATACACTTTTCGGTAGTGATCAATGTCCTTCGTTACAACATCGATTGCCTTCATCACATTGTGGGCTAGTAATGGAGTTGACTTGTTGCGTGTTCCCACTAGTGCTCTTCCCAAGAAATCGTCTACTTTTCTCGTGTCTTCATCTGCGACAGCCGTCTTTAGTTCCTTGAAGAGCCAATATAGGATGGCGACTGATTCAAGGAGGGATCTGGTGAGTGTAGCTGCTGCCACCAATTGATTTTGTTGGTAGCAGGCAAGCGCTGCTTCGGCCAATTCTGAAACACGGTAGAGCATCACTTCTCGTATGCATAATGCTTTGAAGGGGATTTTTGCCGTTGTGGAAACTGTTGCTGGGTCAATCCGAGGTGGGAGGCTAGCCTTCAGACTTTGGCTCAATAACAAACCGTTACGGAGCAAATCTTCTTCATTGAACGCATCGTGAGGCATTATCTGGCTAGCTCAAACTACATGTAGGGCACCTCTATTAACCGCTAATTGGAGCCAGAAAAATCATTTCTCAAAAACA
>CAKKRK010000105.1 GCA_919902665.1 Nitrospiraceae bacterium
CTTGAGCCGGTGAGGGCTGACTCCTGCCCAGTACAGGAAGCGCAGGGCCCACATCAAGAGAATGGTTCTCAACGGGCCCTGTGTATCCCACCGACGAAAGGAGGTGATGACAGCGTCCCGGAGCGCCACCGTTCGACCCGCTTGCTGCAGCCGACTGCTGAATTCGATGTCTTCCATCAGCGGAATCTCGGAAAAGCCTCCGAGCCGTTCGAACACGTGGCGACGGACAAAGAGAGCTTGGTCGCCGGTCGCGATGCCCGTCACGCGCGACCGGCGATTCATAAAGAAACTGATGACTCGGCCCCAAACCGAGGGATTGTCGAATCGGACGTTGAAACGCCCACCCACAGCTGAGGGGTGCTTGCTCAAGGCTAATTCTATGATCGGTCCGGCTTGTGCCGGCAACTGGGTGTCAGCATGCAGGAAGAGTAAGATCTCTCCCTGGCTGGATTTTGCCCCTTCGTTCATCTGGCGCGCGCGACCTTGTGACGACGTTATGATGCGGGCATTGAGCGTACGGGTGCAAAATTCTTCAGCGAGGCTGACGGTGCTGTCGGTGCTGCCGCCGTCAACGATGATGATCTCCCTCAGGGCAGCCGCCGATAGGCGCGCAAGAGTTCGTGGAAGGTTCTTTTCTTCGTTTAAGGTCGGAATGACGACAGTGATCGCCATCAGAGATCACGTTGTGGGTTTCTTAGGTTCGACGAACATGAAGTACATCACGATGATGATGGTGACCCAGAAGAGGACCTGTTTGTGCCAAAACAGAACTTCCCCATACTGGGAAAGGCCCAAGGCTAAGGTGATGGCAAGGGCCATAACTCCATACCGGAAGGTCGGAGTTTCAATGGCCGCATTGGCCCATATCGCCAGTCCGCCAAAATAGATGAGAAAGGGCACAATATTGATTTCAAAGCCGCCGCTGATGGACAGAAACACATTGAGAAAGCCAATAAACATCAGCGCGGTTCCAACCATCAAGCCGATGACGTGGATTTGATGTTCGTTGCCCGTCCCCTGCTCTTCCGGTTCGGTCGGACGTGAGGGGGTCAGCGATTCATTGTGAGACGGTGGTAGATCGGATGGAGCCATAGTTAGACTTTAAAATGCTTACTGAGTGATAAGGTCTGTCGTTGATAGGAAGATCCCAACCCCGATCCATAGAGCTGTGTCGGCATTCCCATCATCCTGTCATAGACGACTTTGAAGAAGGTCTGTCCGTCATGGATCAAGAATGGCACGTCGTGTGGGCGAACTTCCAGCACAACTTGTGTGCCGGTGATCTCTCCCTTTGATCCATACCCGAATCCAGGGTCGAAAAATCCCGCATAGTGAGTTCGGAGCTCCCCGCAGGCCGCTTCGTAGGCCACCATTTCGGCGGCGTAGCCAGCCGGCACGCGAATGCGCTCCTTCGAGGCCAGGATATAAAACTCTTCTGGCTCCAATAACAAGCTGTCCTGGCGATGGCGGTGGAGCGGCTCCCAAAAATCAGCCGCCGCATAATGGCCGACTTTCTCCAAATCGATGACGTGGCTGTTCTTCTTCGCACGGTACCCGATGATACGGGAGTCTCGCTGATCCGTGCCGGCGAGGTCAATGCGGAGGAACAATCCACGCTCAACACGAAAGTCTCGGCTGCCGACTGCCTTTGGGGGAGCCACATTATGGTACAGCAATGGTGTGTTCCGGTGAAGCGCCTGAAGCGTTCGGTCCGGCACCGTGGCTTTGCCATGCACAAATCGGATTTGGTTCAATGACTGTCCCGTGCGAACTTTGATGGCAAATGAGCGTGGGACGACCTCCAGGAAGAGCTGGCCTCGATAGCCAGCACGAATTTCATCGAATCCGGACGTGAGATCCGTCACCACGCGGGTAAAGACATCCAGACGACCGGTCGTGCTCTTTGGATTCGCCCGTGCGCGGACCGTCTTCGGGAGGGCCAGCTGTTCCAGCAATGGAACGAGATACACATGCCCCTTCTCCAGAATCGCTCCGTCGGTCAGATCCATCTCGTACATCACGAGGTCCGACTGGTAAAAATCTAGCACGTTCAGACGCGAGGAAATGGCCGACAGTTCTGGCAAGAAGCTGCTGATCAGTCGATAGGCTTTCCGGCCAAGGCGGAGATCAAGGCTGGCTGGCTGGATCTGCCGGCTCTCGATAGACGGGGAGGCGCTGATGGCTCGGTTTGCGATCAAGCGTTTGATGTCTTGATAGGGGAGGATGCCGGCTCGAGATGAATGAGTGGTCACAGGTCGTCTGCATCTCCGCCGCAGCTGTTCCCCCAGGCGGCATAGCCGTCGCGATCAGGGTAGCTGTTACCACACGTCACATAGGATTCTTCTGCGTTATCGAGCGAGGCACCGACACCGACCATCGGAAGTTCCCGCCGGTTGTCAGACTTTGGCTGGGGATAGTGAAACGTCTTATTCTCATAATTTCGGAGGAGGGCTCCGTCCTTGTCCATGTGGACCAGATAGTCATCCGGCAGCAGCGGAATCTTGCCGCCGCCGCCCGGTGCATCGATGACGAAATGGGGCACGGCCATTCCGCTCGTATGGCCTTGGAGCGCCTTGATGATATTCAGCCCCGTTTCGACAGTTGTCCGGAAATGATTCGTCCCCTTGGTCAAGTCGGCCTGATAGAGATAATAGGGCTTCACCCGCGCAAGGAGCAGCTGATGGACGAGGCGTTTCATGATTTCAGGATCGTCGTTCACGCCTTTGAGGAGGACTGTCTGGGCGCCCAGTGGGATGCCGGCATCCGCGAGCATGCCGCAGGCAGCCTTCACCTCAGGCGTCAGTTCGTCCGGGTGGTTGAAATGCAGGTTCATGTAAATAGGATGATACTTTTTCACCATCTCGCAGAGCTTGGGGGTGATTCGTTGCGGCAACGACCCTGGGACCCGCGATCCAATTCGGATGAGTTCCAGGTGAGGAATGGTCCGCAGAGCCTTGAAGATGCGTTCGAGGAGATGGTCGGGGAGCAGCAGTGGGTCGCCTCCTGACAGGATGACATCGCGCACTTCCGTATGCTCACGAAGATACTGGATCGCGCGGTCCAACTCGCCTTTTTTCAGGAAACCAGGTTTGCCCACCAGTCGCTTTCTGGTGCAGAACCGGCAATAGATCGGGCATTGATTGGTGACCATGAGCAGCACTCGATCTGGATATCGGTGGACCAGATGGGGCACCGGGCTCATGAGATCTTCTTCCAGTGGATCGTCCTCTGCGTCGATGTCGGCCAACTCCACGATTTCGGGGACGACCTGCTTCCAGATGGCATCGTCCTTCGATTTGATCGTCTCCAGTACCGTCGGAGTAATCCGCATCGGATAGGGGCCGACGATCGCTTCTATTTCTTTCTCATCAAGACCAAACCGTTCAGCGAGGTCCTTTGGTTTGATGATACTTTTAGCGAGGATCTGTTGCCATTCTTCCATGCGTTGTCCTTCGGTGGTCAGTTGATCCGACAAGAAGGGTGGTCGTCGTCTTCGCCCGCAACATCGGGTGTCGTGTGGGCTTGCGACTGAAACTCGGTTGTTGCTGTGGCTCCAGCCCGTTCGGTGCGAGACCGCTCATCCAAATAGGCCAGAATGTCGGCGGTTTCCGTCAGCACCAGACCGCCGTCCTTGAGGACCGGGACATAATATTGGCCGGATACCTTGTGAACTTGCGTGCGCATGCGTCTGCTGTCCGGCACGATGACATCTTCATAGGTCAGCCCCAAGTCCGCCAGTTTTCGGCGGACCACCACACAGTCAGGGCACCAGTCGACATGGAAAAGAGTCAAAGCCAAAGTGCTATTAGGCTACCAGGAAAAGGAAGAAAGTGAAACGATCATTTTATAGTTTCTTTAAGGAGACGCGCATCAGTCCGGTCGTAGGGCGCAAGGGACTATAATCGCGTCTTTCATGCCATGAAGAATCTTTTTGTCGGCTGGGCAGATGGTAGCCAGGATGCCGGCAAGTTCAGCCCTTCCTTCCGAAACAAAGTAATACGGGGAGAGTCGCGCCCGGCCTGACATGTGCGCCATGGTCTGTTGGTGCTCATCCATAAAGTCCATCTCAAACAACCGACCCTTATGGAATTCTTGCAGGATATAGGGGGTGGTCGGAAAGGATGCAAGGGCTTTCCGAAGCGCCTCAACCCATTCAGTCTGAGGCATGTCATGCCCGATCGAAACGCCACGGCTTCCCCAGGCCAGTTCCGAAAATCCAGAAGGCTTGATGACAAACTGGCGTTCCTTCTGCGTCGCTTTCTCAAGTTCAGCCCAGTTCGCCACCGGATGGTTCCCTATATACAGGTCCGGAATCGTCGCGATCGCAGGAAGCGGTGCCGGGTCAAGCAGCCAGGTTTTCGGCATGATCGTGGTCAAATGCAGCAAGCAGTCTGCTCCGAGTTCTTTTTCCCAAAACAGGCGAAGGATCGGGTGATGGAGTAGGGCGAAGGCCGATTTTTCCTCTAGTGCCGGCTTATAGGGAGGTGTCACGGAGACCCGACCTTTCTTTGCGGCATATTGGACCAGTTCAGCTTTGGGAATATTCAACAAGTCGAACAGCTCATAAAAGCGATAGAGGACGCTGATCGCCTGCTCGCTTCCGTCGGCGTGGAGGCGAAGTCCGTCCTCCGTAAACCGAATCTCGCGTGGTTCGGCACACCAGACGGACAATCCCTCTTCGCGGAGCTGAGCGGCCAACCAGGACATTTCCGGCCGATAGTCTTTCGATTCGTCGGAGATCAGAATCGCGATGCATCCGACATGCTGCGCTTGGAGAGAACGCAGCATGCGAGCAAATCCGTGGAGCATGCCGTTTTGTCCCCCGATGATCTGTGCGGGACCGCCGTCGAGATCGTGATAGATGCGAGAGAGACAGGCGGTGAGCCCGATTCCCCCTGGAACCGAATCCAGTTCGGTGATCACCATGCCGTCCTGTGTGGGGATAATATCGGGTCTGATGACGTCGGGCAGGGCATCGCGAAACCGTTTCATGCGGCTGTATTGCACTAATGCAGCTGGCTTCCCTTGATCGAGGTAGCCTGCGATCCAGGTCGGTTGAATGCCTTTGACGCTTTCGGCGTACAACCGATTCAATCCTCGATAGAACGACAGCAGATGTGGCCCTAAGTCGGTGAAGAACCGCAGTTGCTCAGATGACAGGTATAATGGGCAGGGACTGACTCGCCAGGAGGTCACCGCCTGCATGTCGGAAGCGGAGCCCTGTAGCGGCAAGGTGGCTGGAGATCCGAACACGTTCGCGCGACACAACTGCTCATGAATGGCCGTGCAGCGTTCTCGTGCTGCCTCAGGCGAGAGGGTCGGACAGGAGGCGTCGATCTGTGCCAATGGGAAACCCTTCTCGCACGTTCGGGCAATGGGGGAACGTGCGGCATCAGAATGGTGCAAAGAGTGCAATGCTAGCACGCACACCACCGACCGACAAGAGGGCAGCGGACTCTTGTAGCTAGCACATCATCTGTCCGGTTTTTGTAGCACGTGAAGTGTCCGGTTTA
>CAKKRK010000106.1 GCA_919902665.1 Nitrospiraceae bacterium
TCAAGACCCTCGAGTCGCTCAATGCCGTGCGGAAAGTTTCGCTTGTGTTGAAGGCCTTGGCCGAAAAAGGCAAGCATCTCGGCAGTGATCCGATCAAGCAGAAGAAGTTCAAGAAGCAGTTCGAAGCGATCCGACAGCAAGTGGTGGATAAAATTGAATCCGTCAACCTCCATGGTGTGCTGAAAGATCGAATGGTACAGCGTGTCCGCGATCTGGCGGTGCAGATCCGGGTTGCCGAACGGGAAGCGATCAGCTGCCAACGGAGGATCGGCGTGGGGGGAGAGGCAGGTGCCGAACTGCTGAGGAAGATGTGCCGGAGCCGGCCGGACTTCTTGGCGGTCAAGCGGAAGACCGGAGTGTCAGAAGACGCGCTAGTGGAGATTCGGAAGGTCTACCAAAACGCCAAAGCGAAGATTCGCCAGTTGGAAACGGAAGAGGCACTGGTTCCGGCTGAAGAGATCAAGGATGCCGTCAAGCATCTGGATATTGCCGAAGAAAAGGTCAAGCGAGGGAAGGCGGAGCTGGTCGAGGCGAATTTACGGCTTGTGGTCAGCATCGCCAAGAAATACACGAACCGCGGTCTGCAGTTCCTCGATTTGATTCAGGAAGGCAACATTGGGCTGATGAAGGCGGTGGATAAATTCGAGTATAAGCGTGGATACAAGTTCAGTACCTATGCCACGTGGTGGATTCGGCAGGCAATCACCCGAGCGATTGCGGATCAAGCCCGAACGATCCGGATCCCGGTTCACATGATCGAAACCATCAATAAGCTCATTCGAACTTCCAGGCACCTTGTGCAGAAGCTGGGTCGTGAGCCGCTTCCCGAAGAGATTGCCGAGCGTATGGACCTCCCGTTGGACAAGGTTCGGAAGATTCTGAAGATTGCCCGCGAGCCCATCTCGCTTGAAACACCGATCGGTGAAGAGGAAGACAGCCATCTGGGCGATTTTATCGAAGACAAGAAGGCCGTGTCTCCGCTGGAAGCCGCCATTCGCTACGACTTGCAGCGGCAGATCAACAGTGCCTTGGAGACCTTGACGCCTCGCGAGGAGAAAGTGCTACGCAAGCGGTTTGGCATTGGAGAGGCGACGGACCATACCCTGGAAGAAGTCGGACAGGACTTCGAAGTGACGCGTGAGCGCATCAGGCAAATCGAAGCCAAGGCCCTGAGGAAATTGCGACATCCGAGCCGCAGTAAAAAGCTGAGGAGTTTTGTCGAGAGCGTATAGCTTTCAGAGTGATCAGGCAGCGTCAATTGACTCTACTCGGAGCGGCGGCCTAAAATCACGGTTCGGGTGGCGACACCTGTTGAGGCTGAGGCTGACAGAAGCCGTTAGGAATGATTGGCCCAACAAGACATCAGCCTGAGTCCGAACCATTCCGATCGGGCCCATAGCTCAGGTGGTTAGAGCGGCTGACTCATAATCAGCTGGTCCTAGGTTCAAGTCCTAGTGGGCCCACCAGTCGGGACCGGTGCCTGACCCATGTCGGTGCATCAGCATTGCTGGAAAGGATACGTTGAACCAAAAGCTGTCCCCGCTCATTGACTTGCAAAAACTCGATCTCCGGATCACGGAGATCAATGAGATTCGCCGAAAAATCCCCGACCGTCTAGACACTGCGGAAGTGCCTCTTCGAGAGGCAACCCAGCTCCTGAATGACACGAAAGCCGCCGGTGAGGCTGCCGTCAAGGAACGGCGCTCTCACGAAAAGGATCTGGAAGCTCATGAAGCGCAGACCGAAAAGATGAAATCGCACGCGGCGAGTCTGAAGACCAATAAAGAGTATCAAGCGCATTTATTCGAAGTCGAGTTGGCGAATAAGAAGCGGGGAGACTTTGAAGAGAGAATTCTCTTGGCCATGGACAAGGTCGATCAATTGCAGAAGACCATCCAAGAGCTTCAGGAGAAAAAGACCACGCTGGAGAAAGTGTTTACCGAGGAGAAGCAGGGACTGGACGCACGGGATAAGGAGCTGGCGACAGAACTGGCTCAACTCGAACTCCGCCATCGAGAGGCTGCCGGGCGGATTGAGAAGGGTCTACTCGATCGGTATAACCAGGTGAGGGCCTCGCGGAAAGATCAGCCGCTGGCGGCGGTGCGCGATGGGATGTGCGCTGGGTGTCGTCTCCAGATCCCGCCTCAGCTCATTGCGCAAGTCAAACGCTCCGATGATCTACAGATCTGCCCCTACTGTCGGCGGATATTGTACTGGGAGGGAGAGCCGGTCACGGTATAGCCGTCCGCGCCAGGCAGTAAGCCGTCGGAACTCGAAGTAGGGGAATCGGTTTAGGCGAGTCCCGCAAGCACGGCCTTCGTCGTTTTGAAATGCAGTTTTGCCACTGACCCAAGCCGTTCCTGTCCGTGTTTCTTGATGACCATCTTCGCTGCCAGTTCGACAGCTGGGGACGCGCCTTTGGGGAGTGTGGTGCCGACTTCGCTGGAGAGGCGTTTCAATCGAAGCAAAAATTCAGCGCGGGCCACGATCGAAGCGGCGGCCACGGCCAAGTCCGATTCCGCTTTCGTCCGCTGTTCCAGCACAATCTTCCGCCCCTTTTCCTGCAGCACATTGAGAATCAACCGCTCATTTCCAAATTGATCGGAGATGGCCCGCTCGCATGTCACTCGTTCGAGCAGGGTTTCCAGTGCTTTGGCGTGACCCCAGGCCAGGAGGCGATTCAGATTGCGGATTTTGTCATAGAGTTCGTTGTACTTCTGCGGCCCGATCGCGATGACGCTGTGAGGACAGATGGTCTTGATGTCGGGAGCCATCTCAAGAATTCGCCCGTCCGAAATCTTCTTGCTATCCCGGACCTGCATGAGCCTGAGTTCCCCCTGTGTCGTGGCGTCAACAAACACGGCGGCGATGACGAGGGGGCCAAAGTAATCGCCCTTGCCGGACTCGTCGATGCCGATACGCTCGACTCTGTTGTGAACACGCGGCTCGCTCATGATGTTCCTACACCACCTAGAAATTCTGCGTTGGGGGACGGTAATCTATCAATCGAATGCCTAGTGGTCAATCCGCAGAGATCGAGAAGAAACGTGTGTGGTTGGAGAAATGGAACATGCACACTCCGCGACTCATGAATGTGACGACAATCACCTGTCTTCTGGTAGCTGGGACTGGGTTAGTCGGATGTGAGACCAATCCTTACACGGGCCGGTCACAATTGCTCATGACGTCGATGAATCAAGAGATGCAGATGGGTGCCCAGGCCTACAATCAGGTGAAGACGGATCCCAAGATGCGGCCGTCACAGGATCCCCGTGAGGTCGAACCGGTGAAACGGGTCGCCGCACGCATCGTCGAAGCCGCAAAACGCTCGAAGTATGCCCAACTGGCTCAACAGTTTCAGTGGGAAGTGACGGTGATCAAGGACGACAAAACTGCGAATGCCTTTGCGCTCCCTGGCGGGAAGATGGCGGTCTACACCGGCATCTTTCCCATGGCCAAGACGGAAGCCGGGCTGGCGGCGGTGATGGGCCATGAAGTCGTGCATGCGCTGGCTCGTCATGGGGCCGAGCGTATGAGTCAGGGGCAGGCCACGAATATTGGGCTGAAGGTCATCGGTGCTGCCATTGGGATTAGTGGCGGGAATCCGATGCTCGGTCAAGCCACGATGGCGGCACTGGGTGCGGGTGCACAGGTCGGTGTCTTGCTTCCGTTCAGTCGCAAGCATGAATCTGAGGCTGATTATGTGGGGATTCTCCTGGCGGCCGATGCCGGCTATGACCCGCGTGAATCGGTGGCACTCTGGGAGCGAATGGGACAAGCGTCGGGTGGTGGAGGACAATCGGAGTTTCTCTCCACCCATCCCAGCAACGATACCAGAATCGACCAATTGAAGAAGTGGATGCCGGAGGCCATGGCTATTTATCAGAAGCGGACACCTGTCCAGGCGGCTCCGTTGCCGGACGTTGGTGGACGATAACGGGCCTTCCCCTTATCCTAATCGACCATTCGTCGAATACACCGAGGCGGTCTGCTTGTCGCGACTGATCCTGGTCCTTTATACTGAGCAGGCGTGGGTGGAAGACTGGATGGTCGCTCGGTGCTTCGGCATCGAGAGGAAAGTCCGGACTCCATGGGCAGGGCGCTGGGTAACTCCCAGGCGGAG
>CAKKRK010000107.1 GCA_919902665.1 Nitrospiraceae bacterium
CTCATTCGTAAATGGCCGTGTTCGTCTCGTTCGACATGCTCTAACCCACCAAGATCTCGAGAATCAATGATTTCGATTAGCCCTTCGGCCAGCACTGCAACTCCATCGGCTCGACCATGTTCAAGCCGCTTGATTATGGCTCCGATTAGAAGATCGACGACCCGTTGCAACTTGACCGGCCTCTCTTGAAACTCTTCAGGAATGATCGTCAGCGTCGCACCGGAGGCCTTTCCGATCCCCAAGGCGAGATGGCCGGCCTTGCGCCCCATGGTCACAACCAAATACCACCGTGTTGTGGTTCGGGCATCGACCATGAGATTCTTCAGGATCTCGGCCCCAACGTGACGGGCTGTTTGAAATCCGAAGGTTGGAATTCCAAAAGGAAGATCCAGGTCGTTGTCGATCGTCTTGGGGACATGGACTACTTGTAGTCGACCGTTAGACCGTTCCTCCAATTTCATCGCTGAAAATGCGGTGTCATCACCGCCGATCGTCACCAACCGTGTGATTCCGAGACTCGACAGTCCGAACAAGACATTGTCGAGATGCTCGACGCTCTTCGTTGGGTTCGCACGCGACGTACCCAGGTAGGACCCTCCTCGAAAATGGATTCGGCTGACGTCTTCGATCGAGAGCGGCCGTACCTGTCCTGTGCCCCCTTCCATGAGCCATTTGAAACCATCGATGATTCCAAGCACATCCGAGCCGCCTAGAATGCTGCGGATCGTCGCCGCGTTGATCACGCTATTGATTCCTGGCGCAGGTCCGCCACCAACTAAGATACCGACGGTTGTGCGCTCTACTGTCATCGGCTTCTCCTGAGGCTATTTCCCATCGGCCATCATCTGCGGGATGGTTGTATACTCCATCGTGTCAAGAGGCAAGTGGTGCAGCTCGAATTACTCTGGCAGTTCGTCCAAGCCCACATGAGCGCGAAGACGATTGTAATCGAACGCTGGTCGGCCACATCGCTGACGGCCTGGATCATGCTGGGCCATCTCATTGATTAAGGCACCGACCTTGCCGCTCATAGCGGCAGATGCGGCGGCATGGCGTGGCGTGTGCCCGCCGAGTACGAGGTGAGGCTGATCCGACCACTCCAAATAGGCTTTCTCCAGAAACTGGTTGAGCAGTGTATAGTCTTCTTCCGATGTCACGACCAACGGCGGCGGTTCATCGGACATGAGCTCGGCTATCGATAATTGTCGCGCAGGCGGCACGAGCGTCTCACCTCGGAAATGCAGTGAAAATCCAAACGAGGCCGCGAGTCGATGCTTGATCTGGTCCAGTCGTGCTGGACTATCGCATTCCACGATGAGCTGGGACGACGTCAGCGTCACCTTCGCGACAATAGAGTCAGTCCCGCCGCTCCCGTCTCGCTGCACCCATGTGCGAGCCGGAGGAATCTCGTCGGTCTGGCCTTGTCTTCCAACCTGAGGCGCCGTCTTCTCCGGTTTAAGCTCGCTCATCTCGGACAATCCATCGACAAAGAGCCGATACTCATGGTGGTCGTACAGGGCCACAGCATAGAGATAGGGCTGGTCATCGGGACGGCGATAGCGAATATGGACGACGGCGTCCACCAACGCGTCCGTGCGGAGTTGCGCGAACGCCCAGAGCAGCATATACCCATACCGCTTGGTAAACTCCCTCCACTCCCCTAATGCAAAGGATCCGGTGGTCAGCTCCATTTCCCTGCGCCATTCCGCAGCCCTCTCGAGCAGCGTGTTGGCATCGGCCTGAGACAAGACGATTCCGCAGCCAGCCCACACTGCCTTGCCTGATTCACCACCATCCGGAATGCCAACGAGGCGGGTCAGCAACACCTGGCCTACCGCAAGATCCTTGAGAGATTCATGGCCGGGAACCACCAATGCGGTTCGATCTCCGAGCGACCGCACAGTGAGATCTTCCCCTGGCTTCGACAAGGAAGTCAGTTCCAGCACATCGAAATAGGAATGTTTCAAGGGATCGAGCCACTGCCGTTCTTCATTGGGGATGTGTTCGGTGATCACATCCCGTAACTGTTCGATCAGCGTCAATTGCCCGTCTTCAGGATAGAAATCGCAGAGTAGGAACAGGTTGGCGAGTTCGGTTTCTTGAGCGAGCGGTGCGACGAGTCTGCCCGCGATGCCCCCCAGGTACGGTCTCAACGCCCGTGCCAGCGCCATCTCCCGCTGCAAGGCGAATTCCGGCTTGAGCGACAACGATTCGAGCCGCACGAGAATCGCATCGAGAGCCGGAGGCTGTGGAGTCCAAAATCCCGTTACTTGTTCACTCGCGAGCTTCATGTATTTCTTCCATGACGATTTCCTCCGCATCAAGCCAGTCTCGAAACGCGTTCCCTTCTTGACGGCCGCGCTGTTCCCACAATTCGTACGCTTTCTGCGAGATCCGTTCCCACATGCCATCCGGTAATTCAATGGGCTTCTCGGCTCGGCCGATCTTGGGGGCGACTCGGCCTTTCGCTTTACCGGTTGTTGTTTTTCGCGCTCGCATGACTCGCTCCTGGGTTACACATTAGTCGGCTTCGATTGTCCTGAGAGGACCCGGCGATGGTCTGGCGGTAACTTCGGGCTCCGTACTGTGAGAACAGGGCAGGATGATCTCCGCAGGACGGACTCCGCGACACTGCCGAACAACGCATGAGACAACCCGCGGCGGCCATGCGTCCCCATCACAATCACATCGACCGATTGAGCTCGAGCCGCATCGAGAATGGAGTCGGCCGGCAGGCCGCCCGAAATCAAGAAGTCGGATGCAAGGCCGAGAGAAGTGAGCGCGGAGACGAAATCGGATAACCGCTTCGTAATGGCTGTCTTGCTCGATTCCCGCTGAGCCATTTGGGGCAGCGTAAAGTCTAACCCATACGACACCGGCTCTAGCACATGAAAGAGTTTCAATGAGGTATTCGATCGTTGCGCAATCAACGCTCCATACTCCAGCGCGTCAAGTGAGCAATCTGAGAAGTCGACCGGCACGAGCATTCTCGTGACTGTGGCCTTCAGGTGTTCACCTGCGAGCTGTTTCGCCACCGGGACAGTCAAAACAGGACAGGGTGCCATACGAATGATTCGCTCAGCCGTACTTCCCAGCAAGACGTGCTCGAGACCAGTCTTCCCTCTCGTTCCGACCACGACCAGATCCGCTTCTTCTGCCCGTGCAACGGCCAGCACTTCTTCACTCGGAATTCCGGTTGCGATGCGCGACTGGACTGATAGCCCGAGGCCGCCAGCCCGCGCTGTTACGTCCACCAGCCTGGTCGTTACCTCTTGCATCAATTCATCCAGGTACAATCGATTCACCACATAGTCCGGGTTCATCCCAGGAGGAAACTCCAGAACGCTCATCACGGTCAGCGAGGCACCCCACGATTGGGCGAGCGCACAGGCATAGGCCTCTGCCCGCGCCGATCCCTGTGACCCGTCAGTGGCAAAGAGAATTCTCAATCCCCCTGCTGGTACACTCACACCGCCTCCGCACTCAAGAGAAGTAACTCTCCGCTCATCGTTGGGTGAATCGAGCATCGAAAGACGTGCCGGCCTGGTCGCGTCATGTCAAATCGAATCGTGGCGTCCCGTTTCGGATCAAGCAAGACACCCCCCACTCCGCGGCCATACACGATCACACCGTCCTTTTCAATCTGTGTCGGAATCCCTTCAAACATGGTCGAGCTAAAATCGTGTCGCTCCGCACCTTCATTCCGTACCTTAATGACGGTGGGAAACCCCAAGCGCAACGGACTCTGCTTCGTCACAAAACGAGAATCCTTGATCGTCACGTCCACCACTTGTTCGGATTGCGCCAGGAGAACCGACCCATACATCCAGGCCAGACAGACCATGGAGAGAACCATTCCCAACCTGCGCCACTGTACCAGACTTGCCCCAATCGTCATGAGATCCTCCATCTGCCAATGAACTATTGATCAACGCGTGGACTTCCGCTGTGGCGCGAATGCCTCAAGCGGCACGGTCAAGACAGGACATCCGGCCGTGCGAACGACCTTTTCCGCCGTGCTACCAAAGAAGATCTTATCCACACTGCCGGACCGGCCGCCGTAGCTTCCTATCACGACCAGATCGATATCCCCCGTGCGCGCAATTTTGGCGATCTCGACGAAAGGTGCCCCCTCCACGATCAGACGTGTGATCTTCACATCCATGGCTACTTTTGACTCCAACAACTGCCTTACTTTTAGACGGGCATGATGGCGTAGGCGGCGGCGCTGTGGCGTGGCATCGGACGGAACCGCCAGCAAACCCAATCGATTGAATGCGGCAAGCGCACTGGTGTCGATGACGTGCAGAACCAGCAGCGTCGCTCCACACAGCCGCGCCATTTGACAAGCAACCCGGAATGCCTCGTCGGAACAGGGCGAAAAATCGACCGGAACCAGTATGGTCTCGAAGAGATTTGTCTCCTTCCCCATGAACGATCCTCCTGACCCACAATTATTGAGCAAGGGCGATGCCACCCACGAAGAGCTTTCGGAGATAGTAAAGAGGTTAGAGAAACCACAGATTTGCAGTTGGTTGCTTTCGAGATCAGCTACTGGCTATGGGGGCCGCCTTCGGAAGCAGGGGCTCTCTGCCACAGCAGTCATTCACTCCCTGTGGCAGAAGGCGCCACAGGATGTGACGCGTGAGAAGCGAAAAGTAAGAGGCGAGAAACAAGTGCCTCTAAACCGCCCCAGATTCCTTTCACATTTCACGTTTCACTCTTCACGCCTATGACGGCATTGGACTTGCTGAAGACCATCTTCAGTACTGGGGGGAAGAATGACACGTGCACAGTGGTTCCTGCTCGGAGCAGTGGGCTTTGGTCTCGCGATTGTAATCTACATTGTTTTCTTCTGTCCGGCAGATTGCCAATGAGGCTCTTATGAAACTCTTGCTCGCAGTCGACGGTTCCGACAACTCGTATGAAGCCGTGCGCGCCTTGAAGTACCTGGCTCGTGCCGAGGAACTGCACCTTGTGCACGTACTCGACGTCCCGAGTCCAGCCTATCCCATGATGATTCCTGAGGTAGCACAAGAACTGTACGAGACGGTCGAGCGCAACATGCGCGATGACGGGACTCGTTTGTTGGATCGCATCGTGGCCCTGCTGCCATTAGATGCCGGCCCGGTCACGAAGCATTTGGTCGTCGGATCTCCGGTGGATCAGATCGTGGCTTTGGCCGAACAGCAAAAGATAAATCTCATTCTCTTGGGTGCCAGAGGCCTTGGACCGATCAAGGAACGGCTCGTTGGAAGTGTCTCCCACCGAGTGCTGACGTTCGGGCCTGGCGCGAAACTGATCCTTCCCGGCCCCTTGAAAACGCTTCATCATATCTTGCTCCCTCTGCAAGGGAGCTACGATGCAGACCATGCCCTCTCCTTCCTTCAACAGAAACCCTTTCGTAATCCCCCCACGATTACCCTGTTCACCGTTCTGCCCCATACCAGACCACCCTGGCCGGTGGATGCGGTCTCGGCCGAGCATATGGAAACCCATTCCCTCGGCAAAGCGAAGGACTTCCTCGACGAGATAGCCGCCAAGCTGAAGTCATATGGCTACCAAACCCGCGTGGCGACTACGCTAGGTACCCCGGTCCAGGGAATTCTTGAGGAAGCCAAGGCCTTGAATCCAGACCTTATTCTCGTGGGATCCCGGGGGCGCCGCGGCATCATCCGTATGGTGCTCGGCAGCGTGTCACATGCGCTGTTGCACCAAGGGACCTATCCACTCATGATTGTTGGCTGATAGTCGAAAGGGACGCACCATGCCGATGTACGACTATACGTGCCTCGATTGCGGGAAAGAATCGTTGATCGTGGTAACATTGAAAGGACATGCAGCAGGCGAGGTGACATGCCCAGCCTGCGGAAGCAAGAAGCTGCAGCAGCTGTTCAGTTCCTTTATCGCTCACACCACGAAGAAGAGTTAACAGCATGATCGAGACGCCACAACGGCTCATTCGAGATCGACTACTAGCTGTAGGACTCTGCGGGATCTTTACTCTGAGCAGTACGGCCATACCCGACCTCTATGCGCAAGACTATCCGCCAGACATCACACGCGGGAAAGCGGTCTATCAGCACCACTGTCAGGACTGCCACGGTCTTACCGGTCGAGGAGACGGCCCTGCCGCCACTTCCTTGAAAGTGCCACCGGCCGATTTTCAGCGCTTTCGGTCCTTCCTGAAATCCGATGAAGAGTTACTGCGAACGATCGAGCACGGTGTGGTCTTCAGCCCGATGCATTCTTGGCGCGGCCAGCTCACCGACGGAGAAATGCAAGACGTCGTGGCGCACATTCGCCTTCTGTCGCAACAAGAGCGATAATCGATCTACTCAAGGTGATGCTACGATTGTCTTTACCCTAGAGAACTATATTCGGCGGTTTCAGGCACGCAGTCTTCCCATTGCCCTGACCACTATTTGCCGCCCCACCCTGCTCGATCGTCAAACATGGCCGACGTGCGCAGAGGGAACGGGTTCCCGAATTTCTACGAGCGCGTGAACCCATGACACTCGGATTTCCACGGCCTTGCAAAGCCTAGCCTTGACGGTCAAACCTAGTATTTACCACCGAAGGAGACACAAGATGAAGCGCTTCTCCATACCGACCGTCTTTGTGGGAATGATCATCCTCATCGGACTTCCCGCCTCATGGGCCTGGGCGGCAGGCTCATCTGCGTCCACCGCGACGTCGCTTGCGGTTCCCCTCTGCAAGAGTTCCTACAAACAGAAGCCTGTCCCGGCCAAGACATTGCAGACCCTCCTGCGTTCGCATGAACGATGGGTGGAGTATCGGGGAAACCCTGAGGCTAAAAGGATGGAGCTTTGCCAAGCGGATCTGAGTCGGGCGGGACTCGCGGGAGCGAATCTCGAACGGGTCGACCTGGAAGGCACAGTTCTGCGTCAGGCGAAGCTGCCTAAGGCCAACCTCGCTCAGGCCAGCCTTGCTGGGGCTGACCTCACGAATGCCGTCCTCGAAGACAGTAATCTCTCCGGAGCCGATCTGCGCCGTGCCCGGCTCACTGGCGCAAATCTCTCCCGAGCTATCGGCGATGAAGCTGCGCTCTTCGACGCCATCTTGGTCGGTGCAAAACTACGCGAAGCCTCGTTCGAGCGGGCACAGTTGGAGGGCGCCGATCTCACCTCTGCCGACCTGACCGACGGCAACTTCGTCGAGGCGTATTTTTACGGAGCAACCCTGAAAGGTGCGGTCCTGGTGAACGCTGATCTGACAGGCGCCGACCTACGTCGCACCGTCCTGACCAACGCGAATCTGCACCGTGCCAACCTTCAGGGCGCGCTGCTGGACCATGCACAACTGGAAGGGGCCCGTCTGATCGAAGCCGACATGGAAAGCGCCTATCTGGATGAAGCGAATTTGCGTGACGCAAACCTGAAGGAAGCGATTCTTCGCGGCGCAGACCTCCGGTACGCCAGCCTACATGGCGCAGACCTGCATGACGCCGACTTGGAAGGAGCCAACCTAGAACAGGCCGCTCTGGTCAAGGCGGATTTGCACTCGGCGAAGCTCCCGATGGCTATTCTCTATCACGCCGTCCTCGATGAAGCCGATTTCCTGGACGCGAACCTCACCCGTGCGGTCCTTATCGGGGCCAAAGGACTGCGCACCAACTTCATGAACGGCGATCTGAGCGAACTCTACGCTCCGAAATCCTCTTTCCAGCACGCACAATTCAACAGAGCCACTCTGGAATCGGCCAATTTTGTCGGCGCGGATCTTCGCGGGTCGAATTTCAGCCACTCCAACATGACCCACGCCAACCTTCAGGACACGAACCTACAAGATGCCACATTTGTTTCGGGTAATTTGAGCGGCGCTCGACTGGACTCAGCAGACTTGAGTCGCGCGAACTTCGCGGGGGCCATGCTCTCGTCGGTCATTGGTCTCACACAGACACAACTCAATGTTGCCTGCGTCGACGACAAGACCAAATTGCCACCTGGGCTCAGCCGTCCGGCTCCCTGCAGCTCCGCAAAGAAACAGGGACAGCCATGACATCCCTGCACGAGCACCGCGCAGGATCACAAGAGAGGAAACTGCCATGGAGGGAGTCCTTGGACTCCCGGCTGGTCCGCGCGGCGTGGTTGTTTTTGCACATGGAAGTGGCAGTGGGCGATTGAGCCCTCGTAACAATTTCGTCGCCCGCCATTTACAGCGAGACGGACTTGCCACGTTGCTGCTCGATTTATTGACCGAAGAGGAAGCCGATAATCGGCGCAACGTATTCGATGTGGACTTGTTAGCAAATCGGTTGTTGCAGACGACAGCTCTCTGAGCCAGAGAAGCGATAGCCCCCTGAATCACGCACTCGGGGAGAGCAGGAAGTCGAAGTCGGCCTTCGTCAGCACGCCTTGCCCGGAGTCTCGCACCACGCCGGCCATGACCGCGTCGTACAACTCAAGTTTGCGCTGCTTAAGCGCCACCATCTTCTCCTCGATACTGTGGCGCATGAGAATCCGCACGATCGAGACCGTCTGCCGTTGCCCGATGCGATGCGCGCGATCCGACGCCTGACGCTCCACCGCCGGATTCCACCAGGGGTCCAGATGAAAGACATAACTCGCTTTGGTGAGATTCAGCCCCTGCCCTCCCGCCTTGAGACTCAAGAGAAACACGCTCGGCTGTTCACTGGTCTGAAACGCCGTCACGCGAGCCTTACGCGCAGCCGGTGCCGTAGACCCATCCAAGCGATGGTATGGCAACCCATGGCGGATACACGCTTCCTGCGCAAGATCCAGAAAGCTGGTGAACTGGGAGAAGACCAGGGCGCTGTGTCCCTCGTCACGCAAGAGTTGGAGCCGCTCCATCAGAAAGCTGAGCTTAGGCGAAGTCTCATTGGCTTGATTCGTGAGAAGGCGAGGCGAAAGACAGACCTGCCGCAGTTTGAGGATGGCCGTGAGCGCGATAAACTGTGCCTGCCCAGAGGTCTTGGTGCGATAGGCGTCGTCGATCGTTGAACGCACCTGGTCGACGGTCTGCTGATAGAGCGCCTTTTGGCGATCGGTCAACTCGAGGAACACCTCATGCTCGATTTTCGGCGGAAGGTCCTGGAGGGCCTCGGCCTTGGTCCGACGCAGAATGAAGGGCCGCGTCCGTCGCAGCACCCGATCGAGCGTGTGACCCGCCACACGTTTCAGGTCGGTTTTGAAACGATCGTATTCGCCCAGAAGCCCCGGCACACACAGGTCGATGATGGAGAAATACTCGCCGAGATGATTTTCGAGCGGCGTGCCGGTCAAGGCGATCTTGAACCGACCCTGGAGCCGGCGGACCGCGCCCGTCGTGTCCGCCTGAATGTTTTTCACCGCCTGGGCTTCGTCGAACACGATCACATGGAAGGCCGTCCGCGCTAAGATGTCGATATCCCGACGGACCAGCCCATAGGTCGTGAGCACCACCTCGCCGTCCCCGGCGTCGAATGTCCGTTCGCTCCCGCTATACGCATGAACCTTCAAGCCGGGCGCGAAGCGCGCTAGCTCCTGTTCCCAGTTGAAGAGAATACTCGTCGGGACGACGACCAGATGGGGGCCCTTCACCCCACGAGCCGTCTTGATACGTCCCTCCTTGATGGCGGCCAGCAGACAGATGGTTTGGAGGGTCTTGCCTAATCCCATATCATCCGCCAAACAGGCACCGAATCGATGCTCGTAGAGAAATGCCAACCAGGCGTAGCCGTCATGCTGGTAGGGGCGCACCTTCGCGTGCAGACCCTTTGGCAAGAGCGGCTTCTCGATCCGCTCAAATCCCAGCAAGCGCGCCAACACCGCCTCGTCCTCGGCAGGCAGCGACACGGGGATGCCCTGCTCACGCAGCGCTAGCCAGTCGAGGATCTGTAACCGGGTCACACGCACGACTTGCGCTGCTTTCCGATCCTCCGGTGCATCACCCGTAAGGCCGATGATCGCGCGCAGCCGCTCCAGGGTCTGGCCATCCAAGACCCGCAGACCGCTCCCAGTGTCGATCATTCCACCCTGCCGGATGGCCGCCCGCCACTCCGTCTCATCAATCACCACCCCATCGCAGCGAATCTCCGGCCGGATCTCGAACCAGTCGATCCCGGTCCCCTCACGGTCCTGACGGTCCACGTGGACCGCGCAGTCCCACCGAATGGGCCGGAGTGGTTTGTCTTCATACAGCAATGCAATCCCAGCCGCCGTCAGCTTATCCAACAGCTCCGGCAATCGTTGAAACAGTAGGCGGGAATCGATTCTCATCACGTCATACGAGGGCATGCCGTGAAACGCGTCCAGACCGAAAACCTCGAATGGAATCCGGTACAGCAATGCTTCGCGGTGTTTATCGATCGCGCGAAGTGTCCATCGCCTCCCTTCGACCTGCAACCGTACATCTTGACCGGCATACACCGACAGATGGTGTCTCAGCCATTGAGCGGCTTCAAGACGGATGCTCCTCACCCAATCGCTCTGATCCAGCGCCGTCTTGATGCGGAGATCTCGTTCCTTCGCCTCGCCGACCGTGAGGGACGTGAAGAACAGATCGTAGAGCACACCCTTGCGTTTCTGTGCCCGCAACGGAGCCGATATGGTGCGGCCCTGCTCCAACGACCGGATGAAGGAAAAGGTCGAGGCACTCGGAGTAAACCGGGCGTCACCGCGCCGGCATTCCATCTGTAGCATCCATGCGGTGGTCGGCGCGCCGGCCTCGTCTGGGAGCGGCGCGAGAATCAACGCGTACGACACCTCCTCGCCCACCGACATCGAGTCAGAAGAATGAACCGCCGCCTCTTCCCCATCCACGCGCAGCAGCAGATCGCGCAAGGTCTTGTCGGCCTGTTTCTGGATCAGATCGATCTGCGCGGACCGGAACTCCTTCCGTGAGACGGTGAACTCTACTTCATAGTCGATGCCCTGCCATCGCCCATGGCTCCGGCTTTCCGGTAAGGTCACCGCGCACAACATCCCAGCCGGTCTGCCCCCAGGATCATCAGCGTTGAGACCTTGAAAACCGTTGCGTAATGCACGAAACGAAGTCCACCCGCTTTCGTCCTCCAAGCAGAGCAGACGGCGGCCAGTCACGTCGACCACGAAACTGCGAAACCGGACGATTCTGTCGAGCGCCGTGCCGTCGGCTATGCAGACCGCGCGGATCTTTACGTCATCACCCGCAAGAGCGATCTCGGTTTTGCTCCGACAGGTAACCGACGGGGTCCATTCGATGGCGATAGATTCCAGGCCGGCTTTCAGCACGATCGGAAACCGACGC
This sequence comes from Nitrospiraceae bacterium, assembly GCA_919902665.1. Taxonomy (GTDB): domain Bacteria; phylum Nitrospirota; class Nitrospiria; order Nitrospirales; family Nitrospiraceae; genus Nitrospira_D. The sequence goes on from CAKKRK010000107.1 coordinate 11,251, forward strand.
TTAGAGACCTGGAGATAGCGCTGGAAGGGTTCGTCCCCATCGTACCCTGACGAAAACCAGGGCAGATTCTGGAGTGGCCGCAACTCGGGCGGTACCGTGGGAACCCATCCTGCGGGAAGCGGCACACCGTTCCGATGGATCACAAGTTGCGGATACGGCCGGCCGACGTTGATCACGATTTCATAGGTCGACCCTGGGAGACCGTCCCCATTCTGTGACGGGGTCGTCCCCTTGATGGAACCTGTCTCGGAAAGGTCTCCGAGCAACTCAACGCGAAGCGCGGCCAGATGCACTTGTTGCCGATCCGACAATGAGACCGTCTCGGGCGACAGCAGATGTTTGGTAGTAAAGCAGGCGCAAAGGATATGCTTGCATAGCCGATCAAAATCCCAGGCCGGACAGTCACAGAACGAAGAGAGAAACCCCTCGTCGAGAGAAAAGAGAACCTCATACAGGCTGGTTCCCTGCACCTGCGCCGTGAGCGTCGCCCCGTCCCTACCCCAAACATAGTGCTGAAGCCGTTGCTGCTGGTAATAGTCATATCCCCTGAGCGCTGTCTCTTTAGGGGCCATCGTGTACAGATCGTTGACGGCGAGAGCGCGAAATGCGGCAACAAGGGCTGCCGAGGCGGGAGTAGGAATGAAGGGGCTTTCCTTCGTGTCAGAAAGGGGGCTCCCCCCCCCTCTGCGACGGGACGCAGGTGTCTTCCTCATGGTGCGACACTATAGCGACCGGAAGAGAGCCTCATCAAGCAGCGTTGGACGATTGCTCGCGCAGCTGCATAGGGGCGGTGGCCGTAGAAGCGCTCAGGAATACTGTTGGTTGAATTTCTCTTTCACGACTTCCAGCACTTTCCTCGCTGCGTCGTTCGCGGAAAGCTTCGTTGTATCTATGACCACTTCGGGATGGACCGGCGCTTCGTAGGGATCGTGCAACCCCGGCACGGTCGAGGATTCTCCCTGTTGGCCTCGCTGATAGGTGCCCTTGTAGTCACGCTGCATAGCCAGTTCCAACGGACACTCCACGGCGACCTCGATGAACTGAGGAATCAGGCTGCGGGCAAAGTCGCGATACGCCCGCCTGTTGGCTGTTGCATCGAGGAGGACGGTGACCCCATGAGCGACCAGCCTTGCACCCATGAACGCGAGTGAACGATAGAACAGATCCCGTTCTGCAAGACTGTACGTCGGATGAGGTGTCAAGATTCTGCGGACCACATCCGATTCGAGTACTTCGACAGAACCAATCTCTTCAAGCTTTGGCTTTAGCGCAGCTGCAATCGTACTCTTTCCGGACGCAGGCAGCCCCGTGAGCCAGATGGCGAAAGCCTTTGATGTGGCATCAATCGTCATGGGTCAGCCAGTAAGATAGACATGGACGTTCAGTCGATTGCGGCAGACCGCGAGCGAGTAACGGGCTCTAGCCGAGATTATTCATGACTGATGGTCAGCGGGGCAGCGGCCGCCATT
>CAKKRK010000108.1 GCA_919902665.1 Nitrospiraceae bacterium
CAAAGGAGAGAGTCTTTTAAAGCACAAACAATATGCCGAAGCGCGCGCGACGTTGGAGGCAGGGCTCATCAAGAATTCATCGAATGTGCAGGCTCATTTCAACTTGGCTGAGGCCTGTCGAGGATTAGCCGCCTGGGACTGCGCGGAAGAACATTACGAGACCGCGTTACATCTGGATGTAAAATCCAGGATCACGGGGACGAGGGAACCACGGTTAAGCAAAATGAAGGTGTGGCAGTTATTGGAGGAAGTAACCGCGTGGCGGTTGTTGGAGGAAGCAAAGGGTCTGCTTGCCGGTGGACAAACTCCGTCCGACAAGATGAAGCAGGCGGAGGAGGCTCTGGACGGCGCTCATGAGTTGGGCCTCAATAATGAGCAACAGGCCGTCTATCAACAGTTACGAGCGAAACTACCTGGGCGACGTTCGACCACCTCGCCGGATAGTCTCAAACCAGATGGGTCAGGAGGAGAAGCGTTCCCGACCAATCCCCGCGACGTACCAATGGCGCTGGTGCCGGCAGGGGAATTCACGATGGGGAGCACGCTGAAAGCTGACGAAAAGCCCGTGCATCGCGTCTACCTTGACGCTTTCTACATGGACAAGTACCACGTGACAGTGGGGCAATATACCAAGTATCTGGAGGCGACGGGCACAGAGGCGCCGCCGGAGTGGGAGATCATGAGCGAACCCCGCCATCACAAACGTCCAGTCGTGAACGTCAGCTGGTCGGATGCAGCCACGTACTGCAAATGGGCCGGCAAGCGTCTGCCGACCGAAGCTGAGTGGGAAAAGGCGGCGCGGGGGACGGACGGCCGCCTCTACCCCTGGGGCAACGAGACCCCCACCAGGCTCCACGCGAATTTCGGCAAGAAGGAGTGGGCTTATCACATGGCCTTAGTTCCGGTAGGAATGTTCGAAATGGGCAAGAGCCCCTATGGGATCTACGACTTGGCCGGCAATGCCTGGGAATGGGTCAACGACTGGTATGACCATGATTATTACAAGAAGAGCCCGATGAAGAATCCTCAAGGTCCGACAACGGGTAAGTCTAAGGTCGTGCGGGGTGGTAACTGGCTGTATGTTCAGGAGTTCCTGCGTTCTTCGTTCCGTTTCAATGCCGATCCATCTGGTCGGCAGTTCGGCTACGGGTTTCGCTGCGCAAAGACCCCATAAGCCTTACTGGCTTGATCGATGTCATACGATGAGCAGCGGGGATACGTAAGTCTTCAAGCGACTGTGTTGCGCTGGCGACGCATACATTCCCTCGCCTTCACAAGCGTGGTCCTCAATCGACTAGGAGCGGGGCCTGTCCTGCTTCGTAGGACCTTGCGCTCACCCCCATTTTCTTCATGGACAGAGAACTCTCGCTCGATCAGATAGCTCGCTGCAAATCCCGTCATGACCGTGCCAGCAGCGCCGCCGCGATCACCACGGCTAGCCCAATGAGCAACGAAAGACGCGGCAACCAACGAGCGGATTTGAAGATGACCCGCTCTCCGGTCGTTCGCTGAGATTCTGCGATAGCGCTGACCCGACTCACCTGAGGACCGAAGACAAGATCATGGAGGAGTGTCAGGAACAACAACAGGGCAACCAAGGTCAGTTTCACGGTCACGATTCCCGGCCACGAGGCCGGTGCCATCACACTGAGGCCACGGTGTGAGAGTAACATCGGCCCGGTCATCAACAGGATCGCCATCGCGATCCAGACGATGGGGCGAAACCGTAGCGCGGCAGACCGAAACATCGCCATGAATTCCGGCGCAGCTTTCCGCCCCCTGACCAGAGGCGCCAAGACCAAGGAGAGAAAAATCATCCCCCCGATCCAGCTCACAGCAGCAAGAATGTGGAGAATCACGAGAGTGGAGTACATGCCGTCGTATCATAGTCGATCCGGTGAGAAAAATCGTCCTACCTTGTTCGCAAAGTCGAAACATGGCGCTGTCCCTTTAGACAGTCTCTAACGAGAAACTGGAGCATGACGGGGCACTGTCAAAGCATTGAGCCTGCTTAACAGCTTGCGTCCTCGACTTTTCATGGACGGACTTCCTGTTCTCATGAGAGACAAGATCAGTCGCCGGATTGGAGCCCGAAGCCGATGCTCCTGCATGGCCAAGTCTGTCAAAACCTGCATCGCGAAGGTCTTCACGATTCGGCTTGGGTCTTCCAGATAGCCTCGAAGAATCGCCACGACAATCACGAGGTCCCTCCTCGACAACTTCAAGCGTGGAAGCACTTGGGCTAAGTGCCACCTGAGCTCCTGCTGTGTTGTCCTTGCCGCCAACTTTATGAGCTGAACTTTGAAAGGCTGGAGCCACTGCGGATTCGTAACGGTAAGCTTTTCTGCAGCGTCAGCGGCACGCATGCGTACCACCTCGTCGTCATGATGCATACCGTCTATGAGGGCAGGAAACAGCGCCGGCTGCCGGCGTATGATCTCCACCACCTGATTGGAACGACCAACGGATCGCCGATCGCCGCCCCGGAGTTCATCCAAGATGGTGAGTTGGGTGCTCACAGACAGACGGGCTTCACCTTTCGTCAGTCAGACGGCCCGATCCGAGACATCGAACACATTCGACGCCAGCCAAGGCAAGATCCTTTACGCGGTCTTGCTCTTCAGCATATGCGGTTGCATTGGACCGTACGTATCACGTGGTCCAGCTGAGCGTGGTCTTCTCAGGAACCGGATGTTGTGGGTCCGGCACACCAGCCAATTGATCCAAACGATATCTCTTCAGCCGCCGGTACCACACGGCCAATGTGTCTGATTCTAAGTTCAATAACATACTTCCCTTCTGGCCAAACCCCTGTTCCTGCAATTCCAGAACTTCCCGGTCCTGGCTCAGAATGGTCCGTAACGTCCGGCGAACCGCCCATCCAACAGGAAGTCCGCGCAAGAAGTTCCACCCGACGCAAATGTCGAACCGGCTTCTTTCATCCGTGAGCGGTGTGGCCACCAACATGACGGACGCGAACCGTTGGCCGATCTCCCAGCGTTCCAGATGGATGCCGGGCAGCACGAAATCGACCGTGGTCGTGGCCGAGCCTAACCTCGGAGACAAGGCGCGAAAGATAAACGTGTCCGGCAGCAGGACATTCTGCGAGATGGTGCGAAACCCCAGCGGCAGCCGCGTGAACACTTTTTCTTTTCTTCTGGCTGCCTCGCGCCGCCGGAAATAATTGTTGTGCACGAAGGGGACGTGGGCGGGATCCA
>CAKKRK010000109.1 GCA_919902665.1 Nitrospiraceae bacterium
ATTCTCAATAGTAACAGTTTGTTTTCTCGTCAAATATCTCCGGCTGTCTTCATCGTCAGTCCCGATACCAAACAGAAGCAGGAGCAGTATCAAGATCTGATGATCAGGACGTTTTACCTTTCGACGGCGAAGGCCAAAGACACGGTGCTCTTACTCAAGAGCATGTTGGATTCCAAGCGGATGCATGCGAATGAACAACTCAATGCCATTATCATTCGCGATCAGCCGGAGAAACTGGAACTTGCCGAAAGGATTATCCAGGCCAATGATCGACAGGAACCCGAGGTCCTTTTTGAGCTTGAGGTATTGGAAGTCAATCGGACAAAGGGGCAAACATATGGATTGAACTATCCGAAGCAAGCCGGTGCTGGACTAATTGCTTCCGGCTTTACCGGAACCTTGGCCGCAGAGGCTGTGCAGATGACCTACCGCCAACTAACCGATCTGGGGCCGAGTAACTATCTCTTTAAACTGCCGACGACTGTATTGCTGGATTTTTTTAAGCAGCAATCAGACGCGAAGACGCTCGCTTCCCCCAAGGTTCGTGTGATGAATAACAAGAAAGCAGAGATTAATATCGGAGACAAACAACCGATTCTTCTCTCTACCACCAATGTCTTACCTGGGCAGGCCGCCACGGGAGCCGTACCGACTACCTCAACCGTCACGTCGATTGAGTTCCGAGATACGGGCGTCAAGCTGACTGTCGAGCCTTCAATCCGGTTAGGCAATGAGTTGTCGCTGAAAATGAAGGTGGAGGTCATTCGGGTTGGAGAGCCGGTGCTCCTTCAGGCTGCTCCTAAAATTGAACAGTTTAAATTTGGCAATCGCTCGGCAGAGACCACCTTAAACATGCGAGATGGAGAAACGGTGGTCCTCGGGGGGCTGCTTCAGGAGGAGGATCGTCGAACGCGAATTACTATGCCATGGATTGGGGATTGGCCGTTGATTGGAAAACTGTTGAGCTCTTACAAAACGGAACGAGTGACAACTGAAGTCATTCTCACTATCACTCCTCGCATTGCGCAACCCGCGATTCCTCCTGGCTCCAGCAATCAAGCCTTTTGGTCTGGTACTGAATTCAATTATGCGACCAGCCCGGTCTTTTCCGGCCCCTCTCGAAAAGTATCAGCATTGGTGGGAGGCGAGTACGGGAAGATGCACACTCACGGTGGAGCTCTGGAGAAAGACGCTGGACAGACAAAGATGGTCCGATCATTGGCCCAGCTGGCAACACCTGGTCCTCAGTTGGTGATCAAGCCGGAAGACGCAGTTGTTCAATCCGGTAAAGAAATACGGCTTTCTGTCGTGGATGGGCGAATCAGTGCATCGGGCGAGCACTCTTTCAAGCTGGGCTATGACCCCGAGATTCTGCAATTTAAACGACTTGATAGTGCGGAGTTGATCGACGCGGGCGAGACGACAGCGGTGGATGGTGTCGGGCAAGCAAGAGCCATCACGTTCCACTTCACTCGCTCGGCTCAACGTCCGCCGCGAACGATGAATGTCATCTTCGTGGCAAAGGCCCCAGGGGTATCGCCGATTCGCGTTGAGCTGATGGATGCTAACGGTGCGGCGCAGGTATCGCAAGAAGTAGTTGGGACAGGGGTGGTGCGAGTGCGGTGAGGGAGGATGGCCTCACTCTCATTGAGATTCTCGTCACCATGGCGATCATTGCGATCTTAGCATCGGTTGCCATGCCGCTGAGCAAAATATCGACGAAGCGAGCCCAAGAGATCGAGTTGCGTCAGCATCTTCGGATGATTCGCGGTGCGATCGATGTGTTCAAGCTGGAGTGGAATCGTGATGGGGACGTCTTGCTCGGAGCGGTCTGTGTAAAGAATAGGTTGACGTGTAAGGAAGTCACCGGGCCGTACGGCTATCCGAAGTCTCTCGATGCTCTGTTAGGCGTAAAACTGACAGGACAAGAGGCGACGGTTCGAGGCACCACGGTGAGGCGCTATTTGAGGGCGATGCCGATCGACCCGCTAACGGGCAAATCCGATTGGGCTCTGCGTTGTTATAAAGATCGCTCGAAGCCATCCAGTTGGTGCGGTGAAGATGTCTACGATGTGATGACGCAAAGCGAGGAGTCTGGGCTCGATGGGACTAAGTACCAGGATTGGTAAGGTGGGTGGATGTAATGCGAATGGGTTTACACTGATTGAACTCATGATCGTCGTGTCCATCGTTGGGATTTTGGCCACGATCGCCGTTCCGTCCTATCAGTCATCATTGATCAAATCCAGGGAAACGGTATTGCGACAAGACCTTTTCACGCTGCGCGAGTTGTTGGATCATCACCGCGCGGATAAAGGGAAATACCCTCCGTCCTTGGATGGTCTGGTCTCGGCTGGGTATTTGCGGACTCTTCCCAAAGACCCCTTTACGAATTCACCGAGCTCTTGGCAGCAGATCATCGAACCGACAGAGGGTGGTATCTTTGATGTGTATTCAGGGTCGGATCTGGTTGGGACAAACGGGACTCCCTATAACAAATGGTGAACAGGGTCGTGAAATTGGCTCGGAGTAAATTCTGCTCCGGGCTCAAAGGGGTTCGAGTGAAGGGGAAATGGAGGAGTCCTTCCATCGGAATCCTTCTGCTTGGAGTCTCGGCCTGTGGTTCGCTCGAAGACATCATCATAGAGCCTGAGATGTCGGATCTCCAGCTCACGGTGGATACCCTCAAAACCTCATTGCGAGATGCCCAGCGCATGGTTGACGAGTTGAGAGTAGAGGTCGACGCACGGGGGCAAGAATTGGCCGAGGTGCAGATTGCCAGAGCTCAGCTTGAAGGCCGTATTCAAGAGGCGGAGCGTCGATTGACGGAAGCTCGCCATGTGATTGACCTCCAGCGGGAAGAACTAAGCAGCGCTCGTTCCGAACGGGAACAGGTAGGGCGGACCAGAGCCGTGCTACAGAATCAATTGAAGCAGCTTCAAAGGCAACTCTCGAAAGTTGAGAAACAGGTGAGGGGAGAAGTCTCTCCTGCAGCGATGGTTTCTCCAGGAGACGCGCAACCAGAGCCCGCCACGATTTTCCATCAACAGGGCGACCCACGGGCTATTCAGGATGATGGCACCCAGATTGTCTCAGGTGCTGCGATTCAGGTGTCGGGGGGCTCTTCAGTCGGCGAAGTACCGGTGGTTTCTCAGTCGGCAGTACACCTTCCTCCACACGTGGTTGTCAAGTATGGGGACACGTTATGGCGTATCGCACGCCGATATCACACGTCTGTCAGCCGCCTCATGGCTCTCAACGCGCTCTCTGGTGACCGCATTCAAGCGGGCCAGACCCTGTGGTTGACAGAGCCGTCTGCAGATGAGCCTGAGTACGAACGAATGTAATGGCGCACGATGGGCTAATTGGCAAGCCGTGAAGGTCTCTATCTATGGCAGTATTTGCGTATCGAGTCGCGCGGCCTGATGGGTCCACCATCCATGGGCATGTAGAAGGAGACAATGAATCATTGGTTCGTGCCAAACTCGAGTCGCAAGGGTTGTTGGTTTTCAATCTTCACTCTCGAGGAGCCGCATCAGTCAAGACGGAGCCGTCATGGTCATGGGGAAAGCTTCCGCTGGAGCAGTTCTTAGTTTTTAATCAAGAATTGATGGCTCTGGTCAAGTCTGGACTGCCCATTTTGCGCATCTGGGATCTTCTCATCGAACGAGCCGGCCATGCTGGATTTCAACGGACTCTACGTGGTGTGCGGGATGACATTCGAGGTGGAGCCTCTTCCTCAGAAGCCTTGGCTAAACACCCCCGTTATTTTCCTGAACTCTATGTCGCCACGGTGAAAGCCGGAGAGCAATCGGGCAATCTTCCAGAAGTACTACAGCGGTACGTTGCGTATCTGAAGCTGATGGTTGGACTTCGTCAGAAAGTACAAAAAGCGATCTCCTATCCTATTGTTCTCATCGGTATCGGTCTCGCCGTGGTTGGTTTTCTATTGACCTATGTCATGCCGACTTTTGTGTCGGTCTATGGAGAGTCAGCGAAGGCCTTGCCCTGGTCAACTCAGGTGTTGCTCGATGTCGTCACACATGCTGAATCATGGTTATTGCCCGCAGCTGCCGTTCTAATCGGCCTCATGCTTGGAGTGCATACCTACTATGCCACTTCAGCTGGGAAACTGGCAATCGATCGTCTTGTGCTGAAACTCCCGCTCGTGGGTCAGATTGCCGTCAAGCACAATACTGTGCAATTGGCGCGAACGCTCGGAACTATTCTTGCGGGAGGAACCCCGCTTGTTGATGCGTTGAAAGGTGCACGAGGAGCTGTCTCGAATAAGTGGATTTCACAAGCAATGATTCGGGCCGTCAATGAAATTCGTGAGGGGGCGACATTGGCTGATGCATTGGATCGTCCCAGGGTGCTCCCGAAATTGGCGATCGAAATGTTATCCGTCGGGGAGGAAACGGGGTCTCTTGATTCGATGCTACGAGACGTTGCGGAGTTTTATGAGGCTGACCTCGATACGAGATTGACGCAACTTACCACGTGGATCGAGCCGGCTCTGTTGCTTGTGATGGGAGTACTAGTCGGCGGGATTGTCATTGTGATGTATCTGCCGGTATTTCAGATGGCCGGGACCGTTGGCGGCTAGAGTAGGAGAGACGTGGGATCTCAGGCTAATAGGCATACCCGGATGATACAGGTTGCGTATGTTGCGTAGTCTTACGAGAACATCTCTTGCCGAGATCTTGGTCGACCAGGGAATGCTCACCAAACGCACGGTCGAGGATGTCCTATGCCGATGTAACGGTGTGCCTGCCACCTTAGGGCAAATGCTGATCAGTGAAGGACTTCTCTCGGAGGATCAATTAGCTCAAGCCCTAGCTGTTCGATACAGTCTTCCCTATGATCCGCTGAAAGAGTTTCAAGTCGATTCCCGCTACTACGAGACGATTTCCGTCAAGCTGATGCAGCGATTTCCATTTATCCCGATTGCCGAACGAGACGGCGTGCTGACCATTGCCATCGCCGATCCTAACAATGTGCCGGGACTCGACGAATTGGAGCTCTTGATCGGAAAGCCACTTGAGCTGATCGTCAGTACCAAGAGCGCGATTCTTTCCGCGCTGGACCGTAGTGCTGGCTCGCGTCAAGCTCTCCGTGAGCTAGAAGCGGAGTACCGGTCGGTGCAGGTCAAAGAAGATGATCGAGATGGGGAGATTCTGATTCTCGATCATGCGGGGGAAGAGCAGAGTCCAGCCGTGAAGCTGCTGGACTCCATCCTCCTGAGCGCGATGCAGCGCCGAGCCAGTGACATCCACATCGAAGCCGCAGATCGGGCGACCCAGGTCAAACTTCGTGTCGATGGCATCCTGATTCCGGCCATGGAGTCACTAGATAGTCGATTACATGCCCCTTTAGTGTCCCGTTTGAAAGTCATGTCGGAGCTTGATATTGCCGAGCGTCGGGTGCCTCAGGATGGAAGCTTCCGTATGAGGTTGGATAGAAAGACCGTGGATTTTCGGGTGTCCATTCTGCCAAGCGTCTTTGGTGAGTCGGTCGTGATCAGAATATTAGACCGGGACTCAATTGTGACTGGAGTGTCGGACTTGAAACTCGACCGGATCGGGTTTAATCCGGAAGATCTGAAACGATTCCGGAAAGCGATTATTCGTCCCTATGGCATGGTGTTGGTCACGGGGCCAACAGGAAGTGGAAAGACGACAACGCTGTATGCCGCGATATCGGAGATGAACACGCTCGAAGATAAGCTGATTACGATCGAAGATCCCGTTGAATATCAATTCTCGGGAGTGGTGCAGATTCCCGTTAATGAAAAGAAAGGCGTCACGTTTGCGCGCGGCCTTCGGTCCATACTCCGGCATGATCCGGATAAGATTATGGTCGGTGAGATTCGAGATGCCGAGACAGCGCAGATCGCGATCCAATCGGCCCTGACCGGCCATCTCGTGCTGACGACGGTGCATGCGAACAATGTGTTCGACGTCA